>JBEBHD010000055.1:0-23972 GCA_040080915.1 Saprospiraceae bacterium
GAGAGGGTGAGAGGGTGAGAGGGTGAGAGGGTGAGAGAGTGAGAGAGTGAGAGAGTGAGAGAGTGAGAGAGTGAGAGAGTGAGAGGGTGAGAGGGTGAGAGGGTGAAAATTGTGAGGGGGGCCTTTTGTCATTTCGTACAAATCCGTGCGTGCTACGAGGCTTCTGTGAGCGATGTTTCAGCGAAATAGGTGCGTTTAATAAGTTTTTACAGCGAAAATGAAAGAATAAAACCCTGACAAATGAACAAACACAGTGCCTATTTTTAATTTTCAGGCAAAAGTAGAACCATAGTCAGCGAAAACAACAGATTTTGCTGAAATCTTTTTTCAAAAATAAAAACTCAGGCAGAGGTAGTGAACGCCCTCTGCCTGAGTTTTTATACCTCGCACCGAAAGGTGTGAAGCCGCTTTTGTCATACTGAGCAATGGGCCGAAGGCCATGCACAAAACCTCGCAGCCCGAAGTATATGGTCTATTTCCCGGAATACTCCCCATCAGCGCGGGCCACAGCCCACTTCGCGATTTTTTCGCGCAGCAGGGCGGGGTTGATGGGCTTGCTGAGGTAATCCTCCATGCCGGCGGCGCGGCAGCGTTCTTCTTCGCCCGTGGTAGCGTTGGCGGTGAGGGCGATGATGGGCGTAGAAATGCCCGCGTCGCGGATGGCTCGGGTGGCGGTTAGGCCGTCCATGACGGGCATTTTGATGTCCATGAGGACGAGGTCGTAGGCGAGTTCGACGGCTTTTTGCAGAGCGATGGAGCCGTTTTCGGCCACATCCACCTGGGGCGCGTCCATAATATTGAGGAGCAGTTCTTTGGCGAGCACTTGGTTGAAGTGGTTGTCCTCGGCGAGCAGTATCCGCCGAGAGGGAAGTTTGGTTTCGTTCGCGGGCTTGCCGTTGAGATGCGGTTCGGGCGGCGGCAGTTCGCCTACGGTGACGGGCAGGGTAAACGCGAAAACCGAGCCTTCCCCTGGCGTGCTACGCACAGAAATTTGCCCGCCTTGCAATTCTACGAGCTGTTTTGAAATGGCAAGGCCGAGGCCGGTACCTCCGTAGCGCAAGTGGGTGTGCTCGCCCGCTTGCACAAAAGCATCGAACAGGCTGGGCAGTTCGTCGGCCTCAATGCCGATACCGGTGTCATGCACCTCAAAGCGGAGCGCCAAACTGCCGTCGAGGCTGCGTTCGGTCACGGAGCAAACCAATCGGATTTGGCCGACATCGGTAAACTTGACGGCATTGCCCAGCAGGTTGAGCAACACCTGATTGAGTCGGGCGGAATCGGCCACGACAACCTCCGGCACGTCGGGGTCGCACCTAAGGTGGAGATCGACATCTTTTTGTTTGGCGTTCAGCCGGAACATGCTCATTTGTTTATTCAGCAGTTCGGGCAAGCGGAATGGCACCGGGTTAAACGTGATCTTGCCCGCTTCCACCTTGGAGAAGTCGAGTATGTCGCTGACGAGGGTCAGCAGGTTTTCGGACGCGAATTCGATGGACTCGATGTAGTCCCGTTGCTTGGGGTCGAGCCGAGTTTGGCTCAGCAGCCCCGACATACCGATCACCGTGTTCAGCGGTGTTCGTATCTCGTGGCTCATGTTGGACAGGAAAATGCTCTTGAAATGGCTGGCCTCGGCAAGGTGCTCGTTTTGGCGTTCGATTTCTGCCCGTTGGCGTTCGATCTCCGCGTTTTGGCGGCGTATTTCGCGGTTGCTGCGGTTTTTTTGCAAAAACAACCGGAACAGGAGGAAGGAAATAGCTGCAAAGGCGAGCAGGCCGGCGAGCAGGCCCGAGCGAACGGCCCGTTGGCTGCGCACTTCAGCCTCGCGCAGGGCGTTAGTCTGGTTGAGCAGTTCGATCTCTTTTTGCTGGCTCTTGAATACCGCTTCGTTTTCGTTGAGGCGGGCATTTTTAGCCTCCAGTTCGAGTGCAGCGTTTAGGTTGTCTTTTTCAAGGGCTTGCATACGCTCGTGCTCGGCGGCGGCGGCCAGTTTTCGGGCACGCAACTCGGACAGCTGCTGCAGCAAGGTCAGTTCGCGAAGCTTGGCTTCCGTACTGAGTTGGCTGATCTCGCGCTCTTTGCGCTCGGTCTCGAACTTGACCTGAATCTCACTTACCTGGCGGTTGCTCTCCAAGTTGTAAATGGAATCAGAGTACACTTTTGCTGTTCTTAGCGACACGATGGCCACGGAGTACAATGAATCTTTGAGGCTATTACCAGGGGCGATTTTGGCCAGGTCGGTGTACACGTTTGCCAAATTTGTATAGGCCCGCGTGATGGCTATTTTGTTTCCTACTTGCAGGCCCAGTTTCAGGCACAGGTCGTAATGACTGAGCGCTTTTTCATACTGTTTGGTAGTCTGGTACGCAGTGGCGAGGCTGTTGTGGGCGTTGGCCGCGTTGGTCAGATTTTTGCGCCGCTCGTATTCCGCCAAGGCTTTTTGGTAGTATTCGATTGCTTCCTCGGTACGGCCCATGTCTTGGGCGCATACGCCGAGGTTGTTGTACAGTGTGCCCCAGTCGGCGGGTTTGTCCGATTTGAGGTAATAGTTTTGGGTTTCCTGAAACATGGCCCACGCCTCGTCGTACCGCTCAACGGCCACCAACAGCCCGCCGTAGTTCAGATACAAGCCTGCGAGGCGGTCCTGGTTGTTGATTTCCTTGAAAATCCGCAAGGCCTCCCGGTAGTTACGCTCGGACTCGGCCGTGTTTTTTTGCCGCTTGAAGATGGTGCCGAGGTTGCTGTACGCGCTGCCGACGCGCTCCCGGTCGCCGCCGCGTTCGTACATCTCGAGCGCCTTGTGTGTGTGGCGCACGGCATCGGGATATTCGGAGCGCTGCATGTGGTACCAGCCGAGGTAAAAAAACGCGCTGCCCCGGTCGGAGAACGTGATGCCTTCGGGTGCCGCGCCGCGCTCCACGGCCTCCGTCAGCTGGAGACACCGGTCAATGTACCCTTTGGCCCGTTCGGGGCTGGACTGGAGGGTCAGGATCGAAAGCCGGTTGAGGGTTTTGGCACGGACGGAATCATGCGTGGCCTCGGCGAGTGTTTTCTCCACCGCCTCGACCTCGCCAGCTGGCTGAGCCACCAAACGAGGTGTAGCTCCCAAGGCAATGCAGGCAAAAACAGTGGCCAAAAACGGACGCGTCATGCGGCAAAAATAGGCCGGGCGTTTTTGGGCAAATGTAAAAAAGGGTAAAAAACTCAAACAGAATCCCAATTTTGCTTTTTCAAAAGAGCAAAAACAGTCTAATTTTGCTCTTTCAAAAGAGCATTTTTATGGAATCGCTTGTACTCAAGTACCGAAAAAAAGTAGATGCTGTGCCCACGGCCTTTGTTCGAGACTTCATGGACGTGGTGGATTGGCGCAACCGGTTCGTTGGCATAAAGGGCGCGCGCGGGGTTGGCAAAACAACCTTTTTGCTCCAGTATGCCAAACTGCGTATCCCGGAATCGGAAAAGTCGCTTTACGCGAGTTTGGATGACCTGTATTTCAAAAAGCACCGGCTGTACGAATTTGCGGAGCAGTTTGTGCGATCCGGCGGCAGTTACCTGTTGCTTGATGAGGTACACCGGTATGCAGACTGGTCGCAGGAGTTGAAAAATATGTACGACGATTTTCCACAATTGCGGGTGATCTTTACCGGTTCCTCCGTTATCCACTTGGCTAAAAGCAAGGCGGATTTGAGCCGAAGAGCGGTGATGTATCAGATGTACGGGCTGTCGTTCCGGGAGTTCTTGCAGCTTGCCAAAGGCTTTGCGTTTCCGGCAATCACCCTGAGCGATCTCTTGCAACAGCACAGTTCGATCGCGCTGGAAATTGACAGGAACTTGAAGCCGTTGCAGTATTTTCAAGACTACCTTCGTTTCGGGTACCATCCGTTTTTTTTGGAAAATGTGGATGCCTACTCGCAAAAACTGATTGAAACGATCAACTTGATGCTGGAAATTGACTTCCCGTCGGCTTACGGGATGACCTACGCCACAGTGGACAAAATCAAGACTTTTTTGGTCGTGCTGGCCGAGAGCGTCCCGTTCAAGCCCAATGTTCAAAAATTGAGTGAGCAGACCGGGCTTACCCGAAATATGCTGACCGAACAGATGCACAACTTGGAGGATGCAGGGGTGCTTCATCTGTTGCATCGCCATACCAAAGGGATAACACGTCTGCAAAAACCGGACAAGGTTTTTTTGGCCAACACCAACCTGTCTTACGCTCTTGACAACCCCAACCCGGACGTAGGCACCCTCCGAGAAACTTTTTTTGTCAGCCAAGTACGCCCGAATTACACGGTCGAATACTCCGAGGAGGGCGATTTTTGGGTCAACAACCAATTCACCGTGGAAGTCGGTGGTCGGAAAAAAGGCTTTCCCCAGATGCAGAACGTTACGACCGACTTTGTCGCCGCCGATGGCTTGGATATCGGTTCGGAGCGCAAAATCCCGCTGTGGTTGTTCGGTTTTTTGTACTGAAATTTAGAGCGTGTTTAAATTTCAGTCGCCGGGCTGCAAGCGGCAAATTTTGCTTCATACTGCGTTAAAATTTTCGCCGTAGGCACCCGGCTACGACTGCAAATTTTGCCTTGTCTGAAACAAAATTTGCTCGCTTTCGCCTCGGCACTGAAATTTAAACACGCTCTTAAACACGCTCTTACTGCCCCACCACCTCCAAAACCAGCGGCACGATAAACCCCTCGCTCCGCGTGGTAGCCTCAAAGGCAAGGCGGTCGGCGGCGTAGGTGATGTCGGCGGCGGGCACGGCGTGCTTGCCGAGGAGTTGAAGCAGGTTTTGGGCAACATCGCCGTCCTTGCGGCTGAGCAGCTCGGCCAGTTTGGCCACCGTGTCTATTTTTCTTTTTGAAAAAAGCACGATCAACCGATCAGTGCCGGGGTAAGCTAGCGAAAGGGCCTTTTTGGCACCGGGAATAATGACCTCGCCGCCGCCCGCGAGCAGTAGCGGGCTTTCGTTCTGGGTGCCGAACTTGTCATTCAGCCCGGCCTGGCGCGGCCAGTGGAAATGCACAGCACGCAGTGCGTCAATGCTGAATACGTACAGGTACTCGTCGTCGCGCAGGGTCGTGGCCAGCAACTGAAACAATTTGCCCACTGGCCATTCTCGTTGGCGAAGTCGGTACACGCCAAACGTGCGTTCCACGTCCACCGGATCGAAATTGGGCTGGTTGCTCTGTTGATGCCAGCCGTTCAGGTACCGAAACTGGAAGGCACCGGCCAGTTCCACGAGCGGGCGTTCGTCTGCGGGTTGGGTGTCCGGTTGGGCGTTTTGTGGTTGCGTGACCGGAGCGGTTGCGGGCTGAGTGGCGGGGGTATCCGCGCTCTGCATTTTACCCGGAGCCACAAGGTATATGGTGTAGGCATATTTACAAAACTCGCCGAAGTCCTTGTACTTGATCCAGATGAACCCGTTGTCGCCCCAGTTTTTCCCCCAGGAATTCATGATTCGGAAGGCTTCCTTGCGGTCGTCGTAGCCCACGACCACCATAGCGTGACCACCGGCGGGCGCGGTATTGCCAATGGCCGGGTGCCAGTACTGGGCGTTTTTGAGTTCGTAAAAATTGCGCATCACCATCATGCCGATCACCACGGGCTTGTTTTTGGACAACACCACTTTGACGCGCTGAACCTTCACGGCGGGGTCTTCCTTGGTACCGAACAACGTGAGGTAGTCTTCGATGGCATAGCGCCGGGCATTGATGGCCACGCTGCTGTCGGGGGCTTGCTGGCAGTCGTTCACGTCGAAGTCGAACTGCCGGGCGAGGCAGTCGCCGCGTTCCATGAGCAGTTTCATGGCATCGGAAATACGGGAGCCTTTTCGGCAGTCCTCGGTTCGGATCTGGTTGTACAGAAAAAGTGCCGAGTGGGCATTCCGGGTGATGACTTCCCGATCCGTACACCGGTTGAGGATGGCCCGCTGGATGGACAGCGCCCCGTAGCCGGCAGCCCAGCCAACGCATGAAAAAATAAGGCCCTGGTGCCGTATTTCGGGGCAGTAGGGCGTGAGGTCCACGGAAGCGGGCAGGTCGGATTTGCTACCGTCTTCGGGCGCTTGGCGGGGCTGGGTGTCGTAAGTATCGTCTTCGATCAGGAGACCGGAAACGAACTCGTCTGCGGGCGTTTGGGTGGAGCCGAACGCAGGGAGGATGAACAGGAAAGCGGAAAGGAACAGGTATCTCATTGCCGTTGGATATGGATCGGGATGCAGCCTAATTTGCAGATGAAGCGATTCCAGCCTTTGCCGCCGCCCAACCCCGTGCCGAGGGCATCGGAGCAGGCCTTGGGGCAAGCACCCGGAGCCTTTTTTACGCCGAGCAGCCGGACGAGGTCGGCCTCAACTTGGGCTAATTCGCGCTGGAGGGCTTCATACTGGGTATTCGGCATACCAGACCCGGCTTGTTGGGTTTTCGCTGCCAATTTTCGTGCGGCTTCGATCACGGGCACAAAAATAGCCGCTTCCTCCACTTTTTGCACGGCAGGCAGCAAAAGTCCGATTTCCCGGCGGGCATCAGCAGCAGCCGACACAAAACTGCGGATGTCCTGCGGCTGTGCATTGCTCGCCAATGCCGTTAAAATCAGTATGAAGAACAAAAGTGTTGTTTGCGTTTTCATGAATGCCTAGGTCGAATTATACCAATTTATTGAAAAAAACTAAGAGGGCATTTAATTTTTAGTTGCCGCGCAGCCCCGCTACTGAAATGTAAACATGTTAAAAGGCCCATGATCTATCTCAGGTAGCGGATATGGCCCGGCAAAGGTGGGCATATCCGCTAACCGATTAGATGCACGGGCCTTTTTTGGTGATTTGATCGGATAGGCGCTTAGTTGCTGCCGCCAACTTCAACCTTGCCTACTTTCACTTTGAAGCAGCCCAGTTTGCACCAGAAACGGTTCCAGCCTTTTCCGCCGCCAAACCCGTCGCCGAAACGATCGTGGCATTCGCCCTGGCATTGTGCAGGGGTTTGCGATTGGGAAGCAGGCACTGTGGAGTTGCCAAGGATTTTGTTCAAATCGGTCTCGATCTTAGCCAGTTCGCTCTGAAAGCCATCGTACTGAGTTTGGCTCATGCTTGTTCCGGCACGTTGAACCCTTGCGGCCAGTTTGCGAGCCGTTTCAATCACTGGTACCGCAGCAGCCGCTTCGCGTACTTTTTGAATAGCCGGAAGGAGCATGGCCATTCCCGAGTCGGTGGCTTTCGCAGCTGCGATGAAATCGGGAATATCAGTGCGAGACTGTGCGTTGGCAGTGGAGGCGAAGCCAGCAACGGCGAGGAAGAAGAACAGGAACAAAACTTGCTTTTTCATGAAGAATAAATTGACTGAGTGGTGAATGTGTGTGTTGTTTTTTAATGGGACAAAGGTGGGGGTGCCAACCGCCGGCGAAGGGTAAACAAGTATTAAAAAGCATGAAAAAGTGTTCGCCATAGAAAGGAAAAACCATATTTGCCGGTATGAATATTCGAGAAGCAACCATTGGCGACATTCCCCAAATTCAACTTGTACGCAACTCGGTGCGGGAAAATACTCTGTCCGACCCCGCCCTTGTCACTGATGCCGACTGTGCCGACTTCCTGACCCGGCGCGGCAAGGGCTGGGTGTGCGAAATGGACGGTCGAATCGTCGGCTTTGCCATAGCCGATCTCGTGGGTACCAATGTGTGGGCCTTGTTTCTGCATCCCGACTACGAGAGGCAAGGTATTGGCCGCTTGCTGCACGACCGGATGCTGGACTGGTATTTCGCCCAAACGGGGGCCACTATCTGGTTGGGTACGGCCCCGGGCACCCGGGCAGCGGGCTTTTACCGGAAAGCCGGCTGGCTGGAAGTCGGAATGCATGGGCCGCACGAAATCAAATTTGAAATGAATCAGGCTGATTGGGCAAGCCGGGCAGGGCAGACCAGATGATGGTTGCGGCCTTGCCAACCAGCAAAATTTTCCCGTCATTTCTGTGTTGTGAACGTACATTAGCGCTTTGCTGTTCATGTGCCTTTGGCACCCACGAAACGACCGCTATGCTTCCGCCGAACTGGAAAACCATTCTCAACGACATCGAAAAAGAGCGTGCCGTACTGCTCATTGGGCCTGACTTTTGGTCGAGCCATGAACAGTCCGTCGCTTCGGTTTTTTACGCCCACCTCACCGAGCACCTTGACGTGGAAGCGACGCACTTCTTCGAGCGCGACGGGCTGTTTATTTTCGACACGGCCGTGTCGAAAATGGATGCCCAAACCGAAGCCGAGGCGTTTTTCAAAAACCTACCCATGGACGAGGCCGTGCTGGCTTTGATTGCCGAACTGCCGTTCCCGCTCATCATTTCCGTGAACCCCGACCTCGTGCTCCCGCAGTATTTCAGCAAACGCCAGGTGCATTTTCAGTTCGACTATTTTTCCACCAAAGACAAAGCCACGCCGGGCAGCGTCACGAAGCCGAGCGCCGCTTCGCCGCTCATCTACAACCTATGCGGCAGTATCGAGGACTACCAATCGCTGGTGCTGGACTTCGACGATCTGTTCGACATGCTCAAAAACCTGCTGGGCGATTTCGGTGTGCCCAAAGTGGTGAATGACCACCTGGTGAACGCCACGACCTACATTTTCATCGGATTTGAGTTCGACAAGTGGTACACGCAACTGCTGCTGCGCTACATGAACAAAAACCGGGACCGGTTTTCCAACGCCAAAAAAAACTATGCGTCCAAGACCATCGTCGGCGACGAGGACACAAAAACGTTTTTTCAACAGCAGTTCAACCTGACGATCTACGGCGGCGACTGGCAGTTCCTGCACGAGCTCCACAAGGAATACGCTGCTTCCAAAAAAATACGCCCCTTGCTTGACCCCGTTTCCGACAGGGCTGCTATGGTGCGCCGTTTAGTGCAGTTCAACAACATCGAGGATGCACTGGAGCGCCTCGAGGAATACACTGCCGACCTGCCCGAGCGCGATGAGGTGACCATGTACAAAGCCAATTACAACGCCTGGCTTGCCGAGTACCGCGACCGTACGGCCACGCAGGAAAACCTCGATGTAAAAATCGCCCGCATCCGCAAAGGCATCCTTGACCTCACCCAAAAACTGCCCTGACCGTGAACGAAAAACACTACCGGTACATGGGCGTAAAGCCCTTCGAGGCCGCCAACCGCACGATTTTTTTTGGCCGCGACGAGGACATCGAAGGCCTGTTCAACCTGATCCTGTCCGAAAAACTCGTCGTGCTTTTCGGCAAATCAGGCTACGGTAAAAGCTCGCTGCTGAACGCGGGCGTGCTGCCCCTTTTTCAGGAAGAGGAAGAGGCCGAACGCCGCGCCGTGGTGGTAGAAGTGCGCCTCGGCACCCACACCAAAGGCCAAAGTCGGTCGCCCCTCGCCTCGGTGTTGGCCAAATTGCGGGAAAAACTGCCCGAAACCGAAGCAGCCGCCGACAGCCTTGACCTCCTGTACCCGAATGCCACCGAGCGCCCTTTGTGGTACCACGTCAAGCGGCGGCAGACCGCCAGCCCGGGCGGGCGGTTTGTGGTGGTGTTTGATCAGTTTGAGGAGTTTTTCTCCTACCCGCGTGCCGAGCAGGAACAGTTCAAGCGCGAATTGGCGGAGCTGCTGTATTCCGATATTCCGCAGTACCTCCGCAAACGCCTGCCCCAACTGCCAACCGAAGCCAAGCAACGACTTGCCCAGCCCATGAACGTGAAGGCAGTTTTTGCTATCCGCGCCGACCGAATCAGCCTGCTCGACTCCATGACCGATGTGCTGCCGGCCATCCTGCACAAACGCTACGAACTGCGTTCGCTCGCCTCTAATCAGGCACGTGACGCGATTGTGCAACCGGCGGGGCTTGTCAGCAAGGATTTTTCGACCCCTCCGTTCGAGTTCACCGATGCAGCCTTGCAGAAAATCCTGACCGAACTATCGGCGAACCACACCAAGGGCATCGAGGCATTCCAGCTCCAGATACTTTGTCAGTATGTTGAAAGCCGGATCGAAAACGGCGCGATCCCCGACCGCGACAAAAACGGCTTGCCCGACGTGGACGTCAGCGACCTGCCGGACATGAAAAACCTGTACGAAAACTACTACCGGCGCCAACTCGAGCGGCTGGAGGCTGGCCAGCAGCGCTCCGCTCAGGTAGTGCTGGAAGAAGGCCTGCTCGCCGAAGACCCGCAAAGCGGCGAAGGGCGGCGTATGAGCGTGGACAGCCAGTTTCTCAAAAGCCAATTTGCCGTGGACGATGCCCTGCTGCGTGCCCTCGAAAACACCTACCTCGTGCGCAAAGAGCCAAACTCCGTGGGCGGCGTGAGCCTGGAAATTTCGCACGATACCCTCGTGGCACCCATGCTGAAAATGAAAAAAGAGCGCCGGGCCAAGGAAGAACTGGAGGAGGCAAAAAAACGGGAGGTAGAAGCAGAGCGGTTGGCGGCGGTGGAGCGGGCACGGCGGTACCGGGCCTACCTGTTGTCCGGCGCAGCTGTGGTCATGGCTGTCGCGGCAGCGGGCTTGGGTTTTTGGGCTATGCAAGAGCGTAATGCGGCCAAACTGAACCAGGAGACGGCCGTACGCGAACGCGACAACGCACAAACCGCGCTGAACAATTTTCGGAAAATAGAGGCCGAAAAAGTGCTGCTCGAAGTGAATGACTGGCTGACACGGGCCGAATCCCTGCGCGACAGGGGCTACGCCGAGCATGCCGATGCCATTCGCGACAGGGTGGAGGAAACCCTGAAATCATACCCCGAAAACCCCATCCTGCAGGAAAAACTGATCGAACTGAAAAAATAGACCGGCCGTACACATGAAAAAACGAGTACTGTTTTTGTTCCTGCCGCTTCTGATTGGCGGTGTCGCGCCCCGGCTGGTCGCTCAAAATTGCCGTTCGATTTTTGAACAAGCCCAAAATGCTCTTGCCAAACGGCACTTCGATCAGGCCCTGCGAAAACTTCAGGACAACGAAATCTGTGACATCCGCAACGAGATGCTCCAAGAGCGCCAGTACCTGTACAACGCTATTTTTCAGGCCGTCAGCGATTTGCGAAACAAAGCAGAGCGGGATGCCGATAGCCTGAAAGCCAGCACCAAACAATTGCGCGAAGCCGGCGAAGCCCTGCAGACAGCCCTCAACGAGGCTAGAGATGCCAAACGACTTGTGGACGATGCCCTCGAGGCATCCAAACGAAACTTAGAACGGGCCACAAGCGCGGAAACAGAGGCCGTGGTTGCCGGGCGGCGTTCCGACAGCCTGTTGACCGTTGCCAACAACATTCTCGGCTCGCTGTATTTCTACGAAAACCGCTTCGCACTGGCCTACGACGGGCTGCGATACGGGTTTATGGATCGGAGCGGCAAACCGGTCATCCCGTTCCGATACAATACTGCTGCCCCGTTCGATCAGGAAACCGGCCTCGCACAGGTTGGTCGCAATTACCAGCAGTTCCTGCTCGACACCGCCGGGCGGGAGTACTTGCTCGCGCAAAGCCTTGTTCCGTTCAACGCGTCGGTGGAGGCGGTTTATTTGTCCTCGCAAACCATAGATTTTCTGCCGGGGTGGTTTTTCGCCGCCAAGCAGCTGCGCTATGTGGCGCTCGACAACAACCGGCTCGTGATCATCGGCCGCCGCATAGGCGAACTGACGAACCTGGAGCAGCTCGACCTGTCTCAAAACTACCTCGGCAAAATACCGGACGAAATTGCCACGCTGAACAAACTGACCCGGCTCGATCTGGGCAACAACCGGCTCCGGGAGTTGCCCGGCGTGTGGCGGCTACCTGCTCTGACCAGCCTCAACCTCGGCTACAACCGGCTCCGGGAATTCACACCCGAGGTGTTCGACTCGCCCAACTTGCGCCAACTAAACCTGTCGAACAACCGCCTGACGACCGTTCCGCCCATGGCGGTAACTTGCACCCAGTTGGAACTACTCGACTTGTCGGGCAACGAACTGACTGCCATGCCCTTGCTGCAAAACACGCATTTCCCCAATCTGACGGTGCTTGACCTCGGCCGCAACCAGTTTGACTCTGTGCCCCTGTCGTTGGGCAACCTGACGTGTCTGCGCGAACTTCGGCTGGCATTGAATCAAATCACGGAACTACCCCCGGAACTGGGCCGCCTAACCAGCCTCGAGCTGCTCGACCTCAGCCACAACGCGCTGGAAGCCCTGCCCGAATCATTCAAAAACATGACCAACTTGCGCGAGGTCAACCTCGCGGGCAACCGTCTGACAGAACTCCCTGCGTGGCTCGCCAAACTGCCTCGATTGGAAAAAGTGTACATCGGTGGAAACTTGATAAGCACGATACCGAAAGGATTGAAAGGTAAAGTCGAGTAATGTTTACATCACAAATCGTCCAGCACATGACCCGTTTTTTCAAGTTTTCGGTCGCAGCATTTTTTCTTTCGGCTTTTCTGCTTGCTGAAGTACAGGGCCAAAAAGTCACGGATGTGGCCTATTACCCCGACGGCAACCGCATCGTGCTGACGTACAATATTTCCAAGAGCTGGATACAATTGCCCTATTTCCTGCGCCGCAAAGTGTGGATTTTGCCCGCCCTAGAGGTACCTGGGCTACGCCCAAATTTTGATACCATAAAAGCCCTCTCCGGTGACTGGGGCCTGCTCGAACGACCCCAGCCCGGCTCAAAAATCATGGTCTGGGATTTTTCAAAAGACTTGAAACAATTGCCGCCCGGCTCCCGGCTGACCGTCAAACTGCTGACCAATCGAAGCATACGGAACCGGGTATATACACGCTATTATGTGGCAGGCTGGTCAGGTACGGCGGCAGCACCCATCGGGGTTTCATTGGGCAAGTACGGGCTTATGGGCTGGTATGTGGATGCCTCGGTGCGTAATTGGCCGCGGTCGGGCGTAGTAGCATCAAGCCTGAGTGCTTACAAACCGCCGTGCGGCAATTGCACCGTCCAGTTTGACTCAAATCCAGACCAAAATGATTTTGATGTGGCCATCGGAATAAACCAACGGTTTACGAAGTGGCTCTACTTCACCTTGGGCATGGGGCTGCATCAGCGAGAGGAAATTATTAAAGCAAGGTACTACGACGACAATTTTCAAGAAATTGGAAGCCAGTTGGTTACACCGAACAGCAAAACCTTTTTGGCCGCCGAATTAGGCACGGCCCTCCGCTTTGGTCGTTTTTTTGCCGGAGCCAGAATCGGTTTGCCTCTTTATGCTGGCGACGCAAACGTTGTCCCTACATTATCTCTCGGTTACGCCTTCTTCACCCGGCAGGTCAAGCGGTATTAGAGCGCTCTAAAACGGCACAGGCCATCCCGGTTCGGTACCGGGATGGCCTGTGTTGGTTGAAGAAAAAGCGGAAACTACCGCTTGTCCAATTTCTGCGTTTTGATCACCTGGCGGGAGCGGTCTTGAATCTGAACGAGGTACATCCCCTTGGGCAGGTCAGCCACGAACATCGTTTCGCCGTTGACAAACTCAAACTCTTTGACTTTTTTGCCAACGAGGTTGAAAACGGCCACATGCCCGACAACATCTTCGCTGTCTTTGATGGAAATGTACTCCGAGGTTGGGTTGGGGAACACCGTCAGCTCTGCTTTGATGGCATTTTGGGCCTGCACGGAAAGGCAAACGAGCAGGAAAAAAACAAAGGGTAAGATGTGCTTCATGGGCAAACATATTTAATTGGGTCTAAAAGTATGGACATTAACCGGTGCTGCCAACCGTTAGTTTTTATTTTTGAAAAAGATTAACGTCTTTGACACAATAGCGCTGCCCAGGGATGCTTCGACAAGGAAAATTTTCAATCGGGGACGGTACAAACGGCACCATCCGCCGCTCGCGCAAAAGACTACCTTTGCCGGGTGCAGAACGCAACCATACCAGTTGTGGCAAGCACCGAAAACACATGTCCACGGTCAAAAAAAAGCGCCCCAAAACCAAATCCGAATTACACCAGCGCAACCCGCATCGCGAACGGTACGACCTCCCGGCGCTCGCGGCGAGCTACCCGGCGTTGGCACCGTACATTCGGCCCAACCGGTTCGGCGATGAGTCCGTTGATTTCGCAGACCCGGAGGCCGTGAAGATACTGAATGCCGCATTGCTCCGACATTTTTACAACATCGAAAACTGGGACATCCCGCCGGGGTACCTGTGCCCGCCCATTCCGGGCAGGGCCGATTACATCCATCACATCGCGGATTTGCTGGCCTCCTCCAACGGAGGCATCATCCCGACGGGTGAGCAGGTTTGCTGCCTCGACATTGGTGTGGGAGCCAGCTGTGTGTACCCGATCATTGGGCACAAAGCGCATGGCTGGTCATTCGTGGGGTCGGACATAGACCCGGCATCCATCGCTGCCGCCAACGACATCGTCACTGCCAACCCGCACTTGAAAAGCGCTGTGGAATGCCGGCTGCAACCAACCACCGAGGCAATTTTTGCCGGAATCATTCAGCCGGGTGAAATTTTTGACCTGACTATTTGCAACCCGCCTTTTCACACTTCGCTGCAAGCAGCGCAGGCAGGCACGCTGCGCAAACTGCGCAACCTGAACCAGGAAAAAGTGCTGACTCCTGTGCTGAATTTTGGTGGCCAGGGCAGCGAATTGTGGTGCAAGGGCGGCGAAGAGAAATTTGTTCAGGATATGATCCGCGAAAGCCTGCTGTTCGCCACATCCTGCTTCTGGTTTTCGGCCCTTATCGCCGATCAGGATCACCTCCGAAACATCTACCGGGCGCTCGAAAAAGCCGCAGCAACCAGGGTGGTAACGCTACCCATGGGGCAGGGCAACAAAAAAAGCCGAGTGGTGGCCTGGACTTTTCTTACCGAGGTGCAACAGCGCGAATGGCAGGAAACACGGTGGGGCAAAAATTAGAGCGTGTTTAAATTTCAGACAGCATTTTCCAACTCGCGATCATGGCTACTGTGCGATTTTGTGGCTCGTCGCCTGCATAGATTACCCAATTGTCGCCTTCCTGCCGCTCAGGCGGGGCGGCTGCACGGAAAGCCTGAATGCCCTTGAAAAAATCGGCCGATGGTGTGTAGCTGTACTTCATTTCGTAGAGGTGGGTTTTCAGGCCCGATAGTTCCACCAGGTCCACTTCTGTTTTGTGGGCATCCTGCCAGAAAAAAAACTCTGGCCGGTAGTCGGCATTCAGGCGATTTTTAAGCATTTCCACGATGGCCAGGTTTTCGAATAAACTGCCGCGTTTGTAAAACTGCCCGATCTGCTCCGGTTCGTTAATGCCCAACAAATGGCACAGCAGCCCCGTATCGTAGAAGTACAGCTTGGGCGATTTGACGATACGTTTGTTGAAATTTTCAAAAAACGGCGGCAGTTGAAACAGGATATAACTTGCTTCCAAAATGGAGAGCCAATTTTTTACTGTTGGTGTCGAAATGCCCGCGTCCGCCCCAAGCAACTGAATGTTGAGCGGCTGGCCAACACGCCCGGCGCACAGGCGCAGAAAATTTTGAAATGCGTTCAGGTCTTTGATGTTGAGCACGTCTCTTGCATCTCTTGTGACGTATGTTTCAACATAATTTTGAAAATACCGGGCAACGGGCAGATTGCGGTCGTAAAGCGCCGGATAGCCGCCCCGGAAGATCGCCCCGGCCACATCTGTAGGGCGAAGCGATGGTTCCGCCCCTGTCAGTTCGGCATGGCTCAGCGGCAACAAACGAAATAACCCGACGCGCCCCGCCAAACTCTGGGAGATTTTCTCGAGCAACAAAAAATTCTGAGAACCGGACAGCACATACTGCCCCATGATCTTGTCTGCATCGGTTTTCACTTGCAAATAGGAGAACAAATCAGGCACTCGTTGCGCCTCATCAAATATCACATACTGGTCATACTGCCGCAAAAAACCAAGCGGGTCTTCGTGAAAAAAACTCCGGGTATTCGGCTCTTCAAAGTTGACATACCGGTATTCCGGAAGCAGATGTCGCAACAGGGTTGTTTTCCCACTCTGGCGCGGCCCAGTCAGGGAAATGATGGGATATAGCGCACATGTTTCCTGAATAGACCTGGTAAGTTGCCGTGCGATCATTTGTTAAATTTTGTGCAAAATTAAAAGTTGACTTTCAATATTGCACAGTTTTTTTTGCCACCCCTTCCGCTTCTGATAATTCTGCAGCACAAACGACCCCAGCCCCTGCAGCGAGGAGTAAAACGCTTTGCCGCTATTGGTCTGTGTGAAGGCCTCTACGAAACGCACCGCTAACTACCCATATATGCTTGAGTCTTCCGTACGATCGTCTTTTTCACCGCTGCCCAAGATACTTTTTGTAACATTTTGGGGTCGCCATCAGCCTCAGCGTCGTCGAAGTAAGTCAGGCTTTTAAGGATGTGAAACAAATCCACATGGGGGAGCCTGTCCTCAAAGATCTTCAAAATTTCACCCAAGGAATACTGCTCCAGGATGAAGTACAGGTCAAAAAAATCCTTTTTCACGCCCCGCCGCGCTACGGCCAATAGTTTCATCACGGCGATATTTTCGATGGAAACAAGCCGTATGCCTTCGACAGTAGCATGATCTTGAACAAATGAGTATGGAAACTTCAGGAAGTCCAATTTGACATCATCCAGGCGAATTTGAAGAAAAGGGGGTTTGTCCACAAGGGTATCTATACTACCCAAGGGTTTAAGGGTTTGCTGAATTTTAGCGCTGTCGTAGTCTTGGTGCGTGAAAAGATCAAGGTCAATAGAAATTCGATGGCCGATCTGTAGCGCCAAAGCTGTACCCCCAACCAAATTGAACTGTTGGAGTTCCGGCATCTGCATCAGCTTTATTAATATTGCCAGAGTTGCTGGATGGACTGTGGCTGTTTGTAGCATCTGAATCGTGATTTTGGCATACCAAAGATGGCGCTGCAAAAACTCAAGGTCACCTGATCCAGGTACCGGATTTGCATGGCTTCCTTTTTGATACGCTCCAATCCGTAAAGCTGAACAAGTGCAAACCAATCGCTCAATCGCCCTCGCGACAAAACCCGCTCAATGATAAAGCGGGCGTTTTTTTCCGCACCGAGCGTGGTTTCATCGGTGTCCCAAAAGAGGTTCGGGGAGAAATCAAGTGCCTTCTTTGTATTTTGCATTGCGTATTGAATCAACAAATTGCACGAAGCCGAAAGGTAAAGATACCAGTGAAAACGCTCAACTTTTGGCAGCGATTGTTTGCTAATACATTCGAATATTTGCGCTTCGTCGGTCTATGTCTCTGTTCTACCGCCCCTTCCGCTTCCGATAATTCTGCAGCACAAACGACCCCAGCCCTTGCAGGGAGGAATAAAACGCTTTGCCATTGTTGGCCTGCGTGAACGCCTCCACGAACCGGACGAGGTGTGGGTCACGGGCGATCATGAAGGTGGTGACGGGCACGTCCATCTTTTTGCAGCGCAACGCCAGGTTCAGGCAGCGGTTTACGATTTTGCGGTCGAGGCCGAACGAGTTTTTGTAGTAGTTTTTGCCGACTTTTATGCAGGTGGGTTTGCCGTCGGTGACCATGAATATTTGTTTGTTCGGGTTGCGGCGGCGCTTGAGCAAGTCCATTGCCAGTTCCAGTCCGGCCACAGTATTGGTGTGGTAGGGGCCGACCTGCAGGTAGGGAATATCTTTGAGTTCGATGGGCCAGGCATCGTCACCGAACACGATGATATCGAGCGTGTCTTTGGGGAAGCGGGTCTGGATGAATTCGGCCAGAGCGAGCGCAACTTTTTTGGCCGGCGTGATGCGGTCTTCGCCGTACAGGATCATGGAGTGCGAGATGTCAATCATCAGCACCGACGACATCTGGCTCTGGTAGTAGGTTTCGTGCATCTCCAGGTCGTCCTGGGTGAGGCGGAACTCGTCAATGCCGTGGTTGATGTAGGCGTTGCGCAGGGAGTTGGTGACGGCGAGGTTGTCCAGCGCGTCGCCGAACTCGTATGGTTTAGCATCGGAGGTTAGTTCATCGCCGTTGCCGATGAAGCCGGTATTGTGTTTGCCGCTCTTGGCTTTTTTCAGGTCGCCGAAGATGTCGTCGAGGCTTTTTTGCCGCAGGCTTATTTCTAATTTGGCTGTCGGCCCCATGTTGCCTTGCGCGTCGCCGTCGCGGCGGATATATCCCCGTTCCTCGAGTTCACGGATGAAATCGCCCATGCCGTATTCTGGCGTAGTCAGTTTGTACTCCTTGTCGAGCTCGGTGAGCCATGCCAGCGATTCCCCCACGTTGCCTGAGGTGTAGAGCATGAGCTCCTGAAAAATTTTGAACAGCCGGTCGAACGTGGGCTGGTTCGGGTCGGGCTTGTAGTTGGAAAAACGGTAGCCGAGCATAGTGGTTAAGTTATTTCCCGTTCAAATCAAAAACTTGCGGAAAATGCCCCTCCTCCACTCGCCGCTGCGCGTAAATGCGCCCGACCTGAATGAGCGGTTCCACCATTTCGGCCTTGTCCATTTCCCGCATTTTTTCGATAGCCTTGTCGTCGAACGGCAGGTGCGGCTTGTCCTCCTGTGTGCCGTCGCGGTTGGTCTTGGGCTGCTCCAGATAGGCTTGGTAACGCAGGTAATGGAGCATGGGCGCTGGTGTGAGCAGGTCGTCGCGCAGGTCGCCGATCTCGGAGTCAATTTCGATGGCAGTGGGGCTTTTGCTGAGGTATTGCAGCATGAGCTGGTTCTGGTAGGTGGCATCCTCCATGAGCATGTCGGGCACGGTAGCCGCCCAGCCGAGCATATTGGTGGAGGCTATTTTTTCAGCATCTACCACTTTGGTGTGCGTGCCTGTGCCGATGGACACGAGCAGGAGCTGGTCGGCACCGGTCGGCCAGTGGAATGGAAAGCCTTTGAGCGTAGCCAGCAGGAACATCTGCCATGATGGGTTGTTGGCCATGCTCACACCTCCGTCAATGAAGGTGGCCTGGCGGTTCCCGATGTCAATGCGTTGGGGCAGGAAATAGGTGGGTGCTGCTGTGCTGGCACGCACTACTTCGCGCAGGAGGTAGTCCTTGTTGCCGAATTCGCCCTCTTTGGCCGGTTCGAAGTATTTGGCCTTGGGGTGGTTGATCATGACCCAGGTGCTGAACGTGTCGGCGCGTTTGGCGTTGACGCAGATGCCGGTGCGTATCTCGTCGCCACCGAGTCGGATGTCGCCAAAGAGTTTTTTCAGTTCTGCTTGCAGGGGCTTGTCATCGTAGTTGGCCTTTAGTTTGGAGCCGATCTCGAACACGCCGAACTTGTCGCCGAAGATTTTACCGCCCAGTTCGCCGTACAGATCGATCACTTCGGACACGCTGCGACCCGTGGCCAACAACGTGGCAATGATGGCCCCGGTGCTGGTGCCGCCGATGAGGTCGAAATAATCGCAAAGCAGGAGGTCGGGCTTTTGGTGGCGCTCGCGCAGCATGGTTTCTATTTTTTCGAGAAAACCGAGCGAGATTGCACCGCGGATGCCGCCGCCGTCAAGGGCGAGCATGCGCTTGGGGCCAGGGGCCGTGAGTCGGTCAAGTATCTTTTTGGACATGGATTTTTAGCGATGAGTGGTGAGTGGTGAGCGATGAGTCCTATGATTCAATAAGTTGCAGCAAAAATAGGTACATTTTTCACAGAGCATCCTTTGTGCATCTGATAGCTGCAAATAAATTTGATTTGTGCTTTGGCTTTGAAACACTTGCCTTGACCAAGACCACTCATCGCTCATTCCCGGAGTACGAGGTTTTCTCATCGTAGCACAGGCACGCAAAAAATTCCTTCGGCTCCACCGCCGTCCGGCAGGTCTTGAAGTTTTCCAGAAATTGATCGAGCGACTCGTACTCGAAATACGGCGTAATCGCTATCCGGGCCCCTTGGATGGTTCTGAAAAAACCGTAGCCGTCCAGCCCGCCTTTGGCATACGGGTATGCCTGCTCCAGGTAGTTTTTGAATTGCGGGTGCGGCTCGTTGTCTGCCAGCTGGTCGAAAGGCCCGTCCCAGTAGTTATTGCGGCGGATGTTTTGCGCCCACACGCCTACGAGGATTTTCCGCTGCTGTCGCAGGCTGTCCACATAAAAAACGAAGCCGGAGAGTTGGTCCCACACCAAGCCGTCGGCCAGCGGCACCAGCTTGCCAGGGATGGCTTTCTCCTCGTTGAGCACGAACATGAAATGGTTTTGGTCGCCTTTGTAAATCAAGAAAAAAGGGAACCCCGACTCGTCGCATGTGCGGTTGATGAACACCTCGTCGGCAGGCAAATCGAACCGGGCAGGCGGTTTTTGTGCAAGGTCGTTGAGTTGAAAAATTACCTTTTTGCCTTGCCAAGTGGTTCGGTAGCACAACGGGCGCACTTTTTCCAAAAGTAGCCCATTCGAAGCATCGAGGTTCACGACCTGCAAATCACCCTCACCCGGATCGGTAGGGTTGTCCACATAGTAGTAGTAGGCAAAGTGCAATTTCCCTTTATCGCGGTCGAGAATGCCGAGACGCATATTGCCCCAAATCCAGCGGCCCGCCACGTATGCCCGGAAATAGTAGTAGTTCTCGGTTGGGTAAACGAACACTGAATCCGGCAGGCCCTGGTACACCCAATCGAACATAGCTTTGCCAGAGTCGAGCGGGAACGGCGTGTTCAGCCCTTCGATGAAATCTTGGTTGAAAGACAGCCCCATAGCGGGCTGAGCAGTGGCCGGCGAGCCGGAGAAAAGGAGCCGAAACATGGTGACCCAAAAGATGGCGTGGATGACGGAAATATGTCGCATAAGAAAGCAATTTAAACTGATGTGGCGCACCTGCGCTTTCACACGATGCGCCACACTTGTTTTATCCAGTTGCAGTTTCCATCTGGTCAAATTTCTGGCTCAAGGCCTCATTTTTTCCAACTCCTCGAAGTGGCGTAGTCGTGTTTGTCTTCCAGCCATTTCTTGGAAATGGTGAGGTCGTGTATCCCTTTGGGCCATTTCCTGGAAGCATCGTATTTGTGGCCTCCGGCTACCCAGTTGCGCGAGTAATCATATTCGTGTGGGGGCTTCGCTGCGGCCCATTGTTTCGATGTGGCGTAGATGTGGCCGTCCGTCACCCACGTCCGGGATAGAGCATAGTCGTGCTTTGCGTCCACCCATCTTTTCGACTCGGCGTAGTTGTGTTCGGCTTCGAGCCACGTCGTGGAAATTTCGATATTGTGAGCCCCACTGTTCAGCCACTTTCTGGAGGCTTCGTACAAGTGGCCGCCAGCTACCCAGTTGCGCGAGTAGGCATAATCGTGTGGCGGCCTTGCTGTGGACCACTTTTTCGACTCGGCCTCAACGTGGCCATCCTCTTTCCATTTTTGCGACGTGGCGTAGTCGTGGTTGTTTGTGGTGAGGTTTGGCCCGGATGCCCCGAACCCTGCAAAAAGCAAGGGAAACGCCCAGACCTGCCATCGGTGAAGAATCGACATTTTTTTCATAATGTTGATTTTATTTAAAAAGTGAAAGAATCATTTTTGACACAACAAAGGTCACCCCCCCTGACAAAGCCAACATTCCATGTATTGCCAAAAAGAGTAAAGAAGTGCAAACATTTCACTCATCACTCACCGCTCATCACTTTTTGCTCATAACTCATTGCTTCCAATTACGTTTGCACAAAAACGATGGGAAAAGCCTTGTTCGACTTTCTTCAACACCTGCTCGTGCAGGATACGTGGTTCCGTTGGATCGCCTGCATCGTACTGGTCTATTTGGTGCTGCAAATGGTACGTATCGCGCAATTGGCGCTGCGACACTTTTTTCGATTTGTAAAAAAAACATACCGCTTCACCTTCATTTGGGGGCGGCGCAACCTGCTCCGAATCGCTGTGCTGGGCACGCTGCTTTGGCTGTTCAGCAAACCGCTGGTGGATGCCCTGCAAACCGTTGAGCAGCAGTTTCTCACACCCGTTTTCCTCAACGCTTACGACAATTGGAACGACGAGCACCTCGCGGCCATTTTCGAGGAAGAATTAGGCAAACAGGTGGACCCCTACCAAAAGTCGGTAGTGACCCGTCGTACCCGCGAAATGGCCGAAAAAATCCAGTCGTCGCCCCTGGCGATTTACGAGGCGGCCTATTTGGAGTGCGGCCTAAATCCCTTCCGGGTGCGCAACGACCGGGTGGCGGCGGGCTGGATCCAGTTCACCCGCGCCGGCCTCGCCAGCCTGCGCTACCACGGCAAGCCTGTGAGCATGGACGACGTGTTCCGCGCCTGCGAAACCCGCGACATTGAATTTATGATGGACCTCACCGAAATCTACCTCGTGCGCAAGTACGAGCAGTCGGGCCAAAAACCGCTGCACAACACCATTGACCTGTACCTGGCCCTGTTCGCGCCCGCACATATCGGCGCGCCCTCAAGCAAGGTCGTGTACGCAGGAGCAGACAACCCCAGCTACTTCAAAAATTCCGGGCTGGACGGCTGGTACCTTGTCAATACAGCCAGCGGCCGCCAGCAGATCGTTCGCAAGCACTCCGCCCGCGACGCGAAAATCACGATCTGGGAAATCTACCTCGCCATTGAAGCGAAGAAAGGAAAACTGCTGGCGCAGTATCGGAGATAACCGTTTTTGTGTAATCAAGGCCGCTCCCCACTGCGCCGCCGCCACCAAAACACTCCAGCTCCCACGGCCAACAGGGCCAACCCCGGCAATGCCTGATCGGGCCGCTCCAGCAACGTGTTTAGCGCAAATGCTACCGAGATGAGGATGAAAATAACAGGCACCACGGGGTACCCCCATGCCCGCACGGGCCGCTCGTGTTCCGGCATTTTTTTCCGAAAAACAAACACTGCCGCGCCAGCCAGCGCCATGAAGGCGATGTCCAAAAAGGTGACAAACGTGATAATCTTGTCGAACAACCCCTGAAAAAACACCAATACGGCCATGGCCCAAACAACCTGCACCAGCATAGCCGTCACGGGTGTGCGCCAGCGCGGGTGTACGAAAGCGAGTTGTTTGAAAAAAATACCGTCGGCAGCCATAGCGAAATAAATACGTGGGGCCGACATGGTGTAAATGCTGATGGTACCGAAAATGGACAGGGCAATGGCCACAGCCACGGCTTTTCCGCCCCAGGGTACCACTTGGCTCATAGCCTCTCCGGCCACACGGGGCGTTTGGGCGATGGTGTCAATGGGCAATAAAAACATGTACGCCAGATTGACCAGCAGGTACGTGCCCATCACAATCAGGACACCGAGAAACATCGCCCGCGGCACGGTACGTCGGGCATCTACGGCCTCGCCTGCCATGAACGACGCATGGTGCCAACCGCCCACCGAGAACAAAACCCCGATGAGGCCCGTCAGCATGGCCGTGGTCAGGTTCGGCGGTAGATGCCCGTCGAGCGAAAAATCCAAGTTTACTGCCGATGGATCAAAAAAGACAAACCCGACCACGATGATTCCGCCGATGGCAAGCAGTTTTAGGCCGGTGAGCACATTGGCCATGCCTTGGCTCACCTGCACGCCGAACATGTTCACCACCGTCAGGCCCAACATGGTGGCCGCCGCCACGGCCGTCTTGGTCATGCTGCTCATGTCCGGGAAAAAGATTTTTAGGTACTCCGCAAACGCCACGCAAAGGCCCGCCAAGGCTCCCGTGTTGATAACCAGCAATATCGCCCAGCCGTACAAAAAACCCACCAAGTCGCCGTACGCTTCCCTAAGGTAAACATATACCCCGCCCGACTTGGGAAACATTCCGCCCAGTTCGCTGAACGTGAGCGCTCCGGTAAGCGCGATGACCCCACCGAGCGCCCATACCGCCAGTACGAGTGTGGCATTGGGTACAGCACTGACGATCTGAGCGGGCGTGACAAATATTCCCGAACCAATACAGGAACCGACGGCGATCATTGTCAGACCGTACAGGGTAAGTTTTTTTCGCAATTCCATTTTTATAGAGGGTGAGCGGGTGAGAGGGTGAGAGGGTGAGAGGGTGAGCGGGTGAGCGGGTGAGCGGGTGAGCGGGTGAGCGGGTGAGCGGGTGAGCGGGTGAGCGGGTGAGCGGGTGAGCGGGTGAGCGGGTGAGCGGG
>JBEBHD010000056.1:0-23831 GCA_040080915.1 Saprospiraceae bacterium
AGAAACACTTCCGCAGCCATTGGAGCAAAAAGTTAAGCACACGTACGAGTACTTTTTGGAAGAGGGTTTTGAAAAGGGCATGGAAAAGGGCATGGAAAAGGGCATGGAAAAACTGCTCGCCGCCTTTTTGAAAAAGAACCCAGACTGGCCTGACCAACGGGTGGCCGACTATTTTGACATCCCGGCAGGCTTGGTAAAAAAGGCACGGCTTGCGCTGAGCGGGAATGCCTAAAAAGTCGCGGAAAACCTCGACTTTCGCGGCCAACTTTCACCCAACAAAACCTGCCGCGACATGACCAGAACCATCATCATCAAAACCCTCCAAGGCCTCGAACCCGTACTCGCCGCCGAATTGGCGGCCCTCGGTGCCACGGACATTCTCCCGCTGAAACGCGCCGTGTCCTGTTCCGCCGACCAGCGCCTGATGTACCGCTGCAACTACGAACTGCGCACCGCCATGCGCGTACTGGTGCCACTTCGCTCCTTTCGCGCCACCAATGAACAGGCTTATTACCGGGCAGTACGCGACACCGACTGGAGCAAGTACATGGACGTGTCCGACACCTTGGCTGTGGAGGCCGTAGTGGCCGGAGATTATTTCAAACACTCCCAGTATGCCGCTCTTCTGACCAAAGATGCCATTGTGGACCAGTTCCGTGACCGCTATGACCGTCGTCCCAGCGTGAATGTGGAAGCCCCGACCCTGCGCATCCACACTCGCATCAACGGAGCGGAATGCACGCTGCTGCTGGATGCCAGTGGCGACAGCCTGCACAAACGCGGCTACCGGCGCGACGTGGTCGAAGCCCCCCTTAGCGAAGTGCTCGCCGCTGGCATGATCCTGCTCACCGGCTGGAAAGGCGATACCCCGTTAGTAGACCCCATGTGCGGGAGTGGTACCATTCCCATCGAAGCCGCCATGATCGCAATGAATATCCCGGCTCAGTACAAACGCCCGTCGTTCGGATTTTTCAAATGGAAAGGCTTCAACAAAAAACTCTGGGAAGAAGTAAAAACTGAGGCGGATGCCCGCATCCGGCAGCCCGAGTTTCCCATTCTTGCCTTCGACAAGGACGTGCGTGCCCGAAATGCAACCGCCATAAACCTGATGTCCGCCGGACTGGAACACATCGTTCAGGTGGAAAAAATGCCGTTTGAGAAATTGGTGCCACCGGAAATGCCCGGTCTGCTCCTCACCAATCCGCCCTACGACGAGCGCATCAAAGTGGAGGAAATCGAGGCGTTTTATAAAAGCATCGGCGACCGGCTCAAGCAGAACTGGGCGGGCTGGACGGCCTGGCTGATCTCTTCCAACATTGAGGCCTGGAAATCCTTCGGCCTGCGACCTTCCCGGAAAATCCCGCTGCCCAACGGGCCGCTGGAGTGTTTTTTCCAAAAATTTGACCTGTACGAGGGGAAAAAATACGCTCTACAACCCGATAGCCCGATCGAACAACCGCTGGTACCGGATGCGCAAGTCGGCGAGCCAGAAGCCGAGTAGCGTCCAGCCAAGGATGGCCGGGTAGAAAACGGCTCGCATGGTATTGTCCAAGTCCTGGCTGCCGAATGCCGGGTTGCCTGTGGCCCCGGGGTGCAGGCTGGCGAACATGCGCGGCACGATGTACAGCAGCGGCACCAGCGAAGCGAAAGCAAAAATGTTGTACACCGCAGCCAGGCGAGCGCTCTTTTCATATTCATCGAACGAGCGACGCAGGATGAAATAAGCCAGGTAAATGAGCAAGGCTACGGCAGTCATCAGTTGCTTGATGTCGTTGCTCCACGGTTTTCCCCAGGTATAATTCGCCCACACCATGCCCGTGACAAGGCCGAGGATGCCGAAAAGCAGCCCTGTTTCGGCGTACGCCGCGGCGCGGCGGTCGTGTTCCGGAGTCGGGTTGCGCAGGTAGAGCACACTGTTCCAAACCGAGGCCGTAAACAAAAACAACAGCACAAACCACATCGGCACATGGTAATAGGTGTTGCGGATGCTCTCGTAAACCACGTTTTGGTAGGGGAATGAAAAGCCGGACTGCACGTGCAAATCGTGTACGGGGTTGGCCGTCCAAGCCGCATCAAGCGTTGTGTTTGTCCCAACGGAATCCCTGCCCAGTGATACCGCCGCTGGCAAAAGCGACGCGCCCGCTACGGGGTGGTCAATCAGTGCGTTCAAGGCCACTCGTTGCTTACCATCGGGCAGGTTTTGGGGCAGGGCAAAAGTTGCTTCCAAAACCGTGTCGCTCTCGACCTGGAATGACAATGGGGCCAGGGCATACTGTTTGTCGAAGTACAACCATACCCGCAGCGGCTCCTCTGTGGGAGCAGCAAAAATGGTGTTGTACCCGTAAAACCGGAGCAAAACCGTGTCGCCCGTTTCAGCCAACACCGGCGAAACCCGCTCGATGCCTGACTTTAGTGGTACCAATAGCCCGGCTAACAAGGAGTACAAAATCAGAACAACAGAAAGCGTTTTCCACCACATGGTTGTTAATGTGCTAATTTGAGTAAAGTGCTAATGAAAAAATACGCCGTTACGTCGTGTTTTAATCTTTCCAGATGTAGGGGAAGAGGACGAACACAAGGGTGATGAGAATGGCATCAATGGCCAACAGGTTGATGATATCGCGGGTGTAAGAGGTGTCTTGGATGAGGCGCAGGGATATGGACGAGAGCCGGACGAGTGTGAGTAAAATGGGCAGGATGACCGGAAAACTCAGAATGGCCATGAGCGTAGCGCTGTTGTCGGCCTTGGCGGCAATGGAGGCGATGAACGTGAAGGCGATGGAAAACCCGAGGCCGCCCAACACTAATGTCAAAGCAAAAAGGGGCAAGTCTTTTACCGGGTTGCCCGCTACGAGGCTGTACGCGCCGAACGCAAGTCCGCTCAACACCAACAAAAGCAGGGTGTTGTAGATGATTTTTGCCAGCACTAATGCCACCGGATTGGCCACCTGGTAGTAGTACAACTGGCGGGCACCGCTCTCCTGAACAAAACTTTTCACCACAGCATTGACCGATGCGAACAGGACAATCAGCCAAAACAATACGTTCCAGACCGGTGGCGACACCTGAATGGACGCGATGTACACCACGAAAACCATGCTGAACACGTACAGCACGATCCCGCTGATGGCATAGCGTTGCCGGAATTCGAGTACAAACTCCTTGCGCAAAAGTGGGAAAAGGCTTTTCCAGTCCATAAACAACGGCGGCAAAGGTAGGCCCGGCTGCTTGGCGCGATGCTGCTTTGTTAGCAAAAATATTTCCGTGGCGCGAAGTCTGTCTATCTTTGCCCGCTGCAAAACGGCCTTGCCGACAATTTTTCACAAAACCGCACACGATGAGCTGGTTCAAACGACTCAAGGAAGGTGTCACCACCGCCACCAAAGCCAAAAAAGACGTGCCCGAAGGGCTTTGGTTCCAGTGCAAAAAATGCAAAGAAACCAGCACCACCAAAGCACTCAAGGAAAACTACTACAAGTGTCCAAAATGCGACTACCACAGCCTTATCGGCTCGCGCGAATACTTCGAAATCCTCTTCGACGAGCAACGGTACAATCGCCTCTTCGACGATCTGGCATCGGTGGATTTCCTGAACTTCACCGACCTCAAACCGTACGCCCGGCGTATTGACGAAACCATTTCCAAAACCGGCTTGAACGACGCGATGGCTGTGGCCGAGGGGGCAGTTCATGGCTCCGCTTTGGTAGTGGCCGCCATGGACTTTCGCTTTATCGGCGGCTCGATGGGTGCCGTTGTTGGCGAAAAAATATCGCTGGCCATCAGCAGGGCCATCGAAACCCGCGCGGGTCTGCTCATCATTTCCAAATCAGGCGGTGCCCGCATGATGGAAAGCGCTTTCTCGCTCATGCAAATGGCCAAGACCAGCGCCAAACTTACGCTGCTCGCCAAAGCCGGCCTACCGTATATTTCCCTGATGACCGACCCCACTACGGGCGGGGTGACAGCCTCTTATGCCATGTTGGGCGACATTAACATTGCCGAGCCGGAGGCTCTGATCGGTTTTGCCGGCCCCCGCGTGATCCGCGAAACGATCAAACGCGATTTGCCGGAAGGGTTCCAAACCTCCGAGTTTTTGCTCGAAAGCGGTTTTTTGGACCTCGTGGTAAACCGCAAGGATTTGAAAGAAACACTTGGTGACCTGCTGGCCATGTTTGCCAAGGCTCCGGCTACGCACTGAACGCTGCAGAAGAGAGACTGTGGTTGTTTCTCTCTATCGCTGCACCACCAATTTTTTAGCCATTGAAATCCCGTCAAGTGTCACATGCAACAGGTAGTTGCCGTTGGGCAGATCGCCGAGGCTTACGGTTCTCCGAAACTGTCCGGCTGTCACCCTCCCTACGTTTTGGCTTTGCATGAGTTTGCCCGTTTCGTCGAATACGGCCAAGTCCAATGTGCCCGGTGTTTTCAAATCCAACAAGAGGTCAAACTTGCCGGAAGTGGGGTTGGGGTTAATTTGCAGGTCACCCAAATTGCCGCCAAGGAGGTCTGTCACAGGTGTTGAAAGTGCATCGAACAGCGGTGATTCCCACAGGCCGCGCCCGTACGTGCAGGCAAAAAGGGTGTTGGACGGGTAGTTGATCTCCAATTCATATACGCGCACGTTGGGCAGGCCGTCAAAAAAACCGATCCATTGGCCGCTCAAGCTGTCGTTGGTGTACGACACCGCGCCGAACGAACCGACATAAATACCGTTTTTGCCCTTGTTTTCCCAAACGGCGCAGTACTTGGAGCCGCTGGGCAGGTTGCCGGTGATATTGGTCCAGAGATTGCCGGCATTGGTGGAGTGGTACACGGCACTGTTCGTGACCACCAGCAAGCGTTTGGGATCTTGTGGATGCACCGCTATGAAATTTATTTGAGAATTTCCCCAGACTTGGCTGGTCTGCGTCCAGTTGCTGCCGCCGTCGGGGGTGGTAAATAAGTCACTACCGTTGGCAATATACATCCGCTGGTTGTCCGTAGGTGCCAGTTTCAGTTGTGTCAGGTCATCGGTGTTGCCGAAATTGGAAATTTTTTCCCAGCCGCCGCCCCTGTTTGTGCTTTTCCAAACCTCCTCAAATGCCACGTAGATGGTGGAAGGCACGAACGGGTCTTGCTCAAAAGGCGTGATCCAGGCACCTTCTTCGATGCTATCGGGCTTGGCGATGTTGGAGCGGGTGCTGCCTTGGTCATACGATATGTACATGGAGCCGTACTGCGAAGTGCCGTAAATGATATTCGGGTCGTCCCAGTCCACGAAAGTTTCCATACCGTCGGCACCGAGCCAGTCCACCCATTCGCGTTCCTGACCGCGCATAACGCTGGTGCCATTGTCCTGAGCACCGCCGGATACGAGGTTGGGGTCGGTTTTAGAGACTCCAATTTTGTAAAACTCCCGTATGCCGAGGCCGATGGAGCGGTCTTCGAACGAAAACCCGCCATCGGTGCTGATGTAAAACCCGCCGTCGGTGCCCACCAAGAGCGTGTTGCCGAGGTGTTTCAAAATACAAATATCGGCATGGTTGTAGCCTACACCAAGCGAGGCAGCCGTGTTCGGCACCCAATAGGAGGTCAGGAAAAAAAACGAGCCGCCGTCAATGGACATCCATGTGTGAACACCCCCGATGTGTACCTCGTCAGCATTGAGCGGGTTTACGTCAATGGCCATGTTGCGGGGGGCCTGGCCGCGGTTGTCATCGCCTTCGGAGCTGTAACCGAAGTAATTGATAGTACCGCCGTCCACGAGCAGGTCAAATGAGGCTCCGCTGTTGACGGATTTGTAAAAACCGCTGAATACGCTTCCGTTGGATTCCAGAACATAAATCACCGACGGGTCGGCTGGCGAAACAGCCATGCGTTTGTAATTGTTGTTTTCGGTGCCGAAGCCGCCAATTTCGGAGAAAGAAACCCCGCTGTTGGTGGAGCGGAATACCCGCGTGCCGGAATAATAAATAATGCTGGGATCGCCGGGCTTGAACTCCACGTCGTAGCCTCGGGAACCGCTGACACCGGGCACAGCTGACCAGTTGCCGCCGCCGTCGGTGGATCGGAACAGGCCGTTGGACTCCGAGCAGGCGTAGAGCACGGTGGGGTCGGTCGGGTGGAAGGCGATTCGGCTGATGCGCCCGTTGCCGGTTGCGTTTCCGGTAAAATCCCATGTTTGGCCTCCATCTATGGAGCGGAAAATGCGCCCGGAAGTGCTGCCCCAGAAGTAGGTCTGGTTGTTGTAAGGCGAGATTTCGAGGGCGTACACGTCCACAGTGGAAAACTCGTCGGTGAGCGGAGTCCAAGTGAGGCCGCCGTCAAGGGTTTTCCAAACGCCACCGGTAGGGCTGCCCACAATGATGTGCTTGGCATTGCCGGCATCAACGCCGATGGACGTGACACGACCCACGCCGGGGTTCCAACTGGAGGTCGGATTTTTGTAGTCTGGCCCAAGGGGCTTCCAGTCGCCCGCAAAACCACCGGATTCGGCTGCGCGTTGCCGTTCGGCCCGGCGGTAATTGCGGGCGTATTGTGCCAGTTCGTGGCTCGGGATTTTCTTTCCGTATGCATCCAATTCCTTTTTGGCGACGTATTCCCAACGCTTGTACTGCTTATGGCCGCTGCCTTGCCCACGGCCAACTTTTTCAAAATATGCCTCCGCTTCCTGTTGTATTTCCTGGAGGGTGAACGCGCCGTTTTCTATCATGTCAAGGTATCTTTGAGCCCTTGACGAGTAGGCAAAAAACAACAAACAGACGAGCAGGAACAGATGCTTTTGCATGATTTTCAGAAAAGTTTGATTGTGATGAAATCTGTGCAAAAGTGCCGCTTTGTTCTCACCTAACCAATTCGGACTTGCACAGTGTCTTGGTTTGGCATGAAAAAACCGCTTGTGTAAGCAATCTGCCATATCTTTCGGGGCGCTTGGTATCAAGTTTGTGCGTGGAGTAGTAGTTCAATTTACGTTTACTCTGTGCCCTCTCAAACCCTGTGAGCCACTGTGCAACTTTTTTTTGTACCGTAATCCACCCATGATCGAAAACAATCATCATCCCGACCTATGGCCGTATCCTTTACCAATCTACTCGTCTGCGCGGGTTTGTGCTTTGCTGCGCCCGCCTTCTCTGCCCCGGAACATGCGCCCACGCTCGGCGTGCCCATCGTGGCCACCAACATCCCCACCGAAATTTCCACCTGCGAAGAAGCGGTTTTCGAGGTCTTCGTGACCAATGTGGACGTGCAGACTCAAGCCGCCGGCACACTCCAATACTGCATGCCTGCGGGCCTGTCGTATGTGTCCGTTACCGGTGTTTCGCCCAATGATGTGACCGACCCGCGCTGCCCGGTATTTTCCCTGCCCGCCATTGCCAGTGGGGCCAATATTTCGTTCCAAATTCGTGTGCGGGTCGGATGCCTGCCCAACGACGCAGGTGACGTGCGCGACACCATCCGTATCACAACAGGAGGTGTGCCACAAGCCCCCATTTTGGGCAGCTCCTACAACCTGCGCACGCCGGTCATAATACTTACACCGGGCCAAAATTGGAACATCACCGGCGCTACCGGCGATGTGTTCACCCGCACGTTCACGCTGCGCAACGAGGGTTTCGGCCGGGCATTTTCGCTGTACGTCATTGACCCGTACGCCCAAGCGGGCCTGCAATTGGTGCAAACCACGGGCGCTTTTTCGGGCGACACATTAGTGCTGAAAGGCCCCGACCTCGGCCCGAACGGCTCGTTGGGCTACCAGGATAGCGTGGTCGTGACCCAACGGTTTCGCATCGGCGATTGTGGCAGCCTGACTACCATTATTGAGTACGGCTGGGCCTGCGCCGACAGCATCGTTTGCGCCGTTTCGCGTTTTGACCAGTACAACGTGTCCGGAGGCAACAGCCCGCAACCCAGTATTGTGCTTTCGCTCGTCAACCCCTTCCCGGCACTCGTGCCCTGCGACACGACGACGCTGGGTTTCCGCCTTGAAAACATCGGAACGGTCACTGCCTTCGGGATCGAGGGTCTGATTGGCCTCGTGAAGGGTGAGTTTGAATTTGCCAACGTGGGTATAAAATCGGACTGCTTCCCATTCTCAAATTTCCGCATCGGAAATGTGCCACTGCAAGATTTGGCGAGCGGGTCATTCGCCCTGCCGTACCAGTTGAGTTTTACGTTGCTTTTGTCTGATCCCGACGGCCCTGGCGGCCTCACGGACGCTGACGGCAGCGGTTTTTTCGACGACTTGCCAGCGGGCCAAAGTGTTGTCATTGAGTGTGAATTCGTGCTCAATCCCGCCTGCAAGGAATGCAATGAGTTGGTTGATCCGTATTACCTCGCTTCGCAGTTTCACTACGACAGCGAGTGCGGCAGCGAACTGTTGTCATCTCTTCCTACCAATCCACCCATCGGTGTGGCGTTTTTGCAAAGCACGATGAACGTCGAGCACGACTTTATTTTTAACGCGGGTACGGTGTACGATTTTGAGTATGCCCTCGACGCAACGTTTACAGGCCTGCAAGCCCAGTGCCCGAACGACAGCATCATAGCCGAGATTATTTTGCCAGAGGCAATGGCCCTGCCGCCCGGTTTTCAACCCCTGTTCAACGGTGTGCCGGTGCCGTGGTGGACACCGAACGATACGCTGGTTTACCTGCTGCTGCCCGCTGTTCTGGGTGAAATAACCGTGCCATTGCTCGCCGTTTGCCCGCCCGACATTGACAATTCCGCCCTGTGTACGCCAAGTTTCGAGCCGCGCACCTACCAACTTCCCGTCAGTGTTTTTTGGACCTGTGGAAACGGCTGCCCCGAGGGCTACACCCTGACTTGCATCAACGGTGAGCCATTCACCGTAGACTGCCCACGGCCCATGGACACGACGCAACAGCACGGTATTTTTGCTGACACGTTTACCATTCGGCGCATCTCGCTGGGATTTACGGACAACGAACGAACCACTTATGTTGGCCCCGCCACGCCCGGCCTTGACCTGACTATCGGTATCCCGTTTGACACCGTGCTGATGCACGCCGAGGCGCAGATCGAAGGATTGCCCGGGGAAATGTTCGACTCGGCGTTCGTGCAGGTGTACTACTGGAACGGTCTGCAGGAATATTTCCAACGAATTGGTGCGGGTTTGGAGTTTGAAGACGCGGAGACCGGGCAGGTCGTGCAGTGCCCCGGATTGGTGCTGGAATACCGCTTTGTGAACGGCTACCACATCTGGGAAGCCGACTTGCTGGGGCTGATCGAATCCGGTGGTTGCCTCTCCGGCGCCGGCGTGCGGCTCAGCGCTGGAGACCGCATTCGATTGGACGTTACCGCTCGCCTCACGGAGGTGCTGCCGTATCTGGAAGTGGAAGACATCAAGGATTTGCGTGTGCGTTTCCCGTACCGATATGGCGGCGACACCATGCTGTGCGAAACCAAAAATGCCATTTTCCGGGGCATAAATCCCGAATACGAGTACACCGTGGCCATGAATTTCAACGACGGTGCCTGCGATGACGTGACGGTTGACCTCACATTTTATCAGGGGCTTTCCGGTCGGGTGCAGAATGATTTGTTTCCCAACGAGATTCGCCCGCTGTGCGTGTACGACTCGCTCGTCGTGGAACTGGCCACCGGATATGCCTTCCAGCCAGGTAGTGTGGAGTGGTTTACGGCCTCGGCGACGGAGCCAACGGCACGCCGGGCTTTGCGCAAATTCCGCTGCCTGACCCGCAAATCGCCACCTTGCCCGACGGCAAATCGTTGCTGACCTTTCTGCGGCAACCCAACATGCCGGTAACCGACTACTACGCGGGTCGCGCTCCGGCCACGCTCCGCTTCAGCGCTCAGATGCTGTGCCCGCCCGATACGACCACGCTTTACACCGCTCTGATCGGGCGCAAACTGTTGTGTATTCGCGACTCGGCGGATGTACTGACCGGCGGCACCAACGTGGCCGATCCCGATTTGAACGAATTCGGCCTGTCCACATTTGGCCCGCTTTCCGGCAGCCGAACTCCTACTTGGCTGATCGAATATTGCAATCCCGGCCTTTCGTTCAATGTGCCCAAGCCATTAATTTTTATAGAAAACGGCCCCGGGCTGCTGCCGAAAACGGCCACTGATGTGACCGACCCACTGGCCCCACAACAACTGACGCTTACGCAAACCGACCCTACACACACACTGGTCGAAGGCCTGCGATTAGACCAGGGCGGCTGCCGAACCATCCAGTTGCAGGCCGACTTGCTCGATTGCACGATGGATACATTGCGCTTGTTGCCGGGTTTTCAGTGCGACTCGGCTGCGGCTTGCATTTTTCCCCGACCTATCGAATTGATTTTTTCTCCGAATAACGCGCTGGCGCAAGTGGGGGTCACGGGTGCGCCAAGTTCGGCAGTAACCCTGTGCGAGCCGATTTTGTACGAGGTCACGGTCATCAACGTGGGCGAAGGCGGCATGTACGATATCGAGTTGTTTTTGAAACTGCCGCAGGCTGGCCAGGTACTCGTGCCCGGCTCGTTTACCGTGGAGTTCGACGGCCAAACGGCCCCGATGCCCGACCCGGTCGCCACGGCTGACGGCCTGCTGCTCAGTGTGGATTTTTCCGCTTTGCCTTTCCTGCTCGAGGCGGTGCCGGGCGTGGCATTTGCACCGCGAAACGCGCTGACATTCCGTTTTTTGGTGCAAACGAACTGCGATTACGTGGACGGCACTCGGTTTTTGTACTCAGCCGCTTGGCAAGACGTGTGCGGAGAGCCGCGCACCACCTCCCGTTTTGTAGCCCCGCCGCTTGACATCGCGGGCGAGCCGCTTGTAGGAAACGACTACCAAATCCAGATGGACCTGCCCAATCCGGCCACGTTTTGTGGGGAAAACGCGGTGCACGTTCGCATCATCAACCCCGGCGACCTCGGCCCCACGGCAGCCAACGAAAAGGTGCGCGTGGTGCTGCCCGAGGGGTTCGGCTACGTGCCCGGCTCCTTGCAGGCCGTTCACAACAGCCCCGCCGGGCAGCCTGTGTCACAGCCGTTCGACGATGTGGTGTACCTCGCATTTGGCCTTCCCTCAGGTGTGGGGGCTGGAGATTCAGTGGTTTTTGAGTTTAAAATTCAAAATACGACAGCCACGTCAGCGTGCAGTGTGCCCTATCTTTTTGGCGTGCAAATGGTGCAAACTGCCAATGTGGCTTGTGCAGCCGCCTCATGCTCCATTGATTTTGTGATGCTGGAGGAAACCTTCGGCGCTGTTTTTGAAAAACCCGTTTTTGCCCTATCCGGCCTGAACGGCACGGCCTTGCCGTTGGATGCCGGGCTGGAACGCTGGAACTTCGGTTTCCAGATCGAAAACCTGTCGGCGTTGCCGGGCGGCGGCTCGTTGAACATCGAAATTCGGCTCGACGGCGACCAAAATGGTCAACTCGACCCGACCGACCTGCTGCTGCGCGATACCGCCGTTCAGGTGGAAGGTTTGGCGGGAGCCACTGCCCTCAACGTGGCGTTGAGCGTGCCCGTCGCTGCTGCACTGGGCTGCTCCGGCCTTTGGGTGGTGCTGACGGATACCGTCTGTTCTTGCACCCGCGACTCGGTTTTCCTGCCGTTCGTGCGCTTGGCCAATGCCGGGCCGGACACCACACTTTGCGCTGGTTCCGCTGCCGCACTCGGGTTACCCCCATTGGCAAATGCCACCTACACGTGGCTGACAACCTCCCCGTACCTGAGCAGCAAGACCACAGCGAACCCAAGTTACCGGTACACAGGGACGTTCACCAACACCTTTGTTTTTTCTGAAAACCTCGTGCTGCAAACAAAGCGGGCACAGGGCTGTGTCTCCTTCGACACCATGCGGGTGGAAACACGCAAAATGGAAGTAGGGCTGGTACCAACGCACGTGTTGTGCTGGGGCGATTCGACCGGATCGGTATTGGCCAATGTGCAGGGAGCCACGACACCGGTGCAGTTTTTTTGGAGCACTGGCCCCGGCCCGACCGATACCTTGCCCGGCTTGCCCGCCGGAACGTACACCCTCGTGGTAGCCGATGCGTTGGGTTGTGCAGACACTGCCGTGGCGGTCGTAACACAGCCGGATTCGCTGGCACTAAACCTCGTTGTTTCCGATTTCAACGGCTTCAGCATTTCTTGCACTGGTGCAAACGACGGCAGTATCGTTGCCACGGCCAGCGGCGGCGCGAGCGGGTACACGTACACGTGGTCGCCAACAGGTTCCGGGACGAACTTGAGCAATTTGTCACCAGGTACCTACGCCCTCACACTGACCGATGCCAACGGCTGTACAACATCGGCCTCCGACAGCCTGAGCGAACCACAGCCGCTCGTTTTTTCCCTGGCGACCACGGACGAAATTTGCCAAAACGGCGAAAACGGCACCATCACGGTCGGCACCCAAGGGGGTGTGCTGCCGTACACGGTGAACGGGCAGCCCGCTGGCGCAAACTACGTTTTGACCGGGCTTTCCACCGGCGCGTACACCGTGCAAGTCACGGATGCGAACGGCTGCACAGCGGAAGCCGACACGATGATCGGCGTGCTTTTTTCCACCCTTACGATCGCAAGCGACTCGGTCACTTGCTTCGGAGGAAACGACGGGCGAGCGGAAGTAACGGGAACAGGTTTCCCGCCGTTTGCGTACTCATGGACGGGCGGTCAACATCAAAGTGTGGTCACCGGGCCAGCGGGGCCGTACAGCGTGACTGTGCTGGACAACCTGGGCTGTGCCTACGTCCTGCAAACGACTGTCGGGCAGCCGACTGAACTGATCGGGACGGCTCTGCCGCAGGGCACGGTTTGTTTCGGCGACAGCACGGGACAAGTTGTGCTATCCGCTCAGGGCGGCGTTCTGCCGTATATTTTCCAACAAAACGGCCAGCCGGTGGCTTCGCCGGTCGCCAATTTGCCGGCAGGCATCTATTCGTTTTTGCTGACCGACGCGCACGGTTGCTCCAAAACGGTGACTGCCACCGTACTCCAACCCTCGGCCATCGCGTTGCCGCTTACTGCCACGGATGCCGCATGTTTTGGTAGCAGCACTGGCATCGTGGATGCCGCTCCAGCTGGCGGTGCCTTGCCCTACACCTACCTGTGGTCGAACGGTTCAACGGCGCAAGACCTACCCGCTGTGGCTGCGGGCGACTACGCGCTCACTCTGTCGGATGCCAACGGATGCACGGCTACCGCCGCCGCTTTGGTGGGCGAACCGTTGCCTTACGAACCGGTGTTCGAGGTGCTGCGCGTGCCCTGCGCGGATCGGGCCAACGGTGCTTTGTCGGTAACCGGGTTGCCCGCTGGCACACGCTATGGCCTGAACCGTCCGCCCGATCGCGATTCGGCGGTGTTCGCCAATGTGGGCGGTGGGCCATTGGTGCTGCACATCGAAGACACACTGGGCTGCCAGTTTGAGTTTGATTTTGATATGCCGACCCTGCCGGAAATATTGGGCGAGGTGCTGCCCGACACGATCATTCGCTTGGGCGACAGCGTTTTGCTGCGTATCAAACTGCCGCCTGGTTTCCCGCCTGGTTCGGTACGGTATCAGTGGCTCAACCCGTTTGCAGCGCTTTCGCCTTGCGACACCTGCGCGACCCTCTGGGTGCGGCCGTTTACGTCAGCGTACTACACGGTGCGGTTCACCACCGATGCCGGATGCCAATCGGAAAGCCGTGCATTGGTGCAGGTGATTCGGGACAGTATTTACGCACCGAACGTGCTGTACTCGGATGCTCTGTTGCCTGAAAATCAGTATTTCACGCTGTTTGCCCGTTCAAAGTCCATTCAGGAAATTCGCCTGTTGCGCATTTTCGACCGCTGGGGCGAAGCGGTTTTTGAGCGGACAGGCTTTGCACCAAATGACCACCTTCTCGGCTGGGACGGGCGGTTTCGAGGGCAGCCGGCGCTGCCGGGGGTGTACGTTTGGTACGCTGAGGTATTGTACGTGGATGGGTTTGTGGTGCGGATGCAGGGGGATGTAACGGTGGTGCGGTAGGGGTTAGCCAACCCGAACTACCTACTGGGTGCGAGTGTTCGGCAACAAAAAAAACGACATGGCTCGCAAGGGGCCTCGACCCGATACGCAGAGCAGGAGATTTGGGGGTTCACCCGCGCTTTTTGCCGACTCAGGAGCTCCGCCCGCCTGTTCGGCGACATTTTTTTGGACGCATACCCACCAGCCCCCCAACTTTGCCAACCAGACAACAGGAGAGGACAAGTCACCTATTTTTTTTCAAACAAACACTTGATAATCATGCAAAACCGATTCACAAGTACCGTGCCCGCGCTATGCTTTTTGGTGCTGGGGCTGGTGTTGGCCACAGCCTGCAAAAAAGACAACAGCGGCGGCAACACCCCGGCTGCGGGACAATGGAAAGTCACCTATTTTTTTGACAAGCAGGTAGAAACGGCAAATTACACCGGCTACACGTTCGAGTTCGAGCCTGGCGGTGCGCTGGTGGCCAAAAACGGCGGCCAAACCTGGAACGGAACCTGGTCAACCAACTGCGACGACAGCGCCAACAAATTCTGCATTGACTTCAGCGGAACAGGATCCGTGCCCAGCGCCCTGGGAGAGTTGCAAGAGGACTGGCTCATCATCGAAATGCAAAGCACGTTCATGCACTTCGAGCACGTAAGCGGTGGTAACGGAGACACGGACATCGTGCATTTTACCAAGATTTAGGGCGGGAAGTTCTTGACAGAAAAAAAGCGGCCCACGGAGACTTTCCTCCGTGGGCCGCTTTTTTTCAAGAGGCGGTAAAACTATATTGTGCTCAAGGCACGATGGTTGCAGTTGCTACAGGTGCTTTCGGCTCGGTGCCAGCACCGGGTGTGGTGGCGTATTGGTAAACGGCATACCCGAGGCCGAGGTGCAGGATCAAAATCAAAGCAGTGCTGAGGGGGTAAGCGGAGCGTTTCGGAGAAGAGGATGTGCGTTGCATGGCGGTATCAGTTTTGGTAACAACGCACGTTTTTCAAAAAGCGGGCCAATTACCATAAAAGGTCTAAAAAAAATTTCATCGCATGATAATCGTGGTGTCCCGGTCGTAAACCAAACAGGTGAAAATGCCGAGCGGGTTGGCTGAACCAGTTACATTTCCAATAATCGGCGATGGCTGAGCAAAGGGGTTGCGATTGCCCGCTACGGCCCGAAGGATGCTTTCATAAAAATCGTAGTAGTCCTTCGTGATGTGAAACATCGTGTTGATCACCGTGTCGCCCTCCATGAGCTGGTAGCCAGTGCCGAAGGCAAAAATCGGGGACGTGGCAATCCGGTCCGTGACCAAAAAATTTTGCCTCGGCACACTGTCCAGTGTGCTGTAATTGATCATACGGCGGTAGAAGTTCGTCTGTGTCTGGTCGTCAGTGATGTATGTGAGTACGCGAGCCATGGTATCAAGGCCTTCGTTCCACTGCACCAGGATGCTGTCAATGGGCACAAACGGCAACATAACTGTTTTGCCGCTGATGGTGGCACCGTCGGGCATGGTGATACCAAGCGTGTACTCGACTCCAGGCGTGACCGGTACGGTGTTTTTCCCGGTATAATTGTACAGCCGGATCGGCAGCGGTGGCAGGTCGAAGGACAATTGCCCGAGCAGGGTGTCCACTTGGCCGTTGTAAGCGATGGTTACGGTGGCACCGCTCAGCAGGGTGTTGTCGAAATACGTGGAGTCCAGCCCCAGATCGTCGAAGTAGCCGTAGCTCCGGGTGAGCAGCAGTCTGAACGGCTTTCCCGGTTCTAAGTAGCACTCCACGATGGGGCGGTTATCGTACAGGGGCAGGTCAATCTCTACCTCTTTTTCCAAATCGCAGGCGGCAAAGGCAGCCAGAGCGAGTATACCGAGCAAATATTTCGATGTATTCATGATGGTTGTTTGTTAAAATTTGAAGTTCCAGGTGATGGAAGGCAGAATGGGGAACAGCGACACCTGCTTGGCCGCGATACGCACGGGCGTTTCGATGATTTGGCCGCCGACGTTGGTCTGCTCGAACTCGGGGTCCAAGTAGATAAAAAACGTATTACGTCGGTCAAGGGCATTGTAAATACTGAGAGTCAGGTCTTGCTCGCTTCGGCGGGTTTTCCAGCGGTAAACTATGCCGAGGTCGAGGCGCATGTAGGCTGGGTATCGGAACGTGTTTCGGTCGCCATAAATCGGTAAAACCGGTCGCAGGCGGCTACCGGCCACGTCCTGAAACGACAGCCTGCCAACGGGCAGCCAAGCGGCATTGCCGGACTTGTACGACAGAGTGGCCGTGAGTTGCCAACGGCGGTTGAGGTCATACATGGCCACGATATTCAGGTTGTGGCGCGGGTCGAAAGGTGGCGCGTAATATTCGCCCCTGTTGATGACGGGAAACTCGCCGCGCCGCACCCAAGCGAGCGTGTAGCCGATCCAGCCGGTGAGGCGGCCCTCGCGTTTTTCAATTTCCAGTTCCAAGGGGCTGAAGGCGTACCCGCGCCCGATGGTCAGCTCGCGTTCTAATTCGTTGTTTCCGAAAAGCTCGGCACCGTCAATGAAATCCACCTGGTTTTGCAGCCATTTGTACCAACTTTCCCAAGTGATGAGCCATTTTTTGTCGAACAGGTACGAGGTGCCCACGGCGATCTGGTCGCTGGTCTCTGGTTTCACGCCCTCCGTGCTGGGGTACCAGATGTCGGTAGGCAAGGACAGGCCGCTGCTCGCGAGCAGGTGTACGTACTGGTTCATGCGGGCGTAAGATGCCTTCACCGACCAGTTTTCGGCGAGCGAGTAATTGGCCGAGGCACGCGGTTCTACATTGGCGTAAAACGCCGGGCCGTTTTTCCAGGCGGACATCCGCGCACCGAAGTTGAACTTCAAGCGGTGCGTAGCCGCCCATTCGTCGGCGACGTACAGCCCGTATTCCATGCCTGTGAAATCCTGGCCCGACTGGAAATTGACGCGCCCGTCGTCGCTGCCAAACTGGAGGCGGGCTACCGTAAACTGATGGTAGGTGGCATTGCCGCCAAAACGCACGGTGTGCTCGTTGTTGGGCTGGTAGTAAAAATCCACTTTTACATTGGCATCCCGGATGTTGGAGCCGAGATTGAAAGAAAACCCTTCCAAGACATTGCGAATCCGGTATTGGTAATCGGAAAATGTGAACGTGGTGTTGGAGAACAGTTTAGGGCCAAAAACATGGTTCCAGCGAGCGGTGCCGGTGGCGTTGCCCCAGTCGAAAAGGAAATTGAACGACTCGTTTTGGAAGGTAAAAACATCTCGGCCAAAGTAGCCGCTCAGGTACAACCTGTCGTGTTCGCCGAGCGTAAAGTTGACCTTCGTGTTCAGGTCGTAAAAATAATAGTCAGGGATAGGGTTATAGTCTGGTGTCTTTTCGTTGGCCTTGTTGATGGCGCGGGTTATGAGGTCGGCGTAGGTGCGTCGTCCGCTGATGAGAAACGACGACTTGTCACGCTGAATGGGGCCTTCGATGGTCAATCGGCTGGAAATAAGTCCGATTCCGCCCGTCACGTCGTACTCTTGGTTGTTGCCCTCTTTCATGCGCACGTCAATGACCGATGAAAGCCGGCCGCCGTACTGGGAAGGAAAACCGCCCTTGAACAGTTTGACATCCTTCACAGCATCCGAGTTGAAGGTGCTGAAAAAACCGAACAAGTGGTCGGGGTTGTACACGATCGCCTCGTCGAGCACGATCAGGTTTTGGTCTCGTCCGCCCCCCCGCACGAAAATACCCGTGGAGCCTTCTGTGCCGCCGGTCACGCCGGGTTTCAACTGGATAATTTTAATAATATCCACCTCGCCAAACAAGGCAGGCAGCGCCTTGGCCTCGCGCATGGTGAGCGTGGCCACCGACATTTCGGTGCTTTTTACCTTGTCCTCCAGCACATTGGCCCGGATAACGACTTCTTCTAAAACAGCGTCTTCTGGCAGGAGCGCGACGTTCAACGCCGTGTTTCCGGGCGCGGGCAGGATCGTTCGGAAGGCCGATTGGTAGCCGAGATAGTTAAAACGAAGCACCACGGAGTCGCTGCCGGAGGGCAGGGTAAACGAGTAAAAGCCATACTCGTTGCTGACGTTTCCTTTCTGCAGGCCGACTGCTTCCACGGTGGCACCGATGAGATTTTCGCCGGTTTTGGCATCCGTGAGGCGGCCACTGATCGTGGCGGTTTGGGCAGAAAGGCCAAGGACGAGTAGTAGGAAAAATGGGAAGAGTGTACTTTTTTTCATGTAGGGCAGGTGCATTTTCCTGAGCGTTTGGCGCAATGGTGTGTTGCCGGACAAGGCGGTTGCCTCGCACTACTGGACAGTTTTCAAATTCACCGCAGAGGCGCGGAGGTTTTTGTTTTTTGAAAATCAAAATTTTGAAAACCTCCGCGCCTCTGCGGTGAATTTGAGTGCGCATGAGCAGCAACAAATTTCAACCAAAACACCTGCTTTCAAATTCTGTTGAAATAATGTTCTACTTAAATCCATAATTTTGCCGCCCTGCCAAACATTCAACGGCAGGAATTGGTATGGAATACAATCCGCGCGACATTGAATCGAAATGGAGGAAGTGGTGGCTGGCCCAGCACACCTACCGGGTGAGCAACGACCCGTCGAAGCCCAAGTTCTACATCCTCAACATGTTCCCCTACCCTTCCGGGGCCGGGCTGCACGTCGGGCACCCGTTGGGCTACATCGCCAGCGACATCGTGGCCCGCTACAAACGGCAAAACGGCTTCAACGTGCTCAATCCAATGGGCTATGACTCCTTCGGCCTGCCCGCAGAACAGTACGCGATCCAGACCGGAATCCACCCGGCCGTGTCTACCGAACAGAACATCCAGCGCTACCGCGAACAGCTGGATAACATCGGTTTTTGCTTTGACTGGGATCGCGAAGTGCGCACCAGCGACCCGGCTTTTTACAAGTGGACGCAGTGGATTTTCATGAAGTTGTTCGAGCATTATTACGACCTCAATGCCGACAAAGCGCTTCCGATAGCCGGGCTGATTGCCCGATTTGACCAAAACGGCAACCACGGCGTGCGGGCCGTTTGCGACGACGACGCACCCGCGTTCACGGCTGCCGACTGGGCGGCCATGGACGATAAACAGCGCAGCTTACTGCTGCTGAAATACCGCCTTACGTTTCCGGAGGAATCTTACGTCAATTGGTGTGCCGCCCTCGGCACGGTATTGTCCAACGACGAAGTGAAGGACGGCGTGAGCGAGCGCGGCGGCCATCCCGTGGAGCGCAAGTTGATGAAACAATGGAGCATGCGCATCACCGCATACGCCGATCGCCTGTTGGAGGGCCTCAACGAAATTGACTGGTCCGAATCCATCAAAGAACAGCAGCGCAACTGGATCGGCCGTTCGCAGGGCGCGTCCGTTCGTTTTGCCGTGGATGGCCATGAGGGCGTTTCCATTGAGGTTTTCACTACGCGGGTGGATACGATCTATGGGGCCACGTTCATGGTGCTGGCCCCTGAACACGATCTGGTTCCCCGCCTGACCGTGCCCGCCCAGCACGCCGCAGTGGATGCTTACGTCAAGTGGGCGGCCTCGCGCACGGAGTTGGAGCGTATGTCCGAGGTCAAGCGCGTGACTGGTGCTGCCACAGGCGCATTTGCTGTCAACCCCTTCAACGGACAGAAAATACCGATCTACATCGCCGACTACGTGTTGGCGGGCTACGGAACGGGGGCCGTGATGGCCGTACCCAGCGGCGACCAACGCGACTGGAGCTTTGCCACCCATTTCCGCCTGCCCATTGTTCCGATATCGGATGCCCAGCAAAACCTCGATACAGCGGCAGACCCGACCAAGGAAGGCCGTTACATCAACTCCGGTATGATCAACGGCATGGCCTATGATCAGGCCGAACCGATACTGGTCAACTGGTTGGAAACAAACGGCATCGGAAAGGGTAAGGTGCAGTACAAACTGCGCAACGCCGTGTTCAGCCGCCAGCGTTACTGGGGCGAACCAGTTCCAGCCTACTGGAACGACGGGGTGCCGAACCTGCTCCCGGAAAAAGACCTGCCGCTCGTGTTGCCCGCCATTGACAAGTACCTGCCCACCGAATCGGGCGAGCCGCCCTTGGCCCGCGCCGATGGTTGGCGCTACGGCCCCGACGGCATGCACGAGTATGAACTCAGCACCATGCCCGGCTGGGCCGGCTCTTCGTGGTACTGGTACCGCTACATGGATCCACAAAACGACCGCGAGTTTTGTAGCAAAGAGGCCGTAGATTACTGGAAATGTGTGGACTGGTACATCGGAGGGGCCGAGCACGCCGTTGGCCACCTGCTGTACAGCCGATTTTGGAACCATTTCCTGTACGATCTCGGCTTGGTGCCGGAACGGGAATTTGCCAAAAAACTGACCAATCAGGGCATGATCCAAGGACGTTCCAGTTTGGTTTTTCGCGCCAAGGAGTGCTTTTACGAAGAATACCTGTGGATCAAGGTGCTTCAGCCGTTTTTCAAGGACTACGGCCCCATGCGCATTCCTACCACGAAAGCCGAAGAAACCATCACCTACGATTTTGCTTTTGAGACCTACGATTTGGCCATCGAGGTGGTGTCGTGGAAACAAACCGACAAGATTGAGGCCATTCGGAAGGCCGCCGAATCCGACGGCAAGCGCCTGCTTGTGTTGTTCAACGAAGAACTGGCCGAATGCATCAACCAGCATGAACGCACGGCTGAAAAAATCAACCGGGCACTGTTGAGCCGGGAGCGGTTTTTTATGACCGAACTTGAGCCGCAGGTTGATCAACTTTTCGTTTCGCACGACCTGACGACCAAATACTCGGCGGATTGTTTCAGCAAACTGCACGTGGACATCAGCATGGTTGCCGACGATGTATTGGATTTGGAACAGGCCGCGCAACAACAGATGTTCCAGGGTGCCAATTTCAAGTTGAACCCGGAGGGGAAATTTGTCTGTTCATTCGAAGTGGAAAAAATGTCCAAGTCGAAATTCAATGTCGTAAACCCCGACGACATGGTGGCCCAGTACGGGGCCGACTGCTATCGGATGTACGAGATGTTCCTCGGCCCCATTGAAGTGAGCAAGCCTTGGGATACCAAGGGCATCACGGGTGTTTTTGGGTTTTTGCGTCGCTTCTGGGGGCAGTTCGTGGCCGAAAACGGCGCTTGGCTGCCCACCGACGAAGCACCCACCCGCGACGAACTACGTGCCCTGCACACGTGCATCAAAAAGGTGACGGAAGACATTGAGCGTTTTTCGATGAATACCTGTGTCAGCCATTTTATGATCCTGACCAACGAACTGCGCACGCTAAAGTGCCACAAACGGGCCATTCTGGAACCGGCAGTGGTGTTGCTCGCGCCGTTTGCGCCGCACTTGGCCGAAGACCTCTGGCACCGCCTGGGCCACGAGACCACCGTTTGCGACGCGACCTGGCCGGCGCTGAACGAAGATTTTCTGAAAACAGACACGGTAGTTTACCCCGTGCAAATCAATGGCAAGCACCGGGGCAACATTGAGGTCGCTGCCTCTGCGGCACCCGCTGAAGTGGAGGCGTTGGCCATGCAGCAGGAGTTTGTGCGCCGCAACCTTGACGGTGCGCCGGTGAAAAAGTGCATCGTGATTCCGGGAAGGATCGTGAATATCGTGGCATAAATCAAGCGAGAGGGTGACTTGCAGTCACCCTCTCGCTGCTTCATCACACCAAACTGGCTTCCAACTCGATCGGCACTGCGGCTAATGCTTTGCTTACTGGGCAACCGGCCTTGGCCGCGTGGGCGTGCTCCTGAAACAAATCAGCGGAAATGCCGGGCACATCGGCTTCCAAAAGCAAGGTGATTTTGGCGAATCCCCAGCCGCTGTCGCCTTTTTCCATGTCAATCGTTGCCGAGCAGTTCAGTGCGGCAGGTGGAAAACCCGCGCCGGAAAGCCGGAAACTCAGAGCCATGATGTAACAGCCTGCGTGTGCGGCAGCGATGAGTTCTTCCGGGTTGGTACCGGCAAGGCCGTCTTCGTTTTGAAAGCGGAGTTTGGCCGAGTACGGGGTGTTTTGAAGAACGCCGGAAGGGCCGGTCAGTGAACCGGAGCCATCGGCGCCGGAGCCGTTCCAGACGGCGGATGCTGTGCGTTTAAATGTTGCCATGAAGGGTAAAAAAGGAAAAAAGATGAACAGTGGGGGATTGGCTTTCGAAGGAGTCCAACTGAACACGGAAAACTTTAGATGGTTGTGAGAATTTACCCGTTAGCCTGACGACAGTTTTTTTAGGGCGCATTACAATGTCGCATGGCTTGGAAAATTGTGACAGGGCGGGCCATTGCTTGGCCCGCCCTGCCGGGTGAACATTATCGGAAAATGATCAATTTGGCAACTAAGGATGGTGTCCACGCAGCCGCCTGAGAGTTTGCCTTGTGTATTTTCTCCGACTTGTCAAAGAACTGGCGTACTTGGAACGAACCGAGAAAGTGCTCATGCCGTTCTACTTTTGTTTTGGGCGATAGACTGAAATTGTAGCCTCCGATCTGCGGGGTTACGTTTATGACCATTGATTCCATGAATCCAACGTTTTATCTAAGGTAGCCTATCGTGCCGAACGCATCTTGAACCTCAACCCTATTTTTATGCGCATACTACTTGTAGAAGACGAACCCACCATTCGCGAAGCCCTGCAACTCAACTTAGAACTGGAAGGCTACGAGGTGGTGCCTACGGGCAACGGGAAAAAAGCCCTCGACCTCGTGGCGGGCCAACATTTTGACCTGTTGTTGCTGGATGTGATGTTGCCCGATTTGGACGGTTTCAGCATCACGGAGCAGGTACGGCTGGCCAACAACCCCGTGCCCATTCTGCTGCTTACGGCCAAAGATTTGCCCCAAGACCGCATCGCCGGGCTGAAGCGCGGAGCCGACGATTACCTGACCAAACCCTTCAACTTAGAAGAACTCCTGTTGCGCGTAGGCAATCTGCTGCGCCGCAGCCAACGGGTAAAAGGCGACATCACGGATATCGTTGAATTTGGCGGAAACAAGGTGAATTTTGAAACCTACGAGGCCACAACATGGCGGGGTGCCGCCATCGCGCTGACAAAAAAAGAGGCCATGCTGCTGAAATTGCTCGTGGAGCGCAAAAACGAAGTGGTCAGCCGAAATCAAATACTCCAAGCCGTTTGGGGATACGACGTGTTTCCCAGCACCCGCACCATTGATAATTTCATCCTTGCCTTTCGGAAATACTTCGAAAAAGACCCGCGCCAGCCCCGGTTCTTCCACTCCATGCGCGGTGTGGGGTACCGGTTTTCAACGCAGGAGGAATGATCAACCGTTCAAATTTTGCAACCGGTCTTCTACCTGACGGAGTTTTTCGCGGCAAAACCGGATGAGCGCTTGTGCCCGTTCGACCTTGGCCGTCAGGTCGTCAATGCTCACAGTCTCATTTTGCAGATCGGCGACGATCTGTTCCAGTTCTGCGCAAGCCGAATCGTAGGTGTGCGTTTCCGTGTTTTCTTTCATGCTTCGAACCAGACTTTTTCCCGATTTTCGGGCGAACCGTTGTAGTTGATAAATATCTCTTCGCCGGGGGTGATATCCCGCAAGGCGTAAATATCAATGGTGTTGTGCTCGAAGTCCATGCCGTAGTCGGCGTTTGGTTCGTAAGCGTGGTTGTACAACGAGCCGAATCCCAGCGCAAAAGCGTACCACAGTCCATCGTCGCCCCAATCGAAGTAGTAGTTGTCGAGCATGGTCTGTCGCACGGCGGCCAGTTCGGCCTTCGGAAATAACAGCACCGGGCACACCTCGATCACCGCTCCTTCGGGTATCAAATCCGCAGCAAAAACGCCTGTCCCGTGTACATCAGAGGGGCCGAAATATATAGGTGTGTGTTGAATGCTCATGTT
>JBEBHD010000276.1:0-6657 GCA_040080915.1 Saprospiraceae bacterium
TTGCAGTCGTAGCCGGGTGCCTACGGCGAAAATTTTAACGCAGTATGAAGCAAAATTTGCCGCTTGCAGCCCGGCGACTGAAATTTAAACACGCTCTAAGTACGTCACCAAAATTTAGTTTAACCTAAAACAGACGACACCTCGTTGTGAATTAGCATATTGTCTGATTAGCACATTGTACTTAGCCGCAAATTAACGGCATTTCCTGTTCCCCATCCGCCAAATCTTGCCTGCATTGTTTTCAAAAACCAATGACTGAACAACGCGCAACCCGCCAACAGCCCGTCCCGTATATCGTCAATCACATTCGTTTTCAAATCAAACTCGACCATGCTCAATCGCTTACGTCTGTTTTTCCGGCATTCCGTTCTCGCTTTGCTGGCACTTTCCCCATTGGCAACACACGCACAAAGTTTTATCGGCGAACCACAACAAGTAGTGGTCCCCGATGACCTAAAAAAAGTGCTCAAGGAATACGCCGTTTACCGGCTTGATGCAGCGACAATGAAGCAGTTTGCCAATACCGCTGCCGAATCAGCACCCATGAATATCCAGATCGGCACACACAATTGGAATTTGCATTTGAGGCCCAACCACGTCCTAGCTCCCGGGTATTTCATGCAAGTGTCCACTGAAAACGGTATCGAAATCCACAAACGCAAAGAGAACCTCGCTTTCAAAGGGTACGACTCCAACGGTGGCGGAAAGGCACGATTGACATTCGACACAGACTTCATCAACGGCTATGTGGAAGAAGGCGGCGAACGCTACTACATCGAACCGCTCTGGTTTCACCAAAGTGACCTCCCTCGAGACCTTTTCCTCGTGTACCCACGCAGTGCCGTAATCCGCGATCAGGATGCAACCTGTACCGAACTCACCAGTGAGGAAGACATGGAGCATTTGCAGAACATGGCCAAACAAAAAAGCAGCCAGGCCGAGTTTTCCGGTTGTTACGAAATCGAGATCGCTATTGCCTCCGACAAGTCCATGTTCAACAAGTACGGTTCCGCCAGCGCCGTGGAAGCGCACAATGTAGCCGTGATCAATGATGTGGAAGGCGACTATACGGGTGCCTTCAACCACGATATGTCGTTTGTCATCGTGACCCAGTTTGTGGTATCCGGCACCGACCCCTGGACTGCTTCGACGGATGCGGGCACCTTGTTGGGGTCGTTTCGCAACTGGGGCAACGCCAACGGTTTCGGTATCGGTGTCAATGCTTTCGACAACGGCGAACTGTGGACCAACCGCGATTTCGACGGATCCACTGTGGGCATTGCCTATGTGCCCGGCATGTGCAACGCCAACAAGTATCACTGTCTGCAGGACTGGACTTCGAACTCCGAGCTGTTACGCTGCATGACCTCTCATGAGATCGGTCACAATATGTCTGCCGGACACGACCCACAAGGCGGCGGCAGCTGCCCGCCCAACTTTATCATGTGTCCGTTTGTGAGTACCAGCAGCTCGTGGAGCAGCAACTCCATCAACGTCATCAGCGCCTATATTACTGCCCGCATCAACGGCGGTTGCTTCCAACCCTGTGGCTCCAACCAGCCGCCCACAGCCAATTTCGATTGGAACCCCAACCCGGCCTGCCGTGGTCAACAGGTAACCTTCTCCGATTTGTCCACCAATAACACAACCAGGTCGTGGACATTCCCCAACGGCAGCCCCGCAACATCAACGGCTCAAAACCCGGTAGTTGTCTGGAATACAGCGGGCACATACAATGTGGTACTCACTGTAACTGGAATAGGAGGAACGGCATCCACAACCAAAGCCGTTTTGGTCAAACCTACCGCTACTGCAAATTTTACCTACACATTTTCCGGCCTGACCTACACATTCGTCAGCACGTCCACCAACGCCAACAGCTACCTGTGGGATTTTGGCGACGGCAACTTCAGTTTTGAACAAAATCCGGTCTATACCTATCCATTTGCTGGCACCTATACCGTGACACTTACGGTTGAAAACGATTGCGGAACGTCCACCAAATCCGTCGTGCTCAACACCATACCAACTGCGGAGTTTTCTGCCAACCCAACTGCGGGCTGTGCACCGTTGGTGGTGCAGTTTACCAACGAATCATCTTCCAACGCTACCACATTTTTGTGGAGTTTTCCCGGCGGCTCGCCTACAGCATCTAACATGAAAGACCCGATCGTGCAATACCAAACCTCGGGCACCTTCACTGTCACGCTCACAGCAATAAACAACACAGGCTCTAATTCAATCTCCAAGACGAGTTACATCGTCGTCCAAAACGTGCCGTCGTCCAACTTTACCTATTCCATTGACACCCTGACGGTCACGTTTACCAATCAATCCACAGGAGCCAACACATACCTCTGGAATTTTGGCGACAACACCACGAGCACCCAGCAACACCCCGTTCACACATACGCCCAAAGCGGCACCTATACCGTAACACTTACTTCCACCAACGCCTGCGGCAGCACCACGTCCACCAAATCGGTGACGGTCGTGGCCTTGCCCGTGGCTGGCTTCACTGCCGATACCACATCGGGTTGCGCCCCACTGACGGTACAATACACCAGCCAGTCGCTGGGCAACCCAACGGCTTACTATTGGTATTTCCCCGGCGGCACGCCCGACACCTCCAGTGCACAAAACCCGACGGTGACGTACAACACACCTGGCAACTATGCCGTCACGCACATCGTCACCAACGTTTTTGGCAACGATACGCTCACAATCAACAATTTCATCACGATTACACCACCGCCAACATCCGGCTTCAGCAGTACCACCAACGGCTTCAACGCGACGTTCACAAACAGCTCGACTAACGCCACATCGTACAACTGGAGTTTTGGCGACGGCAACTCCAGCACCAACGCCAACCCCACCCATACGTACGCAGCCGACGGCACCTACACCGTGACGCTTACGGCCACCGGCCCCTGCGGCACCAGTACGATGAGCCATACGGTAACGATCATCACGCCACCCTTGGCAGGTTTCACCGCCAGCCCCACGAGCGGTTGCGGACCGTTGACGGTACAGTTTACCAACACCTCGTCGAGCAATTCCACAAGCTACGCTTGGCAGTTCCCCGGCGGCAACCCCGCGTCCTCTTCCGTTGCCAACCCAACGGTAATCTACACGGCTCCAGGCACTTACACGGTGACCCTCACAGTGTCCAACTCAGCCGGGAGCAACACCGCCACGCAGACAAACTATATCACCGTGAACCCTGGCCCTGCTGCGGGTTTCAGCAGCACGACCAATGGTTTTTCTGCCACGTTTACCAATAGTTCGAGCAATGCAACAAGCTATAACTGGGCCTTTGGCGATGGTAACACCAGCACCAATGCCAACCCGACCCACACCTACGCCGCCGACGGCACCTACACCGTGACACTCACCGCCACCGGCCCCTGTGGCACCAGCACCGTGTCGCAATCGGTAACTATTGTCACACCACCGTCGGCTGGTTTCACTGCTTCACCCACCAGCGGGTGCGGGCCGTTGAGTGTACAATTCACCAGCACGTCCTCTTCCAACTCGGTCAATTTCCTCTGGGATTTTCCCGGCGGCAGCCCGACCAGTTCCTCGGCTCAAAACCCCGTGGTGGTGTACAACGCGCCCGGCACCTACACCGTGACACTCACCGTCAGCAACTCGGCAGGCAGCAACTCCGCCACCCAGACGAGCTACATCACAGTAAATCCCGGGCCGACCGCCGCATTCAGCAGCGCAGTGAACGGCTCATCCGCTACGTTTACCAATACCTCCAGCAACGCCGGAACATACAGTTGGAATTTTGGGGATAACGGCACCAGCACCAACGCCAATCCAACCCACATCTACGCCGCCGATGGCACCTATACCGTGACGCTAACCGCTACCGGCCCCTGTGGCACCAGCACGACCACCCAATCCGTAACAATCGCTACACCGCCGACGGCGGGTTTCACTGCTACGCCGACGGCCGACTGCGGCCCGCTGACCGTGCAGTTCACCAGCACCTCGTCGCCCAACAGCACGGGTTTTGACTGGCAATTCCCAGGCGGTACGCCCTCGTCGTCCACTGCACAAAACCCCGTGGTGGTGTACAACGCGCCCGGCACCTACTCCGTCACGCTCACGGTTACCAATGCCCAGGGCAGCAATTCCACCACGCAGACAAATCTCGTGACCGTGTTTGAGAATGCTTCATCCAGCTTTACCAGCACGACCACCGGCGCGTCGGTTTCGTTTCAAAATACCTCGACCAATTCCACAACCTACCACTGGAATTTTGGCGACAACGGCGAGAGCACACAAGAAGACCCGACGCATACCTATGCCACCGATGGCACCTACACGGTTACCCTTACATCCTCCAATTCTTGCGGCAGCAGCACGTCCACCCAAACGGTGACGATCATCACGCCGCCGACGGCAGGGTTCACCGCTGGCCCGCAAACCGGGTGCGGCCCGCTGACCGTGCAATTCACCAGCACAGCCTCAGCCAACGCCACGAATTTTTACTGGGAATTCCCCGGCGGCACACCCGCCACGTCCTCGGACGAAAACCCGATGGTGGTGTACACCGCGCCCGGAAGCTACTCGGTGACGTTCACCGCCAGCAACTCGGCGGGCAGCAACACGAGCACCCAGACGAACATCGTGGTCGTACAACCTGACCCGACCGCTGCATTCGACACCAGCATTTCCGGCGGCACCGCCAGTTTTGACAACAACTCCGGCAACGCCACGACGTATGCTTGGACATTTGGCGACAACGGCACCAGTGCTGAGGAAAACCCCAAGCACACCTACACCGCCAGTGGCACATACACCGTGACGCTCACCGCCACCGGCCCCTGCGGCAGTGCCACCAGCACTCAAACGGTGACTATACTCCTTCCGCCGCAAGCCTCCTTTTCAGCCAGCACACTGGAAGGTTGCGGTCCGCTCACCGTGGCGTTCACCAACCTGTCGAGCGCCGATGCCACCAATCTCGACTGGACGTTCGAAGGCGGCACACCCGCTACCAGCACGGCGGCCAACCCGACCGTCACGTTCGACCAACCCGGCACGCACAATGTGACGCTCACGGCTAGCAACGCTGCCGGAAGCAATAGTTTTTCGGTCTCCGTCACCGTGCTCCCACTGCCCACGGCAGGCTTTTCGGTGCAAAATGCCGGCCTCGGCGTGGTGCTGACCAATAGTTCGCAAAACGCTACGTCCTACGCCTGGTCGTTTGGTGACGGCAATACCAGTATGGAGACCAGCCCGTCGCATACCTACCAGCTGCCGGGCACCTACACCATCACGCTGCGGGCGACCAACGACTGCGGCACGGTCGAGATCAGTCGGGAAGTAACCATTCAGGGTACAGCCCCCATTGCTAATTTCAAGCCGGATGCTACGCAGGGTTGTGTGCCGTTTACGGTGCAGTTTTCCGACCAATCTGCTGGCAACCCGACGGCCTGGAGCTGGTCGTTCATCGGCGGCAACCCGGCCACCTCGAATGCCCAAAATCCGTCCGTGACGTATTCAGCACCAGGCTTGTACACTGTGGAGCTCGAAGTAACCAACCCGTATGGCACGAACAAGAGCACACAGACCAACCTGATCGAAGCACTGGCATTACCCTTGGCTGCTTTCACGCACGCTGCAACTGATCTGAATGTACAATTCACTAACCAGTCGCAGTTTGGAACTACCTACACATGGAACTTCGGCGACGGCAACATGAGCAACGACCCCAGCCCTACACACGTGTATGCCAACCCCGGCACCTACACCGTCAGCCTGACCGTGCTGAACAACTGCGGAGCCACCACCCTGCAAAAAATGATCACCCTGACCTCCGCTGCCGGAGAAGCCAACTGGGTGGAAATGTTCAGCCTGTTCCCAAACCCGACCACGGGTGTGTTCACGGTGAACATGCGCGGTGCTCCGGAATCGGAACTGGAGTTCGTATTGTCCAACGCGCTCGGCCAACGGGTTGACCGCCAAACGATCAACTTCGGCACCGGTTCGTTGAGTCATACGTTCGACTACGCAGAGTTGCCCGCCGGGTTCTACTCGTTGCAAATCAGCAGCGGCTCGCGCACGATGGAGGTCAAAGTGGCGATACAACGGTAAGTATAGCTTAATGATGAATGATGAATGATGAATTTTTCCCACTGCACGTCAAATTTATCATTCATCATTCATCATTCATCATTCATCATTCATCATTCTAAACTGGTATGAAACCAACTCTTTTTCTGGTATTTTTCCTGCTTTCGTCTGCCGCATTCGGCCAGCAAATGGAGATCGGCGACCCGACCAAAAACGATGGCAAGGTCAAGTGGATACCCATGCAAATCGAAGCAGGCGATGTGCCCTTCGGCATCCCCGTGGAGCGCACGATCGAGGCCAAAAACATCAGCAACGAAGACCTGACGATTCTCAGCGTCGTCAGTGGTTGCCATTGTACCGTGGTTGATTGGCCGAAGGAACCCATACCTCCCGGCAAATCGGGCATCATAAAAGTGGTGTTCGACGCGCTCAAAGAGGGCGAGTTTTATAAAGTCGTTTCTATCGCTACCAATTTCGACCCCGAAACACAGCTCGCGCTGGGCATGACGGGCCGGGTACTGCCCAAACTGTGACCGACATATTCCCAGACTTTCCAGGTTTTAAAAC
>JBEBHD010000057.1:0-23795 GCA_040080915.1 Saprospiraceae bacterium
GAGTTTATACGCCGAAGGGAAAACCACTGACAAGGCTCTTGAAGAAAAAAAATGGTCGCGCAACACGTTGCATGAATACAACTCCAACATCTTGCGCAAGGCCAAGGGGCTGTTCGTGTACGACTTCAAGAACGCTCGCACCTTTGCCGAATACTGCCTCGAAAAAGGTTTTTTACGGCTGAAAGGTTAGGATTGGGTAAACACGTTATTGTTTACCCGTTTCTTAGCCCCCCCAGTTGGGGGTTTTGGACACCAAGGTATGGCTCTACCTTCGCCCCGAAGTTTTTACAACACGCTCTTAACTTCATTTTCAAATTGGTCGGACTGCTCGTCTTTCACGCAAGACGGGCAGTTTTTTTTATTCATTGCTCGGTGTCTCATTATGCTTCAGCAAAGCGACCGCAGAATCCACCACTGCCCCGATGTGCAGTTCGTCTTTTGAAATGATGCGCACGTTTTTCTCGTACTCGGCCTTGGCCACACCATGCATCTCGAATACTTGGCGGTAATAGATTTCCGTCAGGCTGTCCTTGGAATAGCCCGACAAGCCGTTTGTGGCCGCTTCGGCCACAAACAGGTCGGCCATGATGCGGGCTACCACAGGGTCCGAGAGAGTAGGGCGCTCCGTTTTTTGCTGGCATCTGGCTCCGAGCAACATGGCACCGAGCGCAATCATCGAAAGGTGGGCACGGTTTTTCACAAGCTTTCTTTGGGAAAATAACTAGATGTGACGCGGGCGTTTTCGGCGCTAAAACTGCTCCATTCGGCAGCCGAGGATTCGATGCGCACGATGCCACAGGTGGGGACGTTGAAGATCAGTTCGCTGGAAAACCGGTTGGCCACGTCCGTGAACGTGGGGTTGTGACCAAACATCAAAACAGTGGGGGCTGAATCCGGCAGGGCGTGGATGATTTCCATTATATCGGTGAAAAACGCCTCGTAGATATTAGGCTCCTGCACGATGGCGGCATCGGCTATTCCCAGGCCGTTGGCAAAAAAACGGGCGGTGGTGATGGCGCGTTTGGCCGGGCTGCTCACGATGAGGTTGGGACGAACGCCCGCGTCGCGCAAGAGCGCGGCCATGAGGGGAGCATCGTGAATCCCACGATCGTTCAGCGGGCGGTCGAAGTCGCGTACACCGGGCAAGGCCCAACTGGACTTGGCGTGTCGAATCAAAAAAAGTTGTCGCATGTCGTCCGATTAAGGCACCAAAGGTAGGGCAACTTTTTCAGACAAGGCAGCGAAAGACCAAGGCTCGTAATCTTAGATGCCGTTGCGACCTTGCTGCTCGCCGCTCCCGATTCAAAACTAACCGATCCTTGGGCTACAGAAACTTTCTGTGCCCAAAGAGGCCGCGTATGCGGGGTTCATCCTACTTTTACGCTATCAAACTTCAGTTTGTCAGAAAAGTGCTTGATACTTTTCTGAAAATCAAATTTATATGAAAATTTTTTCGACACTGCTTGCTGTTGTTTTACTGGTTTTGCTAAGTACTTCCGACGCGGTGTCGCAGTGCAATACGGCCCCTTGTATCACGCCTATGCCTTCGGTAAATGCACAGGAGGCGTGTGTAAGTCCAAGCCCGGCATCCCTTGATTGCTACTTCGGGGCCACGACTTCAGATCCTCCTATTTCCTTCCCGCCCTCGTGGTGTACGGCCATCCACAACAATCACTGGTTTGCTTTTGTAGCGGACGCGACCACAGCCAGTTTTACTTTCGACGTGTACGGCTGCTCGGTGGGCAACGGCATTCAAGTAGCAGCGTTTTCAACCGCCAACTGCATTGATTTCGCGTTCGTGTCACCCTGCATCGGCAACATCCCGTCCGGCGGATCGGCCACGCTCGTGTGTGCACCTCTTACACCCGGTGAAACCTACTACATCTGTGTGGACGGCAGCGGCGGTGCCGAGTGCGACTACTCCATCAACGGTGCCAACCCGACCATCAGCGGCCCCACCAGCGGCGTTTGTCTGCCCAGTTCCGTGCCCAGCGTGTACACAACGAACACCCCGTCTACCTGGACACTGAACCCGCCCACGGCGGGCACAATGCTTGTCAATGCTGCCCAAACACAAGCCAATATTTTGTGGCTACAAACAGGCCCGGCCGAGATTTGTGCCCAAAGCACGACCTGTCCCAACGCCCCGATAAATTGCTTGGAAATCGTCATTGGCGAAAATGTGTACGGGGAGGAAGAAGCGGAGCTTTGCCAGGGCAAAAGCACTGTGTGCGCCGGAAAAACCTTCACCGCGCCGGGCAATTTTCCGGTTGTCCTAGACGCTGCGAGTGGCTGTGATAGTGTCGTGACTTGCAAAATCAAACTTATCCCGACCGTTACAACTACCGAAATCCACAACCTGTGCCAAAGCCCGCAGCAGGCAGTATCGTGCGCTGGCCAGGAGTTTTCAGCCCCCGGAACGTTCCCCGTAACCTTGACCACCGACAAGGGGTGCGACAGCATAGTGCGCTGCTCCATCAAGTTGATTACCACCTACATTTCCCCACTCACGCTCGTGAATCTGTGTGGCCCCAATTCGTACAAAATTTGCGACAACACGCTGACAGAGTCGGCCATACACGCCGAAGTTTGCAAGGGCTACCTCGGCTGCGACAGCATCGTGAACGTCAACCTGGCGATCATGGAACCGCAGGCCATTATCTTGCCGCCCTCCATTCTGGACTGCGATAGCAACAAGATCGTGACCATCATCGGGAGCAATTCGCCGCCCAACACCGTGCCCAGCGGTATCACTCTGTACAATTGGACCGGACCGGGCATCGTGGGGTCATCCAACCAGGCCAACGTACAGGTAAACCAGCCGGGACAGTACTGCCTTATAGTCACCCACGCTCGAGGCGGGGTTTATTGCGCCGACACTACCTGCGTCACGGTACTGGCCAATAGCGCCATCCCGCCGTTGCCCATCATTTCAGGAAATCCCAATCCCTGCGGCGACTCCACCGTGATCTACACCGCCACCGCCAACGGAAACCCGCCGCCGACCTCGTTCGTCTGGACTTCAAAAAAGAACACACCGTTTACCACCATCGCAAAAGACTCCATTCGGGTGACGTGGACGAACGTGCTGGCCGATACCCTGTGCGTGACCGCCAACAACTCTTGCGGGGCCTCTTTGCCAGCGTGTTTGCCCATCGCTGTTCAGCCGCCCATTCTGCCGTCGCAACTGACCGGCCCGGGCACCGTTTGCGCCAACGGCGGTTTGTACCAGTTCACCTTGGACACTCAACAATTGGGCGTAACCTACAACTGGGTTGTGCCCGCCGGTGCTGTTTTGACCGGATCGGGCGACTCAGTGCAAGTTGATTTCACCAATGCCAGTAGCGGCCAGGTGTGCGTGACCGCCACCAATCCTTGCGGCTCGCTGCCGCCGGTGTGTCGAGCCGTGCAGGTTTCGCCCGCTCCTGTCGCCATGTTGGGCAGCAGCACCGAAATCTGCCTTGGCGAAACCGCCAACCTGACCTTTACGCTCAGCGGAAACGGTCCGTTCGACGTGGTGTGGTTCAATGGAACCCAGAACGCCACGCTGAACAACATTTCCAACGGCCACACCATACCGGTCAGTCCTTCGGTCAATGCGAACTACAACCTGTTTTCCGTCACGGACAACACCGCGCCAAACGCTTGCGTGGCATCAGCTAATGCCGCAGTCACGGTCACAGTCTGGAACCCCGCCACCACCAATCAGTCGTTCGCCATTTGCCAGGGCGAGTCCATGTTGCTCGGCGGCGCTATGCAAACCGCGCCGGGCGTTTACTTCGATACGCTGAACACCCTGCACGGCTGCGACAGCGTAATCATCAGCGCCTTGGCCGTGAATGCCGTGGACACCACGGTCATCGTAGGCACGAATTGCGACCCGGCGGCAGTGGGCACCACGACCCAGATTTTGGCGCAAGCCAATGGCTGCGACAGCGTGGTAATCACGACGATCAACCTGCATCCATCCAATACTACCGCCTTGGCCCGAACCAGTTGCGACCCGGCTAACGTGGGCGTTTTTGTACAAAACCTGACCAACCAATACGGCTGCGACAGCATCGTGACCACTACGGTGACCTACTCGGACTCGTACACCACCAACCTGAGTGCCGAGACCTGCGACCCGGCCGCCGTGGGCGTGTTTACCGTGACATTACAATCCATTGAGGGCTGCGACAGCAATATAGTCACCTCAGTCACCCTGCTTCTTAACGATACTACGCTGCTGGCCGGTGTCAGTTGTAACCCCGCCGAAGTGGGCGTTTTCCAGCAGGACCTGACCAACCTGCTCGGCTGTGACAGCACCGTCATCACAACCATTTCGTTTTTCCACCTTGACACAACGCAGTTGTCGGCAGCCTCTTGCGACCCAGCTGCGACGGGCGTGTTTTACCAAACTCTGGTCACCGCCGACGGCTGCGACAGCGTACTGCAAACGACCGTTTCCCTACTGGCCAGCAGCGCTACGGCCCTTTCCGGCCAAAGCTGCAATCCAGCCCAAGTAGGGGTTTTTGTTCAAAACCTGACCAACCAGGCGGGTTGCGACAGCATCGTAACTACCACGGTGTTGTTTTTCCAAATTCCGCCCACGCCAATCGCAGCCACTACGTGCAACCCGGCTGCTGCGGGTATTTTTTCCCAAACCCTGACCACGGCGGCGGGCTGCGACAGCACTATCGTGACCACAGTTTCGCTCCTGCCGAGTAGTGCAACAGCCCTCTCCGGCCAGAGCTGCAACCCCGCTCAAGTGGGCGTTTTTGTGCAAGACCTGACCAACCAGTTTGGTTGCGACAGCATCGTGACCACCACGGTGTCGTTTTTCCAATTACCGCCCACGCCACTCGCGGCCACCACGTGCAACCCGGCTTCTGCGGGCGTTTTTTCCCAAACATTGACCACGGCTGCGGGCTGCGACAGCACCATCGTGACTACGGTGACTCTGCTGCCCAGTAGCGCTACTGCGCTTACCGGCCAGAGCTGTAACCCCGCCCAAGTGGGCGTTTTTGTGCAAGACCTGACCAACCAGTTCGGTTGTGACAGCATCGTGACCACCACGGTGTCGTTTTTCTCCATACCGCCCACGCCGCTCACGGCCACCACGTGCAACCCTGCTTCGGCGGGCGTTTTTTCCCAAACACTGACCACAGCGGCGGGTTGCGACAGCACTATTGTGACCACAGTTTCGCTCCTGCCGAGCAGCGCGGTTTCCATTGCGTCCACCACCTGCGACCCAAACAAAGACGGTGTTTTTGTGTACAAACTGACCAACCAATTCGGCTGCGACAGTATCGTGACCGAAACGGTGACACTCCTGCCCAGTAACACCACGAACGTGGCGCTCACCACCTGCAACGCCGCACAAGTGGGCACCACCACCACCGTGCTCACCAATCAGTTCGGTTGCGACAGCACGGTGATCACCACGACCTCGCTGCTGCCGCCGGCAAACTGCGGGGCGACGGCCACTGTGGCCGGATCCAACATTCCCTGCGGTGCCACAACGGGCACGCTCACGCTCACGGCCACGCTGGGAATACCGCCCTTTGGATTTGTGGTGCAACAAGGCGGCACACCGGTGACCACGGGTACGCTGAATGCTGTGGGGGTTCCGCAAACCGTCGGCAATTTGCCAGCAGGCACGTACACGGTCGTGTTCACGGCATCCACGGGCTACTCGGCAACGGCCACGGCCACCATTGTTCAGTTGATCCCGCCAGTCATCGGCGGGGTCATCACATCGGACTTTGGCGGTTTTGGCACCAGCTGCGAGGGCGCTACCGACGGTACGGCCACAGCATCGGTGACGGGCGGCAAACCGCCTTACAGCTACGCTTGGACATCAGGCGGCACGGGAGCGCAGGCTAACAACTTAGGTGCAGGCACGTACACGCTCACGGTGACGGACGCGAACAACTGTACGGCCACGGCCACGGCCACGCTGACCGAGCCGGCACCGGTGGCTATTGCGTTCACGGTAACGAATATCACCTGTTTTGGTCGCCGTGATGGCACTATCACCGTGCAGGCTTCCGGGGGCATTCCGCCCTACCGGTACGCGCTGAACGGCGGAGGCTTGCAGGCATCGAGTGTATTTTCGGGCCTCAGTTCGGGCGTATTCACGATCCGGGTGGAAGATGCCAGCGGCTGCGAGGCTACGGAGACCATCGCCGTGAACGCGCCTCCACCGTTCGAGGTGGACTTGACCGGGCCGGGAAACATTGCGCTGGGCGACAGCATTGATTTGGAAGTGCTCATCAATGTGCCGCAGGACAGTATCCAATCCATACTCTGGGGGCCGCCGTTGGACACGACGGATTGCACGGTCTGTTTCACGCAGGGCGTGAAACCGTTTGTGACCACAACGTACTCGGTGACGGTGGTAACGACCGGCGGCTGCTCGGACAACGACAAGCTCACAGTCTTCGTGGACCGCCGCCGCTACCTGTACGTGCCGAATGTGTTTTCGCCCGACGGTAACGGTGTGAACGACATTTTCACAATCTCCGCCAAACCGAACACGGTGAAAAAAATCAAGACCATGCAGCTATTCAACCGTTGGGGCGAGGCTGTTTTTCAACTCAACGATTTTCAGCCCGACCAGCCAAATGTTGGCTGGAACGGCACCTTCCGCGGCCAACCGATGAACCCTGCTGTTTTTGCGTGGATGCTTGAGGTGGAGTTTGTTGACGGCGTGACGGAGGTGTTCACCGGTGACGTAACTATTAGTAGATAAACATAGGATTACTTCATTCAATAAAAACTTGAGCATGAATCGAATCTGTACACTCACACTGCTTGCTGTTTTTGCGCTTTTGCTTCAAAACAGAGCGAACGCACAATGCAACACAGCGCCCTGCCCAATACCGATGCCTTCGGTGAACGCTATGGACGCTTGTGTTATGTCCAGTCCGTCCGACCTGAACTGTTATCTTGGTGCCACCACGTCCGACCCACCGCAGTCGTTCCCGCCCTCATGGTGTTCGTCTATCGAGAACAACCAATGGTTTGCCTTCATTGCGGATGCTGCGACGGTGAACTTTATTTTTGAAGTATTGGACTGCTCCTCCGGCAGTTGCCTTCAGGCGGCGATCCTGTCCACGACGGACTGTGTGGACTTCCAGTTCGAGGGGCCGTGCGTGTCGGGCATGAACCCTGGTGGCCAGTACACTGTATCGGCCACAGGTTTGATACCGGGCAATACGTACTACCTTACGGTTGACGGTTGTGCCGGCGCTATTTGCGATTACGCGATCAATGGCTCCAACCCATTAGTCGGTAACGCCAACCCATTGGTGTGTCTGCCCGCCCCTGCTGCGATTTACACGAGCAATATTCCGGGAACGTGGACCATCAACCCGCCGAGCGCAGGAACGTTCGTCGGCCCGTCCGTAAACGTCTCGCAAGTTGCCGTCAACTGGACACAGCAAGGTCCGGCTCAAATTTGTGTGAGCAGCACGACATGCCCGAACGAAAACTGCAAGGATATTGAAATCGGGTTCAAGCAGAATACTACGCTTGAAGTGCTCCTGTGCGCAGGCCAATCCGTAGAATGCTCTGGCAATACATACGACCTGCCTGGCACCTATTTGAACACCTACCAAACCTACCAAGGCTGCGACAGTATCGTCACTTGCAAGGTCAAGTCAGTTCCGACCTACAACTCGCCATTGTTCCAGATCAACAAGTGTGCGCCCAACTCCCACATCGTTTGCGGTGAAGAGTATACGATGACCGGCAGCTACCAGCACAAGTGCACGGGCTACCTCGGATGCGATAGTATCATCAACTTTTACCTGGCTATCATGGAACCCATGTCTATCATCAAGCCGCCGAAAATGCTGGACTGCGACAGCAACAAGGTCGTGACGCTTGACGGCACGCTCTCGCCGGAAAACAACGCGAAACCGGTTGGTGGCCTAACGCTCTACAATTGGACCGGTCCCGGTATCGTAGGGCCAGCCAATCAGGCTACCTGCCAGGTCAACCTACCCGGCACATACTGCCTGGTCGTGTCCCATACGCGTGGCGGCGTGTACTGCAGGGACACGTCTTGTGTGGACGTGTTGGCCGATTTTGCAAAACCCCTGATGCCGACCATACTCGGCAACCCCACCCCCTGCAACGATTCTACCGTTATTTACACGGTGGTGCCCAACGGCTCTCCCACACCCACTTCGTACACCTGGACCACACCGGGCGGCATTGCCTTCACCAATGTGGGACCGAACTCGATCCGGATTACATGGGACACGCTCATCAACGGCCAACTCTGTGTGACGGCTAATAATGCCTGCGGTGCATCGCCTCCGGCCTGCCTGCCGATAATTGTGCAGCAGCCCATCATCACACCGGTGATGAGCGGCCCCGCCGTGGTTTGCGCCAACGGCGGCATCTATTTGTTTACGTTGGATACCGTACAATTGGGCACCAACTACACGTGGTCGGTTCCCCCCGGAGCCGTACTGACCGGATCGGGTGATTTGGTGACGGTCAACTTCGCCAATGCGGGCAGCGGCCAAGTGTGCGTATCTGTGCAAAACGCCTGTGGTTCTATTGCGCCGATTTGCCGCCCGGTGCAGGTTTCGCCGGTTCCGATCGTTGCCCTCAGCGGTGGCGGCTCGATCTGCCAGGGCGAGAGCATCACACTGGTGTTCAGCACATCGGGCAACGGCCCGTTTGACGTGACCTGGTCAAACGGTACTCAGAACAACACCCTGACGGACATTACCAACGGCCTTACCGTGGTGACGTTGACCCCGACGACGAGCACCAACTATACGCTCGTGGCTGGCAATGACGGCACCAACCCGGCCTGTACCGCGAACCTGAGCGGCGGGGCCTCCGCCACCGTCAACCTGAACTATGTAGTGAACCAAACCGCCACCATTTGCGAGCACGAGTCCATCCTGTTGGGCGGTGCCATGCAAACGGCTCCGGGCGTTTATACCGACAGCCTGAGCAGCGCCTTTGGGTGCGACAGCCTGATCCTGACCACCCTGACGGTGCTCGACATAGACACCACGCAGGTAGCGCTCGGCACCTGCGACCCGGCTCAAGTCGGCGTTTCCACGCAAGTGCTCAACCAGACCAACGGCTGCGACAGCGTGGTAATCACTTCGGTAAGCCTGAACCCGACCAGCACCACCAACCTGTTCGGTACCAGCTGCGATCCGAACAATACGGGTGTTTTTGTACAAAACCTGACGAACATTTTCGGCTGCGACAGTACGGTGACCCTGACGGTGACCTACTCGCTTTCTGATACCGTATTGTTGTTCGGCTCGTCTTGCAACCCGGCTGAGGTGGGGGTAACGTTTGACCAGTACACGTCCTCCATTGGTTGTGATAGCATAGTGATCACGACGATCAATTTCCAGCCGCTTCCGCAAACGCCGCTCACGGCAACTACCTGCGATCCCGCTGCGGCTGGTATTTTCTCGCAAACATTGGTCACAGCCGCAGGCTGTGACAGCACCATCGTGACCACGGTGAATTTGCTTCCGAGCAATGTCACCAACTTGCAGGAAACGAACTGCGACCCGGCCGCTGTTGGCGTTTTCACACAGGCATTGATCAACCAATTCGGTTGCGACAGTACGGTAATCACCACCGTTTCGCTGCTGCCGAGCAACACGACCAACCTGACAGGTCAGAGTTGCAACCCGGCCGAGGTGGGCACGTTCGTACAAGACCTGACCAATCAGCACGGCTGCGACAGCATCGTGACCACGGTGATTTCCTTTTTTGCCATACCGCCCACACCGCTGACAGCCACCACGTGCGATCCGGCCGCTGCAGGCGTTTTTTCCCAAACACTGACTACAGCCGCAGGCTGCGACAGCACGGTGGTGACCACGGTGTCGCTGTTGCCCAGCAACACGACGAACCTGACGGCCACGAGTTGCAACCCGGCCAACGTAGGCACGTTCGTGCAAAACCTGACCAACACGGTAGGTTGCGACAGTATCGTGACCACCGTGGTATCGTTCTTCACGATTCCTACCACTCAGCTCACCGCTACCACGTGTGTGCCGAACGAGGTAGGTGTTTTCACCCAAAACCTGATCACGGCGGCGGGCTGCGACAGCGCGGTGGTGACCACCGTTTCGTTGCTGCCAAGCAACACGACCGATGTGGCCCTCACGAGCTGCAACACGACCCAGGTGGGTGTTTTCGTTCAGGGTTACTTCAACCAGTATGGCTGCGACAGCATCGTGACGACTACGGTTTCGTTTGTGCCGTTGCCGACCACGCAACTGACTGCCACGACGTGCAACCCGGCCGGTGTCGGTGTTTTCTCACAAACATTGGTCACGGCGGCGGGCTGCGACAGCACACTTGTGACCACCGTGACGCTGCTGCCGAGCAGTTCAACCTCGGTTACCCAGACCACCTGCGATCCGGACAAGGATGGTTTCTTCATTGTCACGCTGACCAACCAGTTTGGTTGCGACAGCGTGGTGTTCCTGACCATTGACTTGCTGCCCAGCAACATCAACAACATCAGCCTGACTACATGCAATCCCGCGCAGGTCGGGACGCAAACCCAGATGCTGACCAACCAGTTTGGTTGCGACAGCACGGTGATCACGACCACGTCATTGGCACCGCCCGCCTACTGTGGCGCAACGGCAACGGCAACGGGCGGTAGCATCCCCTGTGGTTCTACGACCGGCTCGCTCCGGCTCACGGCCACGTTCGGCCTTGTGCCGTTCGGCTATTCGGTGCAGCTCAACGGAACACCCGTGGCCACCGGCTCGATCAGTGCGCTCAACACGCCGAAGACGGTGAGCGGTTTGGCTGCCGGCACCTATACTGTTGTGTTCACCTCCCTTTCGGGCATCACCACCACGGCCACGGCCTCCATCGTACAGCTATTGCCGCCGACGATCAGTTCCGTAGTACTGTCCGATTACGGCGGCTTCGGGGTCAGTTGCGAAGGTGCTAACGACGGCACAGCCACAGCTACAGGCACAGGGGGCCTGCCTCCGTACACGTACGTATGGTCATCGGGCGACAACGCGGCCAAGGCCATTGACCTGAGCGCCAACACGGTGTACACCGTTACGGTTACGGACAACAATAACTGCACGGTCACAGCCACGGCTTCCCTGACGGAGCCGTCGCCAGTAGCGTTGACGTTCGTAGTAACCAACATCACCTGTTTCGGCAAACGCGACGGCACCATCACCGCCAAGGCTACCGGCGGCATTCCGCCGTACCGGTACTCGTTGAACGGCGGCGGCCTGCAGGCCTCCAATGTTTTCAGCGGGCTGAGTTCGGGCGTGTTTACGATTCGGGTGGAGGATGCCAGCGGCTGCGAGGCTACGGAGACCATTGTGGTGAACGCACCTGCTCCGTTTGTAGTAGACCTTACCGGTCCGGGCACCATTGCGCTGGGTGACACGGCCAAACTGGAGATCGTGGTGAACGTGCCGCAGGATAGCATCCAGTCCATCATTTGGGGGCCGCCGTTGGACACGACGGACTGCACGGTCTGCTTCACGCAGGGCGTGGCACCGTTCCTGACCACGACCTACTCGGTGACGGTGGTGACCACGGGCGGTTGCTCGGACAACGACAAGATCACGGTGTTTGTGGATCGCCGCCGCTACCTGTACATCCCGAACGTGTTTTCGCCCAACGGCGACGGGGAGAACGACATTTTCACGGTGTATGCCAAACCGAACACAGTGAAAAATATCAAGACGATGCAGGTGTTCAACCGCTGGGGCGAGGCTCTATTCCAACTCAACGACTTCCAGCCGCAACCCAATGCCTCCTTATCGGGCTGGGACGGCAACTTCCGCGGCCAGCCGATGAACCCGGCTGTGTTTGCCTGGATGATTGAGGTGGAGTTTGTTGATGGTGTGACCGAGGTGTTCACCGGCGACGTAACGATCAGCCGATAGTCGTTTTTTAAAAATAATACTTCCGCCCCGGCACGACGAACCCTTCGTTGGCCGGGGCGGTGTTTTATTAAAAAACCGTTCCTTACCTTTGCCAAGCAAAAAACGCCAGCCATGGTTGACAAAGATGCCATTGCACAGATGCTATCATTATCTCGGCACACCCGACCACACTTCAACGACTGAACATCTCTCAGTTTCTTTACTACAAAAACATCCGGAGAGAGGGGGCAGACGTATGAAAAACGAGATTGAAATAATACTGAAAAGTGCGGAAGACTGCTTGCTGAACGTCGAGTACAATTTGCAAGGAGGATGGGACAATTCTCTTGACGAATCCCTTCGGAACGTATTCGATTTGCGCCAGTCTTGCGACTACGATTTTGAGTTTGAACCAGACGACGGCTCTGCTGAGGATGCCATCAAACGCGCCCGCGAGTTTTTCAAAGCCACCAAAGCATTTCTCTCCAACACCTGACGGGCATGGACACCACACTGTTGATTTTGCTGGGCACCATTGCCTTCGTCGTACTGGTCATGGTGCTCCTGCGCCGGGGCCAGCCACTCGTGGGCGACACGGTGTCCAGCGAGCTGTATCGTACCATAGCGGCCCAAAACGAGACGCTGCGCAAAGAAATCACGGCCAAGGAGCAGGAAATCCGGGACTGCCACGCCCAGATTGCTTCCCGTGACCAGTCCGTGCTGCACCTGCAAGAGGTTTTGAAAACCCACAAGGCCGAAGCTGAGCAACTTGGCCACCGGTTCAAGGAAGAATTTGAGAACCTCGCCAGCCGGCTTTTGGAGGAAAAATCCCAACGCTTTTCGGAACAAAACGCCCGGCAGATACACCAGACACTGACTCCCTTGCGGGAAAAAATTCAGGAGTTCGAGCAAAACATCGAGCGGAAGTTTTTGGAAGAAACCCGCGAAAAGACGAGCCTCAAAAAAGAGATCGAGCACCTGCGCGACCTCAACCTGCAAATCAGCCGCGATGCCCACAACCTCGCCACGGCGCTCAAAGGCCAGAGCAAGGTGCAAGGGGACTGGGGGGAGCTCCAGTTGGAAGTTTTGCTCGAAAAAGCAGGCCTTCAAAAAGGCTCGCACTTCCACACCCAAACCACCCTGCGTGACGACGACGGCGCGGCCAAACGCCCCGACTTCATCATTCAACTGCCCGAAAACAAGCACCTCGTCGTGGATGCCAAAGTCTCCCTGACGGCCTTCGAGCGGTACTACAACGAAGACGATCCGGTGCTCCGCGAGCAGCACCTGCGAGCGCATATCGGCAGCATTCGCGGCCACATCAACGACCTGAGCGGCAAGAACTACCAACTCCTTTATCAGATCAATACGCCCGATTACTTGCTCTTGTTTATTCCCTTGGAGGGTGCCCTGACGGTGGCGGCGCAGGCCGACCCCAAGCTGTTCACCGATGCGCTGGAGCGCAACGTGGTGCTGGTGACCACCGGCAGCCTGCTGGCCACTATGCGCACCGTGGCTTACATTTGGCGGCAGGAAAAACAAAGCAAGTCCGTGCTCGAAATCGCTCGGCAAAGCGGCCTGCTGTACGACAAGTTCGTCAACTTTGTGGAAGACCTGCGTACTATCGGTGCCCGACTCGACGGCGCCCGAACGGCCTACGACGAGGCTATGCTGAAGCTGACTACCGGCACCCGCCCTGGCGACACGCTTATCGGGCGGGCGGAAAAAATCCGGGAGATGGGGGCCAAAGCAAGCAAGCGCTTGCCGCCGGATTTGGTGGATGATGGGAATGATGTGGCGTAAGAAAGTGCCACAGTAGCCTACTGCGTATGGCTTCGAAAAACCCAAAAAAAATGGTGGATACCCCCTGCTTCTTTTGTCACTTCGCCAGTAATTCCGCCTTCACTACCTTGCTAATCGGGATGCTTCAGGTCTTTGTCCCGAAACGGCTTGCTCAGGAAAGCGGCGGCATGAGTGCGACGTACGCGGTGGCGGAGTCCATTTTCGCAAAAGAAAAATCATGCACAAACCGGTAGCGTTCGGCATCGGACATTGCACGGAAGGCCCGTTCATCCAAGTTCGGGGACTGTGCAAGGGTAATTCGCCCCAACAAACAGCAGATCAGTAACAGGGTAAAATGTCCGTATCGCTGCATTGTCATTCAAATATTCGGATTGAAACAGCGCCGCAAAGCAACGTGATTTTTTTGCAACAGCCAATATATCCTCGGAAGCGGATGTGGTTATCAGCAAGCAGGCCTCGAAAGCGAAATTCGCTCCGGAGGCCTGCTTGACCTTTTGAAAAAATTCGTTCGCGCCACGGTGTACGCTACGTTTGCAACTGCACCATCTACACGCTCTTAAATTTTTTGCCACTTCGCCAGTAATTCCGACTTCACCACCTTACTGATCGGGATGGGCTGTTTGTTGATCGTGATGAACGAATCGCCAATCTCGTCAATGTGCATCAGGTTGACGATGTAGGAGCGGTGTACCCGCATCATTTCCGGCGTACCGGTCAGCACCTCGTCAAACCGCTTCAGGGTCTGAGTCACTAGCAGCTCCCGCTGCCGGGTGACGACCTTGCTGTAGTAGTCGTATGCCTCCACCCAAAGCACGTCCTGCAGGAGCAGTCGTATCGTCCGGTCATGTACTTTGACGAACAACCGATCGCGGAACAGGTAGGCCTTGTTCTCAGTGGCATGCGTGCGGAGTATTGGGGTTTGCTCCGAGAGCAGTATGTTGGTGCTGGTCATATTGCATTGTTGGGTTGATGAAAGTTGTTCGTGGGGAGTTTGTCGTTTCGTAAAAATCCGTTCGCGCCGTAGTTTGTCATTTCGCAGAAATGACAAACTACGGCAGCCGCTGCAGCACCACTTTCCGCAGCACACTGCCCGCCTCCGTCTGCAACCGCACGGTGTACACCCCGCTGCTCAGCCACGAGCCGGTATCGGAACGGCCATTCCAGGTGGCCACATTTTGCCCGGTGGCAGCCGACAACGGCCAGCGCACCACCTCGCGGCCCTGCGCGTCGCTGATCGTAAGCAGCACTTCCTCTGCCTGCGGCAAATTGAACCGAAGTGTCGTTTCGCTGCTGAACGGGTTGGGCTGCACATCGAAGCCCAACGTGGTGCCGAAGTCCTCTTCGGCACTTGTCGTTTGCACTTCGAACGGCACCGGATTTTCGACACTACCCTGATGCTGGTTCGGTGCGAAGTACATTGTTTCCGACAGGTCGCGCACCGATCCATCTGCGTCGTTGAACAACTTGAAGCGCAGCAGTTCGCCCGACGCATTCGCGTACGTCGTCAGGAAAAACAGATGAGCATCCAGCGGTTCGATGTAGATGGCCTGGGTGGTTCCGCGCACCTCGTCGCCTGCAAACGCGCCGAGTTCCATGTCGCTGGTGGTGGCGTTCAAGCCATTGGAGCGGATCATACCGATCAGGGTGTTGCTGTGCTCAAAGCGAGTTGGGTCAACCGTCCAGTGGGTAGCTGGCAGTTCCGTTTCACCGCGTGCTTGCACCGTTTCTTCTCCAACCAACGAAGTCGGTTTTGGCGGGTACGTCAGCGTGCCAGCCTGTGCCAGGCGGATTTGGTAGCCATTGGGCGGCGACATGTATTTCAGGTTGCCCACCCAACCGAAGGTCGGGTTCAGGTACTCCGAAAACGCGTGTTGCCCTTTAATGATATCGCCGGGTTGGGCGGGCAGAGAAGCCAATGCCGTATTGGTCGGCAGGGCGTAGTTGGGCACATACCCAATCCAGTTCCAGCCAGCCACAACCGAGACGGGTGTGGTAGCCGGATTGATTGGCGTGCCCTGCATGCGCAACGTATCGGCCACATCGGCGCGGTAGATGTACATGGAGGTATTGTTCAGGTTGGTCAGCGTACCAAACCAGCCGCCGAAGTACTCGGAGAACGCAGTCTGACTTTTCATCAAGTCGTTTTCCGGGTGTTTGACCGATGCAAGGGCGGCATTCAGGCTGTTGTCCGGGAACGCCAGGTTGAACGACAACCAGTTCCAGCCGTAGTTGAACGGCACCTCCCGCATCAACAGACCACCCGTGTGGATCACCTGTGGATTGGTCAGCGTGCCGATGGCATTGTCCGGCTGGAAGTCAAATTGTTCCAATACCGACCCATAACGCTCGCACTGGGAAGCGTCCCACACTTCGAGGCGGATGGGTTTGAGCATATCACTCGGGTCGCCATAAATGAACAGCAGTGCCCGATAGTCATTCAACTGCGGAATAAACTGCACGTATGCGCGTCCTCGCAATTCATCGTCAATGAACGCCGCCACGATGTCCTCGGGATCCGTCGAAAACGTACCCTCGATGTTGACCCGAAGCACCATAGTCATGGAGTTTTCGTACAGGTCCGGGTTGAAACCGTCATAGGGTGGGCGGCATACCACTCGCACGGCCAGCGGCAAGGCCTCGTCGCCGCCCATGAAGAAGGGATTTAGCCCCGTTTCGGTGTGCAGTACCACGGTATCGCGCCAATGGCCAAAGGCAATGTCGGGCGATGCGGTGAACTGGATCGGGCGGATTTCGTTCGGCGCCAAGGTGCCCGTGTTCGGCACGACGTGCAGCCACTCGGGTGCGCCCTGGATCGTGAACGGAACCGGGTAGCCGCCCCGGTTGTGGATGTTGGCAGTGCCGACCTTCGGCTCGTCCTCGTACTTGGTGATGCCGAGGCTGTCGGTCAGCCAGGCCAGTTCGTTGCGGTCCACGAAGAACTCCCACTTGAAAAAGGTGCTTTCGTTGCCCACCAGGTCTTCGATACCGTGCAGTTCGGCCCGGAGGACGCGGTTTTCAAAAAACTTGTTATCGAAGTTCGGGTCAAGCACGATTTTGTTTTCGAAGCAGGTCACGTCAATGTCAATCAGGTCGTCCGTAGTGGCATCGTACAGGCCCACATTGTTGGGTTGTGTCTGGTCTGCCTGGATCAGTTTATCGCAGTTGACGTGCTGGTTGAACGTGAAGGAGATTTCGTCGCCTACGTGGTACACGCCGTCCGAGGGCTGGGGTACCCCCACGAGTTTGGGTGGTTCGCGGTCAATGCGAATTTTGATGATGTCCGAGTAGCCGGGTCGGTCGGCGGCATCGCCGGTGCACACGGCCACAGCGCGGATTTCGTACTCACCGTCGGGCAGGCCGGCGGTTTCCCATTCAAACTGGGTGAAGATGGGCCCCAGGTCGGCCTTGAGTATGTCCGACACGGGCGTGATGTTGATCCAGGCGCCGTCGCCGTCGGCAGAGCGGTACTGTACACGCACGCGCCCGAAGAACTCATCATTCTTGTTGTAGCCCGATGTAGTAATGCGGCGCAACGTGCCCGGTTGCGCCGGGTCGTCGTTGAGGACCACGTAGTTTTGTTCCGGTACATTGATTTGTACCTCGCTGCAAGGCCGGACGAAATGTACATCAATGTCCACGTAGGAAAAGAACTTTGGATCGTTGTCGAGCGGGAGGGCCAGCGACAGGTTGCGCTCGAACTGACAATTGGAATATAACCCTATGCGCAACCCTTCATAATCGTATTCCGAGGGGCCGCGCTCCACGGTCACGGTGACCGGTACGGAGGTGCCGAAGGGAACAATAACCAACTTGGTCTCGTCGAACGGCTCACCGTTGAGCTTGATAATGGCCCCATCGGGGTTATTGGTGACGATTTCGCTGATGCCGTACGTCCAGTCTTCGTTGGAAGCACTTAGGTTGCCGAGCGCAAATCTAAAGAAAGCAGGCTCCTTGGCGGGCACATTGGTAGCCACAAACTGGGAGCCTGCATCCAGTTGCAGGTTGGGTGCCTCGCGGTTGGCGGTATGTTCCTCCCAAGGGCAAGAGGACTGGCCCGCAAGGGTTTTGAATACGGGCGTGCCGTGTACGCTGTCCATCTTTACGTCCACGGTGAAGGCATCGCCCGGATCGTCGTCGGCAAGTGCATAACCGGTTGTTATTCCGCTCGAAGTTCCGTTTTCAGTCCCTTTGCCGCTGCTCGTGGAGAAAATAAATTTCAGCTCTGCTTCAAACCCTATTCCTTCAATTTCGGTAGCAATAAATCCCCGGACTTCGCCTTCCGAATTGACGTACTCCTCTGTGGAGATTGCGCTGGACGTGTCACTGGTTTCGGAGAATTCATAGCTTACTCCGGCATCAAAAGACAGGTTTTTGATGAATTGTGCTTTGTTTTTGAGTGCAGCGTTGTCATTCAAAAAGCTATTCCACAAATCCTTCGACCTGGTGTAGTCAGCCCGGGTCGCTGAATCTAACTGGATGTCCGGATTCGTCAAAATCGAATTCAAATAACGAACGACATTGTTCTTAATGTGAAACTGCGAGTAAAGAAACGTCGTGGGAGTAAGTGGTTCGACGGTAATGAGCTGTTTGACCGCTGGTGAACAGGTCATGGGGTCGAACGTGACCTCGTCGGCAAAACCTACGGCGATATTGGTGCCCAATCCAACAAAGACATCGGCATCTTGCCCGACGATCAGGTCGTCTTCACTGGTAGCTATGCGTTCCGTTACACTCAGACACGTTTCGAAGGAGTTGTCGGTTACTTTTTGATAGGAAACGGTGCCCGAAATAGCCGCGCCAAACTTGGTATCCACCTCTATGATTTTGCCCACACCCAAGGGCGCGGCTACAATCTTGACGTCGGGGGCATTGTCAAAGGTGACGCCGCCACCGCCGCCTGTAGAAAAGTCCAGCGTTGCTTTTGTTGTCGTACATACGCTGTTGTTCTTTTCCCAGAAGGAATAACTTCCGTCGCCGGGCGGATCGCGCAGGATGAGCATCGGCACCTCGGGCAATTGCGTGGTGAAGGTGTTTTCTTTGTTCCGAATACCCGTCACAATGCCTTGTTTCACCAAACTTCCCGTGCGGCCGGACATCGAGGTGCCAAGGATTTGCAGCGTTTTCAAGTAGGGTGGAGAAGGGTTAGGGCCTCCTACCTTGAATTTATACTGCAAGGTTGGACCACTCAGAATGGTATCAAATGTCATGTCAGCAAAACCGTTGATGAAACGAATACTGCCGGTGTCTAAGGGGCACACGCCGTCGTCCACCACGTTGTTCATCATGTCCAATATCTTTTCGTACTGTTCCACAATGGACACGCTCAACGTGACCTGATCATCCTGGTTCAGCACGATTACGCCGGGATTGCAACTCGGAACGGTATCCAAACCACTGTTCAATGCGATTTGCAGCGGCGAGAAATAGATAAAGTTGATCGCCGTGTCACGCTCGGTCAAATCCACTGTAGAGCCGCCCTGTACCTGAAAAAAGGTCTTGACATCGGGGTTGGAGTGCTCAATCACGGATACCGTCATTTGCTCCAGCGGGGGCAAATCCTCGAAATCGAACTGACCGTCGGGGTAGGGCATAGTTTCTGTACGCACAAAACATTCGTCCAGCGAAGCCACTTTGACCAGACACACCGTGCTGGGGGTCAGGATGGATTTTTTGCATTCACCACCAGCCACCAGCACCTTGATCTTGCGTGTAGTGATATCGTTGAACAGGATTCCCGCGATGGGGCTGGACAGATTGATCACTTCCCAAAAGGCGGGAATAAACTGGTGCTCCTCGAACACCGGGGTCAGCGTGGCCGTAGTGCCCGGCTCCAGGTCAATGGTGAACTTGCCCGTGGAGTCGGTGAAAATACGCGGACTGTACGGCTGGCCGTTCACCAGGATTTCCACCTGTTCGGCGAAGCAGTCCGTGTTTTTGTACCGCACAAAACCCGACACCGGCACGAACGAGCGGTCGGTAAAATCCACCTGGTCCACCGAGGTCACGCTCGGGTTGAGTGTCACCTGACGGGTGCCGGGGGTGAATACGTGCGGGGTGGTCATTTGGTTGGGCGCAAAGGGCGACCATTCCGCTCCGTTATTTGTGCCCGAGTCGGTGAGCAGTGAACCGCTGTTGTTCAGGCGGTTGCCGCTGCCCTCGTCCAGGGCAAAATACACGCGCAGGCCGCGTTCCTGCGGGTCTCTACTGAACAAAAAGTGCTGCTGGATAGTCGGTTGCGACAGCGTGGAGTCGTACATCGCTACCTCGTCAATCAGGCCGTCGAAGTAGTCCTGATTGTCGGGCCGGGAACCCAGGAACCAGGTCTCGCTCGGGTTGGACCAGTCGCCGGTCACGCCTGTAAATGTGCGGCTACCCACGGAAACACCGTTTTTGTAGGCCGTCACCGTGCGGTTGGTACCACTGCTGTCTATCGTAAAAGCGAGGTGCTGATAGCCCATGCCGAGCGTGCCGAAGTTGTGTTCCTGACCGTTGAGCAGGAACATGATATCACTGCTCAGGCCGTTCTCCCGCAAGAATACACGGAACTCATTGCCCTGCCAGCGTTTGGATAGTAAACACTGGTCGCCGTTGGGGCCGGCGCTGTTCACCCACAGTTCCAGTGTGGCTTTTGGTGTCACGGAAAAGTCGGGCAGGGTGGCCTGATCGTTTTCCGTGCGCACGAACTTGAGCGCCCGGTGCAGGTAAAAGTCTTTCGCCGGACGCGCCAAAAAGGTTGTTCCCGTTCCGTAACTAACCCCTTCGATGCGGTAAAAACCCTCCTCGTTGGTCATACCCGCCGTGCGCACGGTGGGGCGGTCGGCGCTGAACATCGGCCCGCAGAAGGACAGCACGGCCCGGCGCATAATGTCGAACGACTTGGTGCCGAGTTGCTCGTCTATTTTCCAGTACAGTTCCAGATCGGTCGTGAACGAGGAAGCAGTGTTGTTGCCTACCTCATCAAGGTCAAGTTCATCAAGCGAGCGGTGGTAGATGCGCAGTTCATCCAACTTGCCGCGCCAGCGGCCGGTGCCGGCACGTGTACCGAGGTTGAGTTCTTTGGCGGAATAATCCGGCCCGGGCGATGCGTTTTGGGCCGCCAAGGCGCCGTCCACATACAGGCGCAATTGATCGTTGTTAAAATTGAGCACGACATGGTGCCAGTCCTTTTTGGTGGCATTGGGAAATGCAGCGCTCAACAGCGTTGCCGCGCCGCGATCCACCGAAATACCCTCTTGCCCGCTGCTGCTCACGAGCGGGCGAATGTTCAGCAAATAGGGCTGATCCAATTGCAGGATGGTGGCATCGGCACCGGCCGAGTCGGTTTTGATCCAAAATGAGATGCTCCACGGGGCGCTGGCAGCCGGCATAAAACCCGCTGCGCTGGTGTCGCGGTACAAGGCACCGTCGTCAAACCCGAACATGGCCGAAAACCCTTGCAGGGGCGTGAGGGCGATGAGGGTGTTGGGTACGGGGTTTCCGTTGGGTGTTTGTACCCAGCCGGTGACCACGCCGTTGGGCACCTGAAAGCCGATAGCTTTGCCGGGTTGCCCTTCGCCGTAAATGTTGATGCCGCGCACCTCGTAGTTGTACGGGCGCCCGGCGATGACGTTGAAGTCGTTGTAGTTGCGGGTCTTGCTGTCCACGGCAGCGAGAAACACCCCGTCGCGAAAGATTTTGAACCCCTGGTTGGGAAACGGCCCCAGCGGGTTGTTCGACCAGGTCAACTGGATGCGGTCGAGCAGTTCGCCCTGGCTGGCGGTGACTAATGGCGGCAACGGTGCCACTAAGAAACTGGTCCAGTAGCCGTAGTACGAACTGCTGTCCGTGCCCTGCGCCAGACCGACGACCATCTGGCCGATGGTCAGTTTGGTGCGGCGGCTCAGGTTTTTCATTTTGGTGCCGCTGCCGTAGTTGAAAAAGGCGGCAGTAGGGCGGACGGTTTCGGTGCCGGAAGAAAAGCACGCGCCGTCCTGTTTTTGTGTCTGCCCGTGCAGGCCGACACCGAGGCCGAGCAAGACGAGCAGCGCGGTGATATGCCGTACAAGTATTATATTTTTCATGAAACGAGGTGTTGTGTAGAAAAGAGGAATGATCCTGGCCCCACTTTGTCATTTCGCAGAAATCCGTCCGCTCTAAATCGACACCGCTCACGGCTTGCATCTTTAGAGCGGACGGATTTCTGCGAAATGACAAAGGAGGCGATGCCGCTTTAGAGCGGACAGATGCCGGAGGAGAGGCGGTGGTCGGAATCTCGTGTTTACCGGTTCCCTGTCATGGATTCCATCGCCTGCATACGCTTGGACAAGGCGTTCAGTTGCGCACTGAATTCCGTCTGGTTGGCCTCCAGTTTGGCGCGCAGTGCGGCGTTTTCGGCTTCGAGCCGCTCCACTTTTTGGGCCAGTTCCTGCGTGGCGGAAATGTTGAGTGTGGAAAGCGCCTCGTAGTCCACCGTGTGAAAATCGTCCACTTCGCGGCCATATACAAACGTCAATCCTTCCCACGTTGTCGGAACGCTGAATCCTTCGGCATCGGCGGCCAGCACCTCCAGAATTTTCTTTTCCTTGCCCTGCATCAATTGCACCTTCTCGCCGGCTTTCAGGGTGTTTTTGATCTCGACACGCCCGGCCTTGATCGGGGCATACTGGTAGATATCCGGTACCACATCGGTGGTTAAATTCACCGCCTCCGGATACACCTGCGCCACTTCCTGAGCAATTACCTTTTTGTGTACTTTATCCCCTTTCGTTTTTTTGTCAATGTAGGTGTAATCCGTGATTTTGATTTTGTTCAGCAGACTCAGGTCGTTTGCCCGGTTGGACTGGCCGATGACGTTTTTGATACGGGCATCAGAAAAAATAAGAAATTGGTTCGATAGCACAGGGCCATTGGCATATATAGCCACGGGGTAATCGTGCGTGGCAGGAAGGGGTAACCAAAGATCTGCACTAAACATCCAGGTTGTATTTATTACAGCACCCAAGTCGCTGAGGATGTCTAATGTGGCCGCATCTACTGTTAAAGCTGCGCGATTGGGTCCGCTTCCCCCAATGTTGGTTCGGCCGTTTATCTGCACGTTGCCCACATCAAAAAGGTGCCCGTTTGTGGCGCGATAGTAGTTTTTGCCGTCGTCCCAAGCATGGAATCGGGGGGAGCCGGTGGTATAAATGGAGGCCTTGTTTTCGGTACCGTCGAAGAACAAGCCGGTGCCGGTGGCATTGTAACCAAAACCGTCGGAAGAATTCACCCGGCCGGTGGTGGAGGTTTCGTTGTTAAACAACGTAGAGCCGGTGACATAGTTGGTGCCGTTGGAACCGATCAAAAACCGAGTGGTGCCGTTGTGTTTGAAATTGGTTTCCCCTGCCCAGAACATACCCGAGGTAGGGCTGCTTTTGAAGGCATAACTGTCGGACAAAACGCCGTCAACTGTAATGTTGCCGGCGCCGGCTATGACGTTACTCCCGCCCAACAGGCCCATCGCATACGGCGCGGCAGTCAGTCTGGGGCGAGGCAGCAGCTCAGAGGAACCGAAGTTTACGCCGAGGTAATACACCTGGGAAAAGTTGGCTGCCGGGCCAAAAGGGGTGGTCAGGCCCAGAATGGTGCTGTACACGCCGCCGGTGGTTTCCACCATCAGGTCTTCCTCGTGGACCTTGTCGGCAGGGTTGGTGCTCGAGGGGTCTTTCCAGAGGCGGAACTTGAGGGTGTAGGTAGCATCGTCCACAGCGGTTCCGTCAGACTTGGTGAGTACGCCCTGCACAGAGAGGGTACCCAGCTGGGCATACAGCCCTGCAGCGGACAGGATAAGCAAGAGTGTAAGGAAATACTTGGCAAAGATGTGTGCTGAAGAGGCGACGTGATTCATGAGTACATGGTTTAAAAAAGTGATGTTCAATGATTAAAGAAAAAAAATCCTTCCTGGAAATGTGTTGAAAGGTAAAAAAGACAATTATTTGAGGAGCGAAGATACTGTTTTTGCCAAATGGCGTAAATTAGAGCGTGATTAAATGTCAGTCGCCGGGCTGCAAGCGGCAAATTTTGCTTCATACCGCGTTAAAAATTTTCGCCGTAGGTACCCGACTACGGCTGCAAATTTTGCCT
>JBEBHD010000407.1:0-1707 GCA_040080915.1 Saprospiraceae bacterium
CAGCCAGCCCCTGCGGGTGTACCAGATCAAAACCGCCCTCGGCGACGAACCGGAAGACGCGGGCTACGACGACCTGATGGACGTGGCCAACGCCGACGAGGCCGACTACGGTGGCGCTGTGCGACACGCCCGGCATTACCTCTCCGACTGCGAACGATACTTCCGCATCGCGCCGGACGAAGGCGGGGAAGAGGAGCGGCCTTTGGCGGCCTCGGCCCCAACCTCCGCGCCCGTTGTTTCCATCGTGCCCAATCCGGCCACGAGTAGCATCCGCGTGACACAGGAGCGCCTGGGCGCGGGCGTTTGGAGCATCGTATCAGCAACCGGCACGCTTGCCCGTAGCGGAGTTTGGCCCGAAGGCCAAGCCAGTCGGCAGATCGGGCTGGAGGGTCTTGCTCCCGGGGCGTATTATTTCGTTCTACGCTCTGATTCCGGCGCTACAGCGGCTCACAAACTGATCGTACTGCATTAAGTCAATATGAAAATTTGGCACCCAATCCTTTGCGTAGGCGCAAAGGATTGGGCTTTGCCGTTTTTTCGCATCCCTCCCTCGTCATGAACAAATTCATGTTAGTTCTTTTTTTGCCTATTGGTCTGCTTGCCCAAGAAAAACACGATTACCATTGGTTGCTCGGCTACCCTCCAAACGAGCCACAAAACCTGTTTGGAGGTTCTATCGTAAGCTTTCACAGCGAACCACCAACGGTGTCCTATTTTGATGTCCCCATTTTTTTTAACGCCAACGCCGCTATTAGTGATAATGATGGTCAATTACTCTTCTACACCAACGGCTGCCAGATCGCCAACCGCAATCACGAGATCATGCCGAATGGAGATGGCATCAGTCCTGGAAAAGTACACGACAGCGATTGTGACCACGGCTATCCTACATGGCAAGGAAACTTGATTCTGCCATGGCCTGATGATGACAATAAGTACATTTTCTTTCATACCCGCGATGAAGAAAACAGAATCAAAACTGATCTGCTCTATTCTGTAGTTGACATGACCATGGACGGGGGCTTGGGCGATGTAGGGACAGTCAAAAACCAGTCCGCCATAGACGATACCCTTGCCGAGATGCTCACTGCCGTTCGGCACGGCAACGGGCGCGACTGGTGGGTGATCATCCCAAGGGACTACGGCAACGCGTACTACACGTTATTGCTCAGCCCCTCTGGGTTATCATCCCCATCCATCCAGTGGGCGGGAGAATCATGGAGTTATGAGGACTGGTCGGGCCAGTCGGCGTTCTCACCCGACGGCAGTTGGTACGCCCGTGCCAACCCGTACAACGAACTGCACCTGTTCCGCTTCGACCGGTGTAGCGGCTTGTTATCTCAGCCTCTTAAACTAATCCTGCCCGATCCCGACCTTTTTGCCTGCGGCGTAGCCTTCTCGCCCAACTCGCAGCGCCTGTACGTCAGCACGGGTCTGCAACTGTACCAATATGACCTGACCATGCCCAACGTGGCGGCCACACGAATACTCATAGGTGAGTACGATGGCCATATTGCGCCGAATCTGCCCACAACATTCTTCCAAATGGTGCTGGGTCCCAACGGCAAAATATACATGGGCTGCACAAGTACCGTCAACGTCCTGCACGTCATCCACAGCCCCGACTCTTTGGGCTTGGCGTGCGATTTCCGGCAGCATGACTTGGTGCTACCGGCCCGGAATACCTGGATAATGCCCAACTTCCCT
>JBEBHD010000277.1:0-6613 GCA_040080915.1 Saprospiraceae bacterium
AAAATCAACAATCATGTAATCTTCAATCATGTAATCAAATTGATTATCAAGGAGATAATCCCTTCGAGCAGAGCACTCCGCATTCATGCGTTTGCCCTGCGGCCTCACCCCTTCGCCCGCTCCAGTTCCACCGCCCGGCGCTCCACCGCTGGCACGCTTTTCACCACCATTTGCAGCGTATTTCGGATACGCTCCTCGAAAAGCACGATCATGCCCTTTTTCAGGCTGGCCACGGTTTCCTCGGTGTAGTGCCGCACGGTGATGAGTTCCAGCCCGTCCTCGCGCTTCACCCGGAACTGGTCGGAAATGCCCCGGATAAACTTGTCCAGCCGTTCCGGCACGTTGGGCACGCAGATGGAAAAACTGATGGCCGTGTTTTGCATCATATTCACGAAAATGCGCAGTTCGGCCAGTTCGGCAAACAGTCGGGCGATGTGCTGCTCGGCCACGAAGGAATAGTCAGTGGTGATGATGTGCAGGAGCGACTGGTTTTTTTCCACTACAATGATGGGCGGGTAACTTTCTTCGGTATCGCTGCTGATTTCGGTACCGGGCGCATCGGGTGCCAAAAACGATTTGACGTACAGCGGTATGCTCTTGTTTTGCAGCGGTTTTATCGTTTTCGGGTGGATGACCTGAGCGCCGTAGTAGGTCATTTCTATGGCTTCCCGGTACGACAGGCGGTCGAGTTTGACGGTGTTCTCGAACAGGCGCGGGTCGGCGTTGAGCACGCCCGGTACGTCTTTCCAGATGGTCATGCTCTCGGCATCGAGGCAAAAAGAAAAAATGGCAGCCGAGTAATCCGAGCCTTCACGGCCAAGGGTGGTGGTGAAATTTTCGGAGGTGGAACCGATAAACCCCTGGGTGAGCACAAAACCGCCAGCATCCAGCAGGGGTTGCACGTTTTTTTGTGCGTTCGGCCTGGTTTTTTCCCAAACGACCCACCCCTCGCGGTAGGTATTGTCGGTGGACACCACGTCGCGGGCATCCAACCACTGTGTGCGCAACCCGGCCTTGTTCAGGTAAGCGGCGACGATCTTGGACGACACCAATTCGCCCACGCACACGATCTGGTCATAGTTGTAGTCGTAGTTCTCCGAGGGTTTCTCTTCCAGCATCCACTCGGCTTCCACGAAGGTGTCGTTCACCGTAGCGAAAACCTCGTCGCCGGCATCGAACAGTTCGCGCATGACGGCATAGTGCTGTTCTTTCAGTGCCTCGAACAGGGTTTGTACCTGACCGTCCTGTTTGGCGTGCGCGGCCACCAAGGCCTCAAGCGCATTGGTCGTCTTGCCCATGGCTGATACGACGACCACCAAGGATTCATTGCGGTAGCGCTCTAAAATGGAAGCGACGTTTTTGATGCTTGCGGCATCCTTGATGCTGGCGCCGCCAAACTTGAACACTTTCATGGAAAATGGTCGTGGTTTTTTCTACCTCGCACCGCAAGGTGCGAGGCCGCTTTTGTCATGCTGAGCGCTGCTAATCAAAATATTAGGCCGGAGGCCATAACTTTATTCAGACAGCGCGAAGTTTTAGAGCGTGTTTAAATTTAAACACACTCTAAAACAAAATGAGCCATCCCGGTTATCCTGGACGACTCATGTTTGCTGGTGGCGGAGGCAGGACTTGAACCTACGACCTTTGGGTTATGAGCCCAACGAGCTACCAACTGCTCCACTCCGCGATTTTGAACCGCAAAGGTAACGGCGTATTTTCAATAGCCAAACTTACAGCCAAGTAATTTTTATTTAAAAAACATGCCGTTCCTTCGCGGCATGAATCAGAACTGGTTTTCCTGCCACATTTACCCGAACGAAACGCTGGACGTGTTTTTGGCTCGCGCCGTCCGCCCGTTTTTGGAGCAACATATATGGCCGAGCAAGGGCGCTCGTGCCTTTTTTATCCGATATGAAGACGAAAAAGGCCCGCACATCCGGCTGCGCCTGCGTGGGGAAGTGGCTTGGCTTGACGCGCTACAACCCAAATTAGAGGACTGGTTTTTTGAACGGGGCACGTTGGAGCCAGTGCCGTACTTCCCTGAAACGGACCGCTTCGGCGATGCTGACACCATGCCTTGGGTAGAGGAGTATTTTCACGTGTCCACGCGTGTGGTGCTCGATCGCCTGAACCGTCCGTTCACCTACGGCGATGCCCTTTTCGATGCGCTTCGGCTGCACGTTGTCACGGTTTTTTCGCTCGGTTGGGATCGGGAAAAAACCGCATGGTATTTTGATCAGCTCTGTTCGCAGTGGATGGAGTTGTTTTTCCAGCCTGCTGAAAAAGAGGGCGGAAATGCCGGTTGGCAGCAAGCCCTTCGGGGCGACTTCGAGGTGGCGTTCGAGCCACAACGCGAAGACTTGCGGCTGGCCGTGTCGGAACTGTGGCTGGCACTCAAAAACGAGAAGTTTGATCAGGAGCAACCCGAATGGTTGCGCTGGTTTCGGGGCAACCAATTGATCCTCGCCGAACTGGGCGACAACCTCGAAAAAGCACTGCCGAGCCTGCTGCACCTGACCAACAACCGCTTGGGCATCAACAACCAAGACGAGGTTTATATCAACTTCCTTCTTGCAAAGACGGTTTGAATACGTTTCAAGGCAGAGGCGCGGAGTATTGATTGCCTAAAACTCTGCGCCTCTGCGGTGCATTCGTCACTCAAAGCGGCGTTTGTAGAACCACGAGTTGTCGTTCAGCACGAATCCGAGCGTGATACGGAAGTAGGACTCTTCTACGGGTGTGTCGGAGCCGATTTTTCCGTACTCGAAAGCGAGGTTGATGAACGACGACTGCTGGCGCGGTAACAGAATCGGAAAGCCGAGGCCAGCCGTGAAACCAATATCGTCCAACCCTTTGCCGCTGACCACGCGGGGGTCTTGGCGGAGGTAGCCGCCAAGTCGGTAACGCATGCGTTTGGTGTAGCGGTTGTACGAAATGTGGTCGGGCACGTACTCCATGCCGACAGAAAAAGAGGACGTGTTGCGAAATCCGGCATCGTTGAGGCGAGCATCGTTTTTGAACACCGACCAGCCTTCGTAGTCGTACTGGCCGCCGATGCGCAGTTTGTTGGCCACCACATACTGAACGCCAATGCGGAACGTGGCTGGCAAGGTGATGGTGCCTTCCAAGTTTGAATTGAGCAACAACGTGTCGGCACTGGTGTACTGGCCATTGGCACCTTTGCCCCGGCTGCGCACGAACAACTGGTCGGCTGTGGACGTGAGGTTGTGTGTGCCCTCGCCCGTAGCGCCGATGGTGATCCAACGGGAAGGCAGTGTCTTGTCGTTTTGGGCGTATTTCAGCACAATGTCGTGCTGCACGCCGAGGCTCCACGATAGTCCGCTGACGCGAATGTCGTCGCGGCGTGTGCTGACGAAAGTGGGCAGTGAGTCCTCAAAGATCGTGGTGTTTTCGTAGGTGTTTTTGCCGAACAGCCAGCCGATACTGAGGCCAACAGCCGTATTTTTGTACTTCACGGCGTTGTTCCAGTTGAGGCGGTAGGTGCCGCCATTGCCCTCAAAGGTGTTCGATACAATGCCGAAATCGGGCAGGGTGTCAATCGTATTCACGTTGTAACCGACTACGGTGAACGGTGTCAGGGTCAGGCCCATGCCGTAGTGCCAGTCTGATTTTTCTTTGTCGAGCACTTCGTTGATCGGGCTTTTCAGTGGGAAGCCCAAGGCGAGGTAGGCGAGGTTGCCGCTCCAGTTGGTGAGCGACGACCTGGAGGATTCATACTCGCTCCTTTTGGCAAACAAGCCAGCCTCGAACGTGGTGGCGCGCAGGAAAGCGTACGATGCGGGGTTGGTGGTGTTGAGGTGAAACGGGTCGTGAAATGCCGCCGTCTGCCCGCCCATGCCCGCCTGTGTGGCGAAAAATTGGTTGATCGGGTCACCGAGGCCGTAGCGCGAGTAAGGAGAGTTTTGTTTGGGCTGTGCCCAGAGGGCTGCCGACGAAAGAACAAGGGATAAGAGAATCAACGTGTTTTTCGGGTGCATGCCGGTCATCAGTTTTTCAGGGTGTTGGATGGATAGTTGCATTGTATGTCAGGATGTGATTTAAGCCATGCAGGGTCAGGTGGGGCCAAACCTGTATTTCCGGGTCGTTGAGGTGTTGTTTAAAAAAATCGGCATCGCCGCCGGTAAGCAAAATCGTCAGTTCTCCCGTGCGTTCCCGATAGGCCCGGGCAAAGCCCTCGATCTCCAGCACGGCACCGCGAAGGGCACCGTTTTGAAGGGCAGTTTCGGTACTGTTTCCCACCGCATCGTCCGGCATCGCCATGGGTGCCTCCGGCAAACGGGCGGTAAAGGTATGCATCGCACGCAGCCGCATGGTTGCCCCCGGTGCGATATTTCCACCGAGGTACACTCCTTCGCCGAGCAGGAGCTCGTACTTGATGCACGTGCCGCAGTCCACCACCATGCAGTTTCGGCCTGGAAACAAGGCCTGTGCACCGGCCACAGCGGCCAAACGATCCTTGCCCAGGGTTTCCGGCGTGCGGTAGGCGTTTCGGAACGGCAAAGGTATCTCGTTTGTCAGTTCCATTGCTACAGTAAAGGCTTCGGTCATTCGTCGGAGCATTTCGGGGTCGTGTACGGCCACCGAGGAAAAGACCACGCGATTCGCGCCAGCCTCCGTACCGTAGCCCAACAGTTCGTCTAACGTCCAGTCGGGCCAAACCGCTTGCTCGACCAAGCGGTTACCCTCAAAAATTCCCGATTTCGTTCGGGTATTGCCAATGTCAAGAGCCAAGTTCATGGTTTGGAAACATATCTTTGCGCGGCTCAAATGAGCGAAAAAACGAACAACAGTCTCGTCAATGGTTTTGGAAGCCAACAACATACGCAAATCATTCGGAACTCTTCAAATCCTGAAGGGAGTACACCTCTCGGTTTCGCAAGGCGAGATCGTCAGCATCGTCGGTAAATCCGGATCGGGCAAAAGTACGTTGTTGCACATACTCGGCACCTTGGACAACGCCGATTCGGGCGAAGTTTCCATCAACCAGACCTTAGTGCGGCAGCTAGCCGCACGTCGCCTGGCGGCCTTTCGCAACCAACATATCGGTTTTGTTTTTCAATTTCATCACCTCCTGCCCGAGTTTACGGCCCTTGAAAATGTGTGCATACCGGGTTTTATCCAAAAAAAACCGGAAGAGGCTGTGAAAAAACGCGCCACCGAATTGCTCGATTACCTCGGCCTATCGCACCGCCTGCAACACAAGCCGACGGAACTCAGCGGTGGCGAACAGCAGCGCGTGGCCGTAGCGCGAGCGCTCGTCAACCAGCCCGACATCATTTTCGCCGACGAACCAACGGGCAACCTCGATAGCGCTGCCTCCAGCGATATGCACCAACTGATCCGCCGGCTCCGAGACGATCATGGCCAAACATTTGTCATCGTCACCCACAACAAAGAACTTGCCGACCTGTCCGACCGCTGTTTGGAAATGCGGGACGGGCTGCTGATGCAATAATTGAAATTTATGCTACTCCGTGTTTCCCTGCCTTTGCTGTTGTTGATTCTGGCCTGCTCCTCGGCGAGCAAACTGGTGCCCGTAGAACCATCCGTGCCTTTTGCCGAACAGCCCAAAAACATCATCCTGCTCATCGGCGATGGCATGGCTGCGACTCAGGTGTCGGCAGGCATTTACTGGAAAGGTGCGGGCAAGTCGGTCTGGGAGCGCTTCGCTTTTCTCGGTTTTCACAAAAGCCATGCGTACGACGAGCGCGTGACCGATTCCGCTGCTGGTGCCACGGCGTTTGCCTGCGGCCAAAAAACCAAAAACGGTGGCATCGGTGTGGTGCCGCCCGATTACACCCCCTGCCGCTCCATCCTCGAAGAACTGGACTCCCGTGGTTGGGCAACCGGCATGGTCGTAACCTGCTCGGCCACGCACGCCACGCCCGCCGCGTTCATCGCGCATCAGGATATTCGCGCGTTCACCGAAGCCATCGCGGAAGACTATTTGAGCACGCCCCTCGATTGCTTCGTTGGCGGCGGCAAAGGCTACTTCGACGACCGCCCCGACAAAAAAAACCTGCTCGATTCCCTGCGCCAGCGCGGTTATTCGGTGCTGTCCGGTACATCCCTGAACCGCGCCCCATTGGACGGTTCCGCTCCGTTCATGCTTTTCACCGCCGACCGCGAACCGGAAAGCGCCCTCGTCGGCCGCAATTATTTGCCCACAGCAACGACCAAGGTGTGCGACTACCTAAAAAAACGCAGCGAAAAAGGTTTTTTCCTGATGGTAGAAGGCAGCCAGATTGACTGGGCCTTGCACGCCAATGACCCGGACTGGCTCAAGTCCGAAATGCTGGATTTCGATGCCACCGTCGCCGCTGCCCTCCGTTTCGCCCAGTCCAACGGCGAAACGCTCGTCATCGTCACCGGCGACCACGAGTGCGGCGGCCTCGGCCTGATCCCCGACGCGAGCGGAAGGCGGTTCACTCCAGCCTTTGCCACGCGCTTGCACTCAGCGGCCTTGGTGCCCGTGTACGCCTTCGGTCCCAAAGCCGACCTGTTTTCCGGCATCTACGAAAACACCGAAATACACACCAAAATGTGGAAAGCCCTCGGCCTCAATCCCTAACTTGCCCCCCCCTAACCCCTA
>JBEBHD010000278.1:0-6601 GCA_040080915.1 Saprospiraceae bacterium
GCCCAGTGTTTTTCGGGCAGCCCATGACAGGTTTCCCGCCTACATCTTGATCATCCTCCGCACCGCATTCCCCTTCGCCGTTTCCAATTTGTAAAACAGCACGCCCGCCGCACTGAGCACGGTATTGTCCACCACCACCGAGTTGTAACCGCGTGGGTAGGTATCGGATCGAGTGAACAGCACCCTGCCCGCTTCGTCGTACACGGTCAGCATCGCATCGGCGGTTTCGGGCAGGTGGAAACCGAGTCGGGTGCGGTTGGTCCACGGGTTAGGTTGGTTTTGGTACAATTCGAAGCCTACTCCGGCGACAGTGGCCGTGTTTTCTGCATTGAATCGCAAGGCCACTTCGAGCATCTCCTGGGCCGCTCCCGATGTGCCCGCCGCAGCGGAACGGTAGGCCTCGGCGCGGGTAATCCGACTGGACAGGCTCAATATTTGACTCAGCATGCCCGATTGTTCAGCCCGGAACGTGACCGCAAACCCGCCGACTGTTTCGGTTGAAGAATACGAGGCCGTCAGTGCTTGTTCATGTGGGAAAATCCCAAAATTATCGGCACTCATTCCACCGCCAGGGCGAATATCTACTACTTTAAGCCCGGGATGGAACAAGGTGAACTGGTAACCAACCGCCGCTTCGACAAGCCGCATTTCCACGGTATAGGTTTCGCCAGCCTGCACCATTTGGTCATCCACATCAAAATGCAATGTGCCGATGGTTCGGTCTTCGGTCAGCAACAGGCTGCTGGTGACCGCGTTGCCGCTCACGTCGCCGGTTTTCACCGCCACAAAGTCCTCGTACATCTGGTGGGTCTGCGGATCCACGATTTCCTTCGTTTCCGGGAAAAGTGTCTGGAACGGGTTGCTCGGGTTGGGGAACGAGAAGTTTTTGTCCACAAATCGCCACGACGTGTTGCCGGGCAGATCGGTGTAAATGCCGAGGATGAGTTTGCGCAGTTCCACGATGTCCGCCGTCGTGATCGAGCGGTTTCCGTTGGCATCCGCAGCGATCATTTTGTAGGGCGACATCAGCGGCTCGATGCCAAGGATGTGCTTGTTGATGAGCACGAGGTCGAACGTGCTCACACCGTTCAGCGGGTCGTTGTCCTTGACTGGTTCGATGACGGCGCTGGCGGTCGGAGGCAAGGCGTTCGGTTGCAGGAAATAGCCCTCCTGATCGGTCGAAGTGATGATGTTGAACGGCGGCTGCCCGGCAACCGTGGTCACTTTGATCTGCACGTTCACGTCCTCCAACCCTTGACCGCTTTCCGTTTGCAGCATGCCCGCTACAGCGGCATTGTTCGAGTTGCACACCCCGGCATTGTCCTGAACGTGGATGTAAGTGGTACAGAAATCAGCGTTCCCAGCCAGGTCCATGGCCCAAATTTCAACCAAGTTGAAGCCGAGGTTGGAGCAGTCAAAAACCACGCTCGTTTGCGGCGTGCCGTCAGGGTTGAACGGAAAGCCCGTGCCCGAGTTGGCCTTGCGAATGCCGAAGATAAGCAGGTTGGACGGCGAGCAGTTGTCGTATGCGTCCTTGACAAAAAACTGGTAACCAATCGAGATCATCTTGGTGGGCATGAGGTTGGTGCTCAGGCCGTTGAGGCAGGTGACGGTGGGTGCCTTGCAGTCCTTGGACACAAATGTGTACTCGCAAATTTTTTCGTTTCCGCAGCCATCTTGCACGATCCACTTGATTTTGTGCGATCCATAGGGCAATTCGGGTACCACAAACTTGCTCGGCTCCAACTGTGTGTTCCAGCGCAGGCAGGCCGCCAGATTGGTGCCCGAAACGGTCGTTTGCAGGGCAAACTGGTACTTCATGTTTGCAGCCACCACGCGGTGGTCGAACGCCCGCAGCGTGCCGCCGCCGTAGTTCGGGTTGTTGGCGTTGCCAAAAAACACCATACCGGGCGGGGGCGGGTTCACGCTGTTGATCACCGTTTCCATGTCGCCGTTGTTGTCGAGGTCGAGGAACAACAGGTAGCGCACGAATATGTCGGCCTGCGAGCAGTCGTCGGTAGCTGTGATGCACAAATCTACAGGCCCCTCGCACAGGTTGTGGCTGCCGGTGACTTTGTCGGACCAATAGCTCTCGTTCCACAATTGAGGGTCGTTCGTAGTCAGGTCGCACTGCTCTACGGGGCTGGCCGGGCACTGGATCACGGGCACTTGTTTGTCGGTGATCTTGATGATCTGGCGGTATTTGTAGCAGTTGGCATTAGCCGACCAGAAGGTGCTGAAATTGGTAGGCTGCAGGTCAGTTGGGCTGATGCGCACATTTGAGGGTGCCCACGGTGCCAAGGTTCCCATGGGCGATACGACCGGCCCCACGAGGTTGGATGGGTGATCACCCAAAGAGTTCGGGTTGGGATTGGGCACCTCAATACAGGGCTTGTTCGGGTCGAACGTACACCAGTTGATGATCGTCCAGTTTCGTTCAATTTTGAAGCAGGCATCGGGCACCACGGTGTAGATCACGTCCGTGTATGTCACACCGAGCAGCTCGCAGTCTTTTCCAAAAAATTCGGGCTGACCAAAGTTGTTGAACCCGCTGTTGCACTCCGTCACGTTCCAGTCATTGGGGAAGCGGATGTAATAATTTTGGTTGTATTCCGATACAATACGCTGTGTACAAGTGGTGGACTGGCCGCCGCAATCAAATACACGGAATGTGCGGGTGATGGTGCCGCGGTTGCAAACCGTGTCGAACAAGTTCAGGTTCACCAACGTAGTGATTGTGTCAATACAGCAGTTATCGGTGCCCGTGGCCATGCCATAAGCCCATAGACTGGGGTCAAAACTGTCGCAGTGTACCGTCACGCTGGCTGGCGGCGTACAGGTCGGTTTTAGTTTATCCTCGATGTACACCTGCACTTCGCACTCGTTGTAGTTGCCGCTCATAAATGTGAGGGGCACCGGCCCCGGCGGCACGGGCGCGTCGTACACGCGCAGGATGACGATGACCGTGTCGCCGATGTCCTCGCAGCAGAATTTGACCTGGTCGTAAAACATGTCGTTGGACTGACAGGAACTGGTGTCTCGCCGCCTTGCCTTGAAGTACACGTTTGAGCACACGTCATACGAGCCGTCGTCGAAGGTGGTGGCATTGGTGAAGTTCATCCCGTCAATGCCCAGCGCGATCTGAGTGATCTCGTCGCAGGCAGCCACCGGCGGCACGAGGTCTTTTACCGTCAGGTCAAAGGAACAGTCGGCTTCGTTTCCGCAATTGTCTTCAAAATAATAGGTCACAGTATGCAGGCCTTCCGGCAAGCACGGCGTAAAACCAAACACCGCCAGGGTATCAGGGTTGTTGGGATTGTTGCCTGGGAACGGAACAAGCGTGCCAATCACCTCGTGCGTGACCAGCACGTCGCCGGTAATGGGGTGGCGTACCTGAACCAAGGCCCGGGCCGATTTTATGCGGGAACAGGCATCGCTCAGGGCCACATCGGGCAGGTCAAACGTAGCGCAACAACTCAACGGGTCGGTGCTCGTCGTCATATCGGGCGGGCACACAAACGATGGCCCGGACTTGTCCGACACCCGGATGATCTGAACGTAGTACTTCGGGTTGGTCGTCGGTTGCGTAGGTGTGGTTGGTTTGCAGGCATCGTACAGCGTCCAAGTACGCACGATATCGTATGTGCCATCGCAGGAGGGCAGTTTATTGTCGGAGAAAGTGGCCGACAGGCGGCAAAAGCCGCTCTCCGGCCAGATCGGGAAATTCATCCCGAACTGCGTCAGGTAGGGTACGCCCGTCACTTGGGGCGAAGTGTTCACCGGCCCGCTATTGCACTGCAGCGTAATGTCGGCGGGCAGCGTCAGGTCGCTGATCATTTTTTGCACAAAATTGATGTACTGGGTGCAGGAGGCTTTATTACCCTTGGCATCCGTAGCGGTCCAAACCCGGCGCAGGTAGCCGATATATTTGTCGTTGCAGTTCTGGTCTACCCATGTGTCAATGCGGGTCAGGGTGAACTGGGCGCAATTTTCGTTTACCACCGGGTAGGCATCGGGTATGCCAAGCACGTTGGCTAAGTAGGCCGGGTCGAGGTTCGTGATGGCACAGATCAGTTCGATATCCGTGCAGATAATCGTGGGAGCCAGATTGTCCACCACCGTGACGGTTGTCGTGCAATACGAGCCGGTGCAAAGGTCGGTGACTTTCACCACCACGTTTTTGCCGATGTGCGAGCAGTCCACTTTGTTGCCGACTTTGATGCCGTTCACGAAAACCTCCACGAGGTACTTGCCGTTTGGGAGGGGTGCTTCCAGCACATCGTCCGGCATTATTTCGGCCATGCCGGTATGGTCGAGCGCGATCTGCACATTGTCGTTACAAACCAAGCCGCTGTTGGGCTGGAAAAACAAAATAACCTGATCGGACACCGATGCGCAAGGCCCAGCCGGATCAGCACTGGTCAGTGTGAGTACCACAGATGGATTTATACGGTCCGCTGCACTCGGGACGTATGTCGTTGCACCGGGCGGGAAAGCGTTATCTGGTTGGAATGTGCCGGTGCCACTGGTACTCCAGGTTCCCGAAGTTACCCCGCTGCCGTTGGCCTGAATGGACGCGCCCAGTTTGCTCATGTCGAGGTTTTCGTTTTTACAAATCTGGATATCTGCGCCTGCGTTTACGATGGGCAGGGCATTGATCGTGACTAACACCGTGTCGGAAGCAGCCGGGCACGGTCCGGGCGGGTTGATGGTCGTGAACGCAAGTTTGACCGTGGTGCCGTACTCCGCCGGAGCGGGCGTGTAGTTCGTGCCGGGGCTGTTCGGGTTGGCGAACGTGCCCAAGCCGCCCGTCCAGGTACCGCTGTTGGCACCACCGCCGAGGGTGGCCAACAACACGGCATTCTGGTTTTGACAAACTATCTGGTCAAAACCCGCAAACACCGTCGGGAACGGGTCCACTGTGATCGTAAACTGGGTGGGTGTGCCCGTGCAGACCACGCCGTTGTTCGTAAAAGTCGGCGTGATGATGATGGTACCCACCAAGGGCGCATTTCCAGGATTTTGGGCCACAAACGGCGGGATTGTGCCCGAGCCGGAAGCGGCCAGACCGATGGCCGTGTTGCTGTTTGTCCAGTTGAAAACCGTGCCCGGTACGCTGCCCGCAAAATTCACTGCCGTAGTTGTTTCGCCTTTGCAAACCAGCTGATTGGCGACAGGTTGCACTGTTGGGCTGGGATTGACGGTTATGGTAAATTGCTTTGGACTCCCGGTACAAGTCGTGCCATTGGAGGTAAATGTGGGCGTTACGGTTATCGTGGCCGTCACGGGTGCGTTCGTAGCGTTTGTCGCTATGAAGGCTGGTATGTTGCCTGTGCCCAAAGCGGCCAGACCGATGGTTGTGTTGTTGTTTGTCCAGTTAAAAACCGTCCCGGGCACCGGCCCGGAAAACGCGACTGGGCTTGTCTGGGCACCATTGCAGACGGTCTGGCTGGGCACGGCATCCACTGCAGGAATGGGCAGTACGATCACCATTACCTTCTGGCTGTCCAAGGGTTGCGTACAGCCGTTGGCATCCTCCACACTGATGGCGCAGTAGGTCGTTGTATCGGTTGGTTTCACAAAAATGGTGTCCATGTCCATGTTCGGGTTGCCGTCGTTGTCGGTGGGCACCACCACATTGAAATACGATGTGTCCGAACTACTGGTAGCGCGCACGGTCACGGCGTAGGGGGGCGTGCCGTTCATGCCCGTGAACTTCAGCGACGTGGAATCGCCGTTGCAAATCCGGTCGGGTGCTCCGGGGAGCAGAGTCATGGTGGCATCGGCATCGCAGCAGCCGAAAACGATCTCGTCCTCCACGCAGCCGAAACCGGGCTTGCACATGGTCAGGATGACCGCCTGGCCCGCTGTGCCCGTTTGGGACGAACTGAAAACCGTCACCCCCATGTTGTTAACCACAGTCAGGTCCACAACGATCTGGCCCATGTTGTTGCCCGTGAGTGCCACGCTTATCGTGTAATTGTTGCCAATGCTGATGGGCGCGGAACAGTTGGTGTTGTTGCCTGCCGGGTTGGGTACGCCGATATTGAAATACAGGGCATCAAAATTGCCCTGAGCAGTCATCAAATTGACGATTCCTGAGCAGTTCGCCCCGAACTGCTCGCCCTGTGGGCCGTTTTGCAGGTTGAAAACCAAATCGAGGCACCGGTACGACGGCCCTCCACAACAGTTGGTACCCATGGACTGCGAGGTGCAAAACTGCTGCCCTGCAATGTTTAACATCGTGGTCGGGTTGATCGTGTACTCGTACCGAGTGGGGTTGCCCGTCGGGTTGCACTGCGCCCATGCCTTGCCGGAACTGAAGATCAAAAAGAGCGCAACGAGGCTTGGCAGCAAATAATACGATCGGCACCGTTCGCGCCAAAGATTGGCTTGAGTGGATACGGAAGCATACGTTTTTGCCGGTACAGCAACTTGGCGCGGCTGGTTTTCAATTCTACCTTTTCTCATAGTTTGGTTGTTTTTACAATCAATTACAAGGCAAAAGTAGAAGGGTGTCCAACGGGCCGTTAAGACACCTGACGCGTTTTCGATCAACGGCAAAATGGCTAAAACTTTCAAAAAATAAATTCTAAGAAAC
>JBEBHD010000279.1:0-6598 GCA_040080915.1 Saprospiraceae bacterium
CGGTTCAAGCAACAACTACTCGAACGGCTACTTCGTGAGCGACAACACGGCAGTGACTTTTTGCCCCACCGCAACCCAAAACGGTGACCGGGCGCAGGTCAGTTTCTCCTCTTTCAACATTGAGCCTGAGTTTGATGCACTGTATATTTTCAACGGGAACAGTACCAGTTCGCCCCTGTTTTCGAGCGGAAACCCAGTAAATCCTTTCCCAGACGGAGGCTGGTGGGGCACCGCACTGCCGCCCACCTTCGTTTCGACCCACCCCTCGGGCTGCCTGACCTTTAAATTTCATTCTGATGGCAATGTAAATTTCTCCGGCTGGCAAAGCCTCGTGACTTTTTTGCACTGCATTGAAGAAACCAACCCCGTCGTTTGCGCCAATTCAACGGGCAACGTGTATTCGGCCCCGTCGGGCATGAGCGCGTACAGTTGGTCCGTGAGCGGCAACGGCACGATGGTGGGTTCCAGCACCGGTTCTTCGGTGACCGTGACGGCTGGCACGCCGGGCACTTTTACGACAATGGTGACGGTGACGGACGCGAACGGCGGTACCAGCACCTGCTCCAAAACCGTGACGGTCAACGCCTTGACCAACGCAAGCATCACGACCTCGGAAAACTCTGGCACACCCAATGATGGAACCATCTGTGCCGGAGCATCGGTCAGCCTGACCGCAACGGGCGGCGGCACCTACGCATGGAGCACTGGCCTGACGACGGCTGCTATCACAGTGTTTCCAGGTACCACCACTACTTACACCGTGACCGTGACGGCTGTGGGCGGCTGCACAGCGACGGCCTCCCAAACCATAACGGTCAACCCAGTACCCTCCTGCCCCGTAACGGGGCCAGACATAGTGTGCCCCAACTCGGCTGGCAACGTGTATTCGGCCCCTGCGGGAATGAGCGCGTACAGTTGGTCCGTGAGCGGCAACGGTACGATGGTGGGTTCCGGCACGGGTTCTTCGGTGACCGTGACGGCTGGCGCGCCGGGCACTTTCACGGCGATGGTGACGGTGACGGACGCGAACGGCTGCACCAGCAGTTGTTCCAAAACCTTGACGGTCAACGTCTTGGCCAGCGCAAGCATCTCGGTATCGGAAAACTCTGGCACACCCAATGACGGGATTGTCTGTGCCGGAACATCGGTCAGCCTGACCGCATCGGGCGGCGGCACTTACGAGTGGAGCACCAGTGCGACAACGGCTACAATCACGGTAGCGCCAACTGCCACCACTACCTACACGGTGACGGTAACAGACGCAAATGGCTGCACCGCGTCTGCCACCCAAACGATACAGGTCAACACACCGCCAACTTGTTCTGTAACAGGCCCTGACTCGGTGTGCCCCAACTCGGCTGGCAACGTGTATTCGGCCCCTGCGGGCATGAGCGCGTACGCTTGGTCGGTGAGCGGCAACGGTACGATGGTGGGTTCCGGCACGGGTTCTTCGGTGACCGTGACGGCTGGCGCGTCGGGCACTTTTACGGCGACAGTGATAGTGACGGGCGCGAACGGCTGCACTGGCAGTTGTTCCAAAACCGTGACTGCGGGCGACAATGTAGCACCCGGTATCAACTGTCCGGCTTCCAGCACGGTTTCTTGCGCGGGCGATGTACCTGCCGTGAATTTGGCAGCCGTGTCTGCGAGCGACAACTGCAGCACGCCGGTCAAGTCGCATGTCAGCGACGCGACCACGGGTATGACCTGCACCAATCGCAAGACCGTCACGCGGACCTACCGCGCCACCGACGCATCCGGCAACAGCAGCACGTGCGCACAGGTGATCACCGTGTTCGACGATGTCAAACCGGTGTTCACTTCCGTGCCCGCGAACGTGACGGTGCAGTGCAACAGTGTGCCAGCCGTGGGCACCGCCACGGCCTCCGACGGCTGCAGCGGATCGGTCACGGTGGCCTACAACGGCCAAGCCTCCGCGCCCGGCTCTTGCCCGGATGCATACACGATCACCCGCCAGTGGACGGCCACAGATGCCTGTGGAAACACGAAAACCGCCACCCAGCGCATCACGGTGATTGACAACCAAAAACCGAACTTCACCGGCACACCGGCCAACGTGACGGTTCAGTGCAACGCCGTGCCCGGGCCGGCAACGCCGACGGCCACGGACAACTGCGACACCTCGGTGGCCATCACCTACGTCGGCCAGACAAACACTGCCGGCACCTGCCCGAACGCCTACACCCTGACCCGCACTTGGGTAGCCGCCGACAACTGCGGCAACACCCGTACCGTCACCCAGCGCATCACGGTGGTGGACAACACCAAGCCGGTGTTCACGGCCCTGCCCGCCGACGCGAGCATTTCCTGTACGGAAACCCCGCCCGCCGCGGGCACCCCGACGGCCTCCGACGGCTGTGGCGGCTCGGTTACGGTGACTTACCTCGGCCAGACGAGCGTGAGCGGCACCTGTCCTGTCAGCTACCAGCTCAAGCGCACGTGGCGTGCCACCGATGCGTGCGGCAACAGCACGTCGGCCACCCAGACAATCCAAGTCTCGGACGGTGGTGCGCCGGTGTTCACCTCGGTTCCGGCGGCCACTACCGTTTCTTGCACCCAACCCCTCCCGCCGCTGACCAACCCGACGGCGACAGATGCCTGCGGCTACGCCAATGTTACTTTCCTCGGCAACGTGGCCAGTGGCAGCGGCTGCTCGGCGGATTATACCGTGACCCGCACCTGGCGGGCTACCGACCTGTGTGGCAACTCGGTCACCTGCACGCAGGTGATCACGGTACAGGGGACGAGTTACGGAGAACAGGGCACAGAGAACCGGGCAGCGGACGACAAACAACTCATCGCTCACCGCTCATCGCTCATCGTTAACCCCAATCCGACGACCGACCGGGTTTGGGTTGATTTGTCGGTTTTTGCCGACCAGGCCGTGACGGTTTCGCTTTTCGGCGACCTGGGTCAGCTGGTGTGGGAGCGGCGCTTGGCAGTTGTGGAGGAGTTGAAACTTACCGTGAGCCTGCGTGAGGCGGGCGCTGCGGTGGGGGTTTATACCCTGTGCGTGCGTAGTGCGAGCGGGGTGGCGACGAGGCGGGTGGTGTTGGTGGAGTGAGAGGCCGCGCCCTGGCAATTGCCGCCCAGTATTGCAACGAAACCATCCCTTTACCGGTGTGAAATTTCTGCGGAGGCGTTTGTTTTTGCACCTGCTGGAGCAACGGTTCAGGGTCTTGAAAGGCAAAATGCGTTGACATCCAAGGGGCCAGAACGTTTTTCAAAAAAGGAGACTGCCTCATAACTGCAACTTATGAGGCGGCCTCCTTTTTTGCATAAAAAAGCATGACTTTTGCAGGCTTTTCGCGCCATCGGTTTTCTGCAAAATGAGTCTGTCATCTTCGTTTCGTTTCTTGCCCGCCCTGCTGCTGTGGTTCGCGCTGCCCTGTGCCGCCGCTGCTCAGTCTCCGCAGTTTGAGTCCCTGACCATTGAACAGGGCCTCTCGCAGGGCATGATCTTCGACCTTCTGCAAACCCGAGACGGCTTCCTCTGGGCAGCCACGAAGGACGGGCTGAACCGTTACGACGGCTACAATTTCAAGGTGTTTTCTAACAATCCCTTCGATTCGTTTTCCATCGCAGAAAACACGGTGACCGCGCTTTTTGAGGACTCGCGCGGCTGGCTTTGGGTAGGCACCGAGAGCAAGGGGTTGGATTTGTACGACCCGCACAGTGGGCTATTTCACCATTTTCCCCTGAACCTCCCCCCCGGTTATCAGTCAGCATCGTTTGATGTGTACGCGATACGAGAGGCCGCCGACGGAAGCATTTACTTCTTGCAAAGGGGCAGCTCTTTGATCCGAATCACTATACCTGCCGCCTGGTCGACGCAGTTGCCTGCCGAACCTCAGCTCAGCCACCAGGTACAGGTCACCCATTTTCCGATCCAATTGCCCCAGTCTGCCGAGCACGGTGACGAAGGGGGGGAGTCCCTGCTCGCAATGGATGTTGGCCCCGGCGGCAGCCTGCTGATGTATTCCAACAAAAAAGTGTATCGGGCAGAACCTGGGCAGGAGCTTCTGCGACCGGTATCGGAAGGTGAAACGCTTGGCGACCGGTGGCTTACTTTTTCGCTCCGGCTGATCCGGGCACGGAACGGCAGAGCCGACTGGCTCGATTTTCCGCAGGGCCTGAACCCCAGGTGGCTCATGGTAAAGCGCGCTGCCAGCGGCATGACGTGGGTGGGCATCAACCAACAGCTGTGGCTCCTCTCGCCGGGCGAAGATCTGGATTTTTCAAAACCGGACTGGTCGGTAGATGCCGATATAACGACGGTAGCCACCGACCGGAACGGCAACATCTGGGTGGGGACACAGGGCTACGGCCTGCGCAAGATCAACCCCAGAAAGCAGGCTTTTCACTCCGGGGCCGCCGGAAACAGCATCTGGGGGCTGTGGCACGACACCGAGGGCAGGTATTTCTGCAAAATCGTAAACGCGATATTCCCCTACGACCCGGTGAGTGGCAAGGTCGGCACGGAGCGTGCTTTCCCAGAAAAATCCGAACGGCTGCTGGACATGTGGATACAGCCCGACGGCCCCATCTGGCTGCTCGGCAGGGGCGAACAGGAGAACGGTATGGCTGAACTGTGGTACGAAGACCGCCAAAGCGGCGTATCGCGGGCCTATCCGTTTCGCTTCTCCCCCTACGTGTACGCTCGGCTTTTGCGCAGCAGGAAAGGACAGGTCTGGGTGACTGGGGCGAACTGTCAGTTGGTTCGGTTCGATCCACAGACTGCCCGCTTCGATTACTTCGACTACACGGCTCTTTTTGGAGAAAATGCCAGCAACGTGCGCGCCTTAGCTTTGGCGGAAGACGGCAACGGTGTGCTGTGGGTGGGTACACAGCGTGGGCTGGTCAGGTGTACCCAAAAGGAGCAATTACTTGACTTTCAACTCCTTAAAACCGACCCTAAAAACCCGGGCGGCCTGAACAGCAACTCCATCGCTTGTCTGCTGCCCGACCCCGCGCGCCCTGGCGACGTACTCTGGGTGGGCACCAAAGGCGGCGGCATCAACCGGCTCGACCTGCAAAGCGGGCAGGTTCGGCACCTTACCAGCTCCACCAAAGGCGGGCTGCCCGACAATGTCGTCTACGGCATACTGCCGGGCAACGAAAACCCCGCCACCCAACCCGTCAGTCTGTGGTGCAGCACCAATCAGGGCTTAGCCAGGCTGATGCCCCGCGATAAGGCCCTTCTCTCGTTCGACATCACCACATTCTCCGCTGCCAAAGGCTTGCAAGGCAACGAGTTCAACACTCAGGCATTTTCAAAATCGGCCAATGGCGAGCTGCTGTTCGGGGGCGTGAACGGGCTGAACCATTTTTTCCCGGAAGAACTGCGCTCCGACCCCACACCGCCGCCCGTGTTTGTGGTCGGCGTAGAAATCAACCACGAAATAGTGCCCAAGCACCTGCTGTACGCCCCCTTGGAACACCTGCATGAACTGCGCCTGAGCTACGAGCAGAACAACCTTTCCTTCGAGTTTGCTGCGCTCGATTTCACCGCCCCTGCCCAAAACCGCTACCGCTACCGCCTCGAAGGGCTGGACGCGGACTGGGTGGAAACCGGCGGCCAGCGCTTTGCGCACTTCACCCACCTCGCGCCGGGGCGCTACACATTTCGGGTGCAAGGCAGCAACGGCGAAAGCGCATGGCAAGAGACCGAACACTCGATCGTGGTGACCATCCGCCCGCCCTGGTGGCGCTCCAATTTGGCTTACCTGTGCTACCTGCTGCTGCTCGCGTGGGCGGGCTGGCGGGCCTACCAATTTCAAATCCGAAGGGTGAAAGAGCGTGAGCAACTCGCCTTCGAGCACCGCGAGACCGAGCGGGTGAAGGCTTTGGAGCAAATGAAAACCAACTTTTTCAGCAACGTGACGCACGAGTTCCGCACCCCGCTGACTTTGATGCTGGAGCCGCTGCGGCGGGCTTTGCCCAAAATAAAAGACCCGGAAGCCTTCGAAAATGTGCGTTTGGCGGAGGCCAACAGCCGCAAACTGCTCGGCCTCGTGAACCAATTGCTCGACATGGCCAAACTCGAAAGCGGGGGTATGACGCTCGACCTGCGGTATGGTGATTTGGGCCAAACAGTGCGCGAAGTATTCGAGCGGTTTTTGCCCTTGGCGGAGAAACGTGGTATCAAGTTGACCCTTCAACGCGGCGATTCGGCCACTTCTGAAAAAATATCCAACCTTGAGTTTGATCCGGGCAAAGTAGAATTGGTGCTGAACAATTTGATTTCCAACGCCTTAAAATTTACGCCGATAGGAGGCTCTGTGGCTGTGAACATGAACGTCGGAAGGGCTTCAAACCCACCCGACATTGGCAAACAGCATGCGCCGGGCGGTGCCGCCCAATTCATCATTCATCATTCATCATTCATCATTCAAGTAAAAGACACTGGCATCGGCATCCCGCCTGAGGCGCTCAGCAAGGTATTCAACCGGTTTTATCAAGTAGATGCCTCCAACACGCGCACCGGCGAAGGCACCGGCATCGGCCTCGCCCTGAGCAAGGAACTGGCCGAACTCATGGGCGGCGGCATCACGGTGGAAAGTGAGGTGGGGAAAGG
>JBEBHD010000280.1:0-6592 GCA_040080915.1 Saprospiraceae bacterium
GCTTGATTTGAGACTGCAAGATAGCTCGGCTAGCCGAACAGTAACGGCGGGAAGGGGCTTTTTTTCACAATCTGACGAAGGCATCTACATTTTTGACTTTGACCGAGAAACTGGCATTCTTTCCAATATGGTTTTCGCTGACCCGCCAGAAATTGATATCAAGTACGGCGGTTGTGCCGTGTCGCCTAACAGTCGGTACCTGTATCTGACTAATACCACCAAAATATTTCAACTGGATCTGACGGATCCGCTCAACCCATCTTCTTTACAACTGATCGGAACTTACGACGGATTTGGAGACCCACTGCCCGCAAACTTCGGCTACTGCCAACTCGGGCCGGATTGCAAAATTTATCTCAGCACCGGGAATGCAACAAGAGTTATGCACGTCATTCACAATCCAGACGAGCAAGGTACTGCTTGTAATTTTGACCAGCATGGACTTCAGTTACCATCATATTATGTCGGCATCCCCTACTTCCCCAACTTCCGCCTCGGCCCGCCCGACAACCCCGGTCTGCCCTGCTCGCCGGTGGTGAGCACGATAAACCCGCCCACACCGCTGCCGGCGTTTTCGGTGTTTCCCAATCCGGTGAGCACAGTACTCAAGGTAGTACCTAACCGCCAGTACAGCGGCCCGGCCCGTCTTCGGCTGCCCGACCTGACGGGGCGGTTGGTGCTGGAGCGGGTTTTTGATCCGCTGGCACCGGCATCGGAGGTGGATGTGTCGGGGCTGGCGCAGGGGGTGTATGTGTACGAGGTGTGGTGCGAAGGCGCGGTGCAGCGGGCGGGGAAGGTGGTGAAGTGGGAGTAGTGCAATTTGCCGGGACATCCGCACTATTTACCAAAAACTGGATGTGGACGTGTGCAAGGCCTGCCCCAACCGGATGTTTTTGGAGTGCCTTGATGATCCGAGGTTGCCAAAAATAACGGCCAACGGAACGAGTGGCGAAGTCCATGTAGTTGATGGTGTGAGTCGGCTCGTTTGAAAACTTTCTTGGTGAGTGGCTTGGGTGTGTAAAACAGATACGCTACCTTTCGCTTGTCCAAATGCAAAAAGTGAAATGAAGTCACGCCTTCCGGTACCCTTCGTACTTCTTTTTCCCACCCGCTCCACGCGTCAGCGCGACATCCTGCGGGCGGGATTGGGTCAGTAGCAAAAACCCTACCTTCGGCCCGGCCTTCAAACAGAAACCTCTTAACCAGAGAAATCCGCCCCTTGCGGGGTGACAAAAAAACGGAAACCCCCAAACCCTAAAACTCCCAAACCCTCCAACCTTTCTATGCTCGCACATTCACGCGCTTTTTTGCTCATCCTCGACGGCTGGGGCCTTGGCCCAAAACCCGAGGCCGATGCTATCCGGCAGGCCGAAACCCCGTTCATGGACAACCTGTTCCAAACCCGTCCCAACAGCACCCTCGTAACCTACGGCGAAGACGTGGGCCTGCCCGAGGGGCAAATGGGCAACTCCGAGGTCGGGCACCTCAACATCGGTGCTGGCCGCGTGGTATGGCAGGAACTGGCCCGGATCAACAAGGCCGTTCGGGAGGATCAGTTGAAATCGCTCCTCACGATCACCCAGGCATTTATTTACGCCAAGTCTACCATGCGGGACATTCACCTCGTGGGATTAGTGTCCGATGGCGGCGTGCATTCCCACATCAACCACCTCAAGGCGCTTTGTGACATCGCCCGCGAATTGGAAGGCCGAAAAGTGTACATCCACGCTTTCACCGACGGGCGCGACTGTGACCCGAAAAGCGGAGCAGGTTTCATCGAAGAACTGGAAAACTATATCCGGGACAAAGGGTACGGCAACATTCGCCTCGCTTCCGTCATTGGGCGGTACTATGCCATGGATCGCGACAAACGCTGGGAGCGCGTCAAATTGGCCTACGATATGCTCGTACACGGGCAAGGCCAATTGGTGACCGACTTTCCGGAGGCTATCCGGCAGTCCTATCAAGCGGGCGTGACAGATGAGTTCCTCAAGCCCATGCTCCGACTCGGCCCCGACAACAAGCCCCTCGCTACCCTCAAAACCGGCGATGTGGTGCTCTGTTTCAACTTCCGCACCGACCGCCTGCGCGAACTGACCACCGTACTCCACCAAACAGATATGCCGGAACACGGCATGAAAACCGTGCCGCTGTACTACATGACCATGACGCGCTACGACGAGTCGTTCAAAAACATTTTTGTGCTTTTTGAAAAAGACAACGTAGCCATGACCCTCGGCGAGGTGATCGCCGATGCGGGTCTCTCGCAGGTGCGCATCGCCGAAACAGAGAAGTACCCGCACGTCACCTTCTTCTTTTCCGGCGGAACCGAGGAGCCGTTCCACAACGAGCGCCGCATCCTGATCCCCTCGCCCAAAGTGGCCACTTACGACCTCCAGCCCGAGATGAGCGCCCTCGGAATCACCGAGGCTGTGCTTCAGGATATCCGCAACAACAAACCGGACTTCATTTGCCTCAACTTTGCCAACACCGATATGGTCGGCCATACCGGCGTGTTCAGCGCCGCCGTCAAGGCCGCCGAAACGGTGGACCAGTGCCTGAGCCGCATCGTCCCGCTTGCCGAAGAAAATGGTTACGCCTGTCTCATCATCGCCGACCACGGCAATTCCGACTACATGATCAACCCCGACGGAACGCCCAACACCGCCCACACAATGAACCCGGTGCCCTGTATCCTCGTCAGCAAATACCTGAAAAATACCGTCGCGCTCCGGCACGGCCGCCTCGCCGACGTAGCCCCCACACTGCTCGAACTGATGGGATTGGATAAACCGGCGGAGATGACGGGAGGGAGTTTGGTGGTGCAGAAATAATGTAACCGGGGGCAACAAAATCTTGGTGCTGCGGTATGCTCGGTTATCGCTTCCGAACGACCTAAATTTGCCCGTTATCCACCGCATCCGGCCTCACTGGCCGCTCACGAACTATTTTACCATGCCCTCATTCGCCCACCTCCACTGCCACACCCAGTACTCCCTGCTCGACGGGGCTGCCTCCATCCCGGCTTTGTTCAAAAAAGCCAAGGACGACGGCATGAAGGCGCTGGCCATCACCGACCACGGCAATATGTTTGGCGTGTTCCAGTTCGTGGCCGAAGCTGCCAAACACGAGGGGGTGAAGCCGATTGTCGGCTGTGAGTTTTATGTGGTGGCCGATCGGCACCGCCGCACGTTCACCAAAGAAGACCGCGACAAACGCTACCACCAGCTCTTCCTTGCCAAAAACCCGGAGGGCTACAAAAACCTCGTGAAACTCTGCTCCCTCGGCTACATGGAGGGCCTGTACGGCAAGTACCCGCGCATTGACAAAGAGCTCATTCTGCAATACCACGAGGGGCTCATCGCCACCACTTGTTGCATCGGAGCCATGGTGCCCCAGGCCATTCTCAAAAAAAGCGAGGAAGAGGCCAAAAAGGAGTTCGAGTGGTGGTACAACATCTTCGGCGAGGACTACTACATCGAAATCCAGCGCCACCAGATGGCGGAACAGGACCGCGTGAATGAGGTACTACTCCGCTGGGCCAAGGAGTACAACGTGAAGGTCATCTGCACCAACGACTCGCACTACGTAGACCAAAAAGACTACAACGCCCACGACATCCTGCTGTGCATCAACACGGGTGAGAAACAGGCTACGCCAGCCATCCGGGAGTTTGCCGACGAGGGCACCGTGGTTAAAGGCGGGCGTTTTGCTTTTTGGAACGACCAGTTTTACTTCAAGACCCAAGCGGAAATGGGCGCTCTTTTTAAGGACGTGCCCTTCGCATTGGACAACACGATGGAAATCGTGGACAAGTGCGAAATCCTGAAACTGAAACAGGACATCCTGCTGCCCAACTTCGTCATCCCGCAGGAATTCACTACTCAGGACGACTACCTGCGCCATATCACCTTTGAGGGTGCCCGTGAGCGCTACCGCACCATCACCCCCGAAATCGAGGAACGACTCAATTTTGAACTGAACACGGTCAAAACAATGGGTTTTGCCGGGTACTTCCTTATCGTGTCCGACTTCATCAAAGCCGGGCGCGACCTCGGCGTGTTCATCGGCCCGGGGCGCGGTTCGGCGGCCGGTTCGGCAGTGGCCTACTGCATCGGCATTACCAATATTGACCCCATCAAGTACCAACTCCTGTTCGAGCGCTTCCTCAACCCCGACCGCAAGAGCATGCCCGATATTGACACCGACTTCGACGACGAGGGCCGCCAAAAAGTGCTGGACTACGTGGTGCAGAAGTACGGCCGCCAACAGGTGGCCCAGATCGTTACCTACGGCACGATGGCCGCCAAAATGTCCATCAAGGACGTGGCCCGCGTGCTCGACCTGCCGCTCGACCAGGCCAACGCCCTCGCCAAACTGGTGCCCGAAAAGCCCGGCATCTCGCTCAAGCGCGTGCTCACCGCTCCGTTAGACGGCGACGGCTCCCTGCGCGACAAGGAGGGCCTCATGGCCGACGACATCGAAAACGCCAAAAAACTGCGCGAACACCTCGCCGCCGTGGAAACCCTCGAAGGGCAGGTGCTGCGCGAAGCGCTCGTGCTGGAAGGTTCCGTACGCAACACCGGCATCCACGCTGCCGGTATCATCATCGCGCCCAAAGACCTTACCGAGATCATCCCCGTTTACACGTCCAAAGAAACCGAACTGCTCATCACCCAGTACGAGGGTAATACCATCGAAGATGCAGGGGTCATCAAGATGGACTTTTTAGGCCTGAAAACCCTGACTATTCTGCGCGATGCTCTGCGGTTGATCGAACAGAACCACGGTTTAAAGATTGACATTGACGCTATACCGCTCGACGACCGCAAGACCTATGAACTCTACCAGGCCGGGGCTACCAACGGTACGTTCCAGTTCGAAAGCGCCGGTATGCAGAAGTACCTGCGTGAGCTCAAACCCGACAAGTTCGATGACCTCATCGCCATGAACGCGCTGTACCGACCGGGGCCGTTGGAGTATATTCCGAATTTCATTGCCCGTAAGCATGGGCGCGAAACCATTCAGTATGATCTTCCAGAAATGGAAGAGTATTTGAAAGATACTTACGGAATTTGCACATACCAGGAGCAAGTAATGTTGCTGTCGCAAAAATTGGCCGGTTTTTCTAAAGGCGATGCCGACGTGCTGCGAAAGGCGATGGGGAAAAAACAGATCGCCGTTTTGAATAAAATGAAGGGCCAGTTTATCGAAGGAGCCACCGCGAACGGCTACCCGCAGGACAAACTCGAAAAAATCTGGACTGACTGGGAGGCCTTCGCTTCCTACGCCTTCAACAAGTCCCACTCCACCTGCTACGCCTTCGTGGCCTACCAAACGGCCTACCTCAAGGCCCATTATCCCTCGGAGTACATGGCCTCTGTGCTCACCCACTCGCAGAGCCAAATCGAAAAAACCACGTTTTCCCTCGAAGAGTGCAAGCGCATGGGCCTCGAGGTGAAAGGCCCCGACATCAACGAATCGGGCGTAAACTTCTCCGTGAACAAACGCGGCGTGATCCGCTACGGCATGGGTGCCATCAAAGGTGTGGGCGAAGCGGCCGTGGAGGCCCTGATCCAGGAACGCAACCAAAACGGGCCGTTTACCAACATATTCGACTTCATGCGCCGCATCAACCTGCGCACGGTGAACAAAAAGGTCATGGAATGCCTCGCCTTTGCCGGTGCTTTTGACGAGATACCGCCCCTGCAGGGCCATGGCGGCGGCGCACGCGCCACGTTTTTCGCAGCATCCGACAAGTACGAATCCTTCATCGAGCACCTGCTCAAATATGGTGCTGCCTTTCAGGGAGACAAGATCATGTCGGTCAATTCCCTGTTCGGCGATCTGTCCGATTCCGTGAGCATACCTGAACCGATAGCGCCCAAAGTAACCCCTTGGAACCTGCTCACCATGCTCCAGCGTGAGCGCGACGTGATCGGCATTTACCTGAGCGGGCACCCGCTGGACGACTATAAGTTCGAGGTCGAAAACCTGACTACCTGTGCCCTCGACCGTATCGAAAATTTCAAGGGGCAAAAGATTCGCGTCGCCGGATTCGTGACCAAAGCCGAACACCGCATCAGCCAGAAGGGCACCGGTTGGGGCCGGTTCACTGTCAGTGACTACTCCGGCAACCTCGAAATTGCGCTGTTCAGCAACGATTACGCCCAGTTCAAACACCTGTTCGAAGAAGGCAACTGCCTGTTCATCACCGGCACCTACCGCCAACGCTACAACAGCGACGAGCACGAATTCCGTCCCGAAAAGGTCGAACTGATGGAATCCGTCGGCGGCTCGCAGATCACGACCGTCACGCTGCAAATTCCCGTGGAACTGCTCACCAACGAGATGCTCGACCGCCTCGACCATGTGTGCAAAACCCACAAAGGGAAGCATGCGCTCAAGATGCGTCTCGTGGATCGGACGAACAAAAACGCACTTTCGTTCTCTGCCACCGACCGCAAGGTGAACGCCGACTCGGATTTTGCGCAGGAGATGGAAAAACTGGGAGTGGAGTGTTCGGTGGGGTGATTATCCTCGCGCCAGTTTCCTGTATATACCTCACGTCGCCAAGTTTTCAGCATGACGT
>JBEBHD010000281.1:0-6569 GCA_040080915.1 Saprospiraceae bacterium
CCCGCTCACCCGCTCACCCGCTCACCCGCTCACCCGCTCACCCGCTCACCCGCTCACCCGCTCACCCGCTCACCCGCTAAAAATGCACGCTTACCACGATTTTCGGCTTTTTTACAACCAGAGCATCCACCCGGAACTGCTGAATCTGGAGCAGCGCCGACGCCGTCTTGTGCGGTTGCTGGGTCTGTCGGTGTTTCTTTTGACAGGGGTTGTTTTTTTGCAGGTGTATGTCCAGATTTTCGTGGTGACACTCCTGCTAATGGTGCCCGTCGGATTGTGGATTGCCTATCTGGCATTTCGTGTGCAGGTGTACTACCGGGAGTTTAAGCCGAGGGTGGTGGGATTGGTACTCGATTTTATGGACAACGATGTGAACTACGACTCGTTTCGGTATAGCGCCAAAGGCAGCATCCCGCAAGCCAAGTTTTTGTCGAGCAAAATTTTTACTCGCGCGGATGAGTATGTGGCCGAGGACCTCATCACCGGGCGGGTGCGCGAACTGCCCTTCGAACTGTGCGAACTGCGCGTACGTGAGTTTTCCGACGTGCGCAGCCGGCTCGACTACGTTTTTCGGGGCGTTTTTCTCTGGGGCGATTTTCGTCGCGCCGATATGCAGGGCGGCATTTTGCTGCTGCCCGATGCGTACCGCAAGTACCTCAACCGCAGTGAAAGGGCTTTTCATCTGTTTGGCGGCCGCCGTATACGCAAGCACCTTTCGGCGGCCTTCGAGGCGGTTTTCGACACCTACGCCACGCCCAATGTACGCCTGCGCGACGTGCTTTCCGACGACCTCCAGCAAGCCATCCTCCGTTTCCGGCAGCGTTTTCAGGAAGTAAACCGCGAAAAGGAAATGTACCTGTCCATCATCAACGACAAGGTTTTCATCGCGCTCACGAGCGACAAAGACTTGCTGGAACCGTCGTTGTTCCGCAACACCGTGAGCTACGAGGTGGTGCGTGAATTTTACGAGGACATCGCCCTGCTGTTGGAAGTGCTGCGGGACGTGGATGTGCTGAATTGATTTTTCTTGAAAAATTTCACGCGCCTCAAACCAACCCCTCCCGCACCAGATCGTGCAAATGCACGATGCCAGCGTACCGGTGCTCCTCGTCCAGCACGATGAGCTGGGTGATGGAATGTCGGCGCATCCGCTCCAGTGCATGAACGGCCAACGCACCCGCGCCGATGGACTTGGGTGCCGGGGTCATGATCTGGCTGGCGGTAATGCCCGAAAAATCCGTTGATTTTTCCAGCATGCGGCGCAGGTCGCCGTCGGTGATCACGCCTAAGAGGGCACCGGCCTCGTCGAGCACGGCAGTGGCACCGAGGCGCTTGGACGAAATTTCCAGAATGACAGCGTGCAGCGATGCATCGGGCCCCACCGAGGGCCGCTCGTGCAGGGCGCAGAGCTCGTGTACGCGCAGGTACAACTGCTTGCCTAATGACCCGCCGGGGTGGAATTTGGCGAAATCGGAGGGCGAGAACCCTCTCAATGCCACCAAAGCCATCGCGATCGCGTCGCCGAGGGCCATCTGCGCCGTGGTGCTGACGGTGGGTGCCAGGTTGTTCGGGTCGGCTTCGTGCAGCACGGGTGTCCAGAGCACAAAATCGGCCTGTCGGGCAAGGCTGCTCGAGCGGTTGGCGGTGATGGCTATGAGGCAATTGCCGAAGTTTTTGACCAACGGTACGAGCACTTTTATTTCGGGAGTTTCGCCGCTTTTGGAGAGGCACAGCACCACATCGCCGGGCTGCACCATGCCGAGGTCGCCGTGTATGGCATCGGCGGCGTGCAAAAACAGAGCGGGCTGGCCGGTTGAATTGAGCGTGGCCGCGATTTTTTGGGCCACGATCGCGCTTTTGCCGATGCCGGTCAGGATGACCCGCCCCGCGCTGCGGTGTATGGCGGTAATGCAGGCCACAAAATCGGTCGTGTCGTCGAGGCTGTCGGCAAGGGCGAGCAGGGCCTCTGCCTCCGTTCGGATCGTGTACTGGGCTGTTTCCAGCGGGGTGTTGTGATCGGGTGTTTCCACGTTTTGAGTAAAAAATTTGGGCAAAAGTAGGGGTTGGCGAGTTGGGCGGGGGCAGGTTTTTTTTCAGGAAAATGCTTGCCCCAGAATGCATGCTACCACAACCACCGCAGGAATTCCGACATTCGCCCCGGCAATTGCACGACCGCCAGCATGGAAGACCTGCTCAAAAAAGTACGCAAGATCGAGATCAAGACCCGGGGGCTGAGCCGCCACCTGTTCACCGGCGGCTACCACAGCGCTTTCAAGGGGCGCGGTATGCTGTTCAGCGAGGTGCGCGTGTACCAGCCGGGCGACGATGTGCGGGCCATTGACTGGAACGTGACTGCACGCACCGGCGAAGCGCACGTCAAGATTTTTGAGGAGGAGCGCGAGATGACGGTCGTCCTGTTAGTGGATGTGAGCGCATCCTCGCTTTTTGGCACCACCGGCCAGTCCAAACAGGATGTGATGACTGAGGTGTGCGCCGTGCTCGCGTTTTCGGCCATCGCCAACAACGACAAGGTGGGGCTGCTGCTCTTTTCCGACCGGGTGGAATGCTTCATCCCGCCCCAAAAAGGCCGTCAGCACACCCTGCGCATCATCCGCGAACTGCTCAACCTGAAACCTGTCGGCCGCGGCACCAACGTGGCCGGAGCACTCCAGTACGCCCGCAACGTGCTGCGCAAACGCAGCGTCTGCTTCCTCCTCTCCGATTTTTTGTCCGACGGTTTCGAGGCACCGCTGCGCATTTTTTCCAAACGGCACGACTGCATCGGGCTGCACACGTGGGACATCCGCGAGCGCACGCTGCCCGATGTGGGCCTCTTGCGCGTGACCGATGCTGAGTCGAAGGACGTGGGTTGGGTGGACACCTCCGACCCGAATTTTCGGAATGCCTACGCCCAGCACTTCGACCGCCGTGTGCAGGCCCTTCGGGAAATGTTTGGCCGTGCGGGTGCCGATTTCGTCAGCCTGCCGACTACCGACTCGTACGTGCAGGCGTTGCTGCGTTTTTTTGAAAAACGCGCACACGCCATTGCACACGGGTGATTTTTTTTGACAAAAAACAATTCAACTGTGACGTTTGCCCAGCCTTGGTGGCTTTTGTTGCTGCTCGTTTTACCCTTGCTCATCAGCCGGCACCGCCGAGAAGGGGGGCAGTCGCGCCTGGTGCTGTACCTGCCCGACCGGGCGGTGCTGCAAACCCGCGGCACTTGGCGAACGCAATTCCGGCGCTGGTTGCCGGCATTTCGGTGGGCTGCGCTCGCGTTTTTGGCTGTGGCCATGGCCCGTCCGCAACGCCAGTGGCAGGAGCAAAAAATAACCGCCGATGCTGTGGACATTGTGTTGTCGCTCGACATTTCGCCCAGCATGCTGAGCCGCGACTTTGATCCCGACCGATTGCAGGTGGCCAAACAGGTGGCCGCCGATTTTGTGAAAAAACGCCCGCACGACCGGATCGGCCTAGTGGCTTTTTCCGCCGAGGCATTCACGCAGTGCCCGTTGACGACCGACAAGGAAGTGGTGCAGCAGTTTCTGCGCGACCTTGCCGTGGGCCGCCTCGAGGACGGCACGGCAGTGGGCATGGGCTTGGCCACGGCGGTCAACCGCCTGAAGGACAGCCCATCCAAAAGCAAGGTAGTCATCCTGCTGACCGACGGCGAGAACAACGCCGGCTACATTTCGCCCCGCCAAGCGGCCCAAATCGCGCAGACACTCGGTGTGCGGGTGTACACCGTTGGCATCGGCACCAACGGGATCGTGATGTCGCCCGCCCGGCGCAACCCCGACGGCACCTACGACTATGCTCCGAGGCACATGGAATTTGACACGGAGTTGTTGGTGGAAATCGCCTCAACGACCGGGGGGCGGTTTTACCGGGCCTGGTCGGAGCAGGAACTGGCAGGCATATACGACGAGATTGACCGTTTGGAAAAAACCAAGATTGACGTGACTACCGTCCGCAAAACGACCGAGTTTTTTCACTGGCTCGTTGGAGCAGCCGTTGTGCTGCTTTTGTTGGAGGCCCTGCTGCGTTGGGTGTTCCTTCGGTCGGCAACAATTTGAAACACACACCACACACAAAACATGTCCATCGTACAGGAATTCAACGACTACCGCGCCCGTATGAACGAGCGCATCTTGGCCCACGACAACAAGGTCATCAAACGATTTTGGAGCCTCGACAACCAAACCTACCAAGAGGGTGCCCTTGACGTGAAGACCAAGGAAATGCTTGGCCTCGTGGCCAGCATGGTGCTCCGTTGCGACGATTGTATCAAGTACCACCTTGGCAAGTGCCACCAACTCGGCATTACCACCGATCAGGTTTTTGAAATTTTTGCCGTGGCTAACCTTGTCGGCGGTTCCATCTGCATCCCCCACACCCGCCGGGCCGTGGAATACTGGGAAGCGTTGCGAGAAGGGGATTCTGGTTAGAGGGTTTCTGGTTTTTTGTCACCCCGCAAGGGGCTGGTTAGGGGGTTAGAAGGTTGGTGGCGGTGTGCAGTTAGGTGTTTCAAAGCGAGCAAACTGACAGATTAGTGCTTTACAATTAGTGAGCAAGCGGCGCACAGCCGAATCAAACCTGGAGGTGTGGCATCGTCCCGCTGAACAGCAGCGTATCATTGACGGGTTTACGGAAAACGCGGTCAGCAACTTCACGCTTCCCTTCAGTGTGGCACCCAATTTTCTGATCAACGGGCAAGCGTACGCCGTGCCAATGGTGATCGAGGAGAGCAGCGTGGTGGCAGCAGCAGCCAGCGCAGCCAAGTTTTGGCTCGACAGGGGCGGTTTTCGCGCCGAAGTGCTGGGCACGGTCAAATTAGGCCAGGTACATTTCCGTTGGGGCGGCAACCCGGGTCGTTTGCAAACCTTGTTTCCCGCACTCAAAACCCACCTCGCCCGTTCATGCGACGACCTGACGGCCAATATGCGGCGGCGCGGCGGTGGCTTGCTGGACATCGAACTGCTCGATTTTACCCACCTGGAACCGGAATACTACCAGCTCCGCGCCGCGTTCGAGACCTGCGACAGCATGGGCGCCAATTTCATCAACTCCGTGCTGGAGCGCTTCGGCGAGCAACTGGAATTTTTTATGGAAACCGCCCCCGAGGTGGCTGAAAACGAGCGCGACGTGGAGGTGGTCATGTGCATCCTGTCCAACTACACGCCCGATTGCCTCGTCCGGGCATGGGTGGAATGCCCCGAAAGCGAACTTGAAGACCTCGCCCGCAACGCAGGCTTGCCCGGCAGCGCAGCTGTGGATCGTTTTTGCACAGCCGTCCGAATCGCCGAGATTGACCCCTACCGGGCCGTAACGCACAACAAAGGAATTTTCAACGGAATAGACGCTGTCGTGCTCGCCACGGGCAACGACTTCCGCGCCGTGGAAGCCTGCGGCCACGCCTACGCCTGCCGCAGCGGGCAGTACCGCAGCCTGAGCCGGGCCAGTCAGACAAACAGGCTGCTCCGTTTCGAGCTGACGTTGCCGCTGCCTATAGGCACCGTGGGCGGCCTGACGGCCCTGCACCCGCTGGCCAAACAGGCGCTGGAAATGCTCGGCAACCCTTCGACCCGCGAACTGATGATGATCGTGGCGGCAGTTGGACTAGCCCAGAATTTTGCTGCCGTGCGCTCATTAGTCACCACGGGTATCCAGCAGGGGCACATGCGCATGCACCTCGTGAATATCCTCAATTACCTGGGCGCGTCGGCAGCAGAAACGGAAGCAGCCCAGGCACATTTTTGCAACCAAACCGTGAGTTTTAGTGCCGTGCGAGCATTTTTGAATGATGAATGATAAATGATGAATGATAAATGATGAATGATGAATGATGAATACAGTGCGGGATTTTTGGGATGCGGGTGTTCGGATGCTGTTCAAACAACCAGGAGTTGAGGTGTACGCTACGGGTACTTCTAAAATCTGCAATCATGTAATCATCACTCATGTAATCTTTTATTCTACATTTCTTCGGTCTTAGCATCGTGTCGTCAATAACGTTCCATTTTCACGCATTTGTAGCACCCGACCGCCGTACCAAATACTCCACCGCCAGCGCGTACCCTTCCAGCCCGAGACCGACAATAGAACCCACGCACTTGGCCGACAACCAGGAGTGGTGGCGGTATGCCTCGCGTGCAAAAACATTGCTGATGTGTACCTCCACCGTGGGCGTGCCAACGGCGGCCACGGCATCGGCCAACGCAATAGATGTGTGCGCGTAAGCACCGGCATTCAGAACGATGCCATCGGCGTGCCGGCCCGCATCGTGAAGTTTGTCTATCAACGCCCCCTCGTGGTTGCTCTGAAAATAGTCCAACGAGATGGTGTCGAAACGGGTTTTAAGGTCGCGAAAAAAATCGTCAAAGGACTGGTGGCCGTAAATTTCCGGCTCGCGCTGGCCGAGCAGGTTGAGGTTTGGGCCGTTGAGGATGAGAATGCGCATAGTGAGCGGGGTGAGCGGGGTGAGCGGGTGAGCGGGTGAGCGGGTGAGCGGGTGAGCGGGTGAGCGGGTGAGCGGGGTGAGCGGAGTGAGCGGAGTGAGCGGAGTGAGC
>JBEBHD010000282.1:0-6521 GCA_040080915.1 Saprospiraceae bacterium
AGGCGAAATTTGCAGTCGCAGCAGGGTACCTACGGCAAAAATTTTAACGCAGTATGAAGCAAAATTTGCCGCTTGCAGCCCGGCGACTGAAATTTAAACACGCTCTAAGTAAATGAGTGATGAATGGCCCGACTTGACAGCGAAAAAAGTGCTACGTTGGGCTATTCATCACTCATCACTCATTGCTCATCACTATTCAGCGATCTTTTCCTCGTAAACGAAGGGCAAAATTTTGGAATCCTTCACCGTGGAAAGCGTCATCAGTGTTTTCAGGCGCTCGATTTCCTCGATCTGGCTCAGCGTTTTAAACAACAACTGCTCGTACGTGGGGATGTCTTTGCACACGATCTTCATCAAAAAGTCGGCTTCGCCGGTGATGATGTAGCACTCGGTGATCTCGTCAATCCGAGCGATTTTGTCCAAAAAGTTGTTCAGTGCGTTTTCCCTCTTCCACGCTAAGGAAACCAGCACAAAGGTCTTGACGTTCAAGCCCAAAAGTTGCGGGTTTACCTGTGCGTGGTAGCTCTGGATGATGCCGTTTGTTTCTAATTTTTTCACGCGTTCCAGCGTGGGGGCGGGAGAAAGCCCGATTTTTTTGGAAAGGTCAAGATTGGTAATCTTGCTGTTCTCTTGAAGGATTCGAAGTATTTTCAAATCAATCCGGTCTAGTTTGTCTGACATATCGCGATGGTGTTGTAAAATAATATTTCGGTCGGTAAAATTTCCCCAAAGGTACGGCGGCAAAAAATAATGTGCAAGCACTATTTTGAATTACCCTTGTAAATTCTGGATTTTTATACCATTTGTCTTTTTGTTGCCAATTTTTTGGGCCGTATAGGCCTGCAAAATCAATTCGACCAAAAAATATTTGTCAAAAAAAATGCCCAAATGGTCTCGGAAAAACACAAAAAAAGGCTGAATCCGTGCGCAAGCCGATTGCTCGACCATCTGCGACACGGGTTCAACCTGATAAAAGTTGAGGCGGAAACCTCTACGGGAAAATACCCATCGAGACGTAATCCCCTGCTATTTTTTGCATGGAACAAATAAACGCGGCCGTCCGCATGTCGGGAACGCCGGCCTTTTGCCGCCACGTTTCGCGCACCTGCTGATAGGCGGTGATCATGGTATCTTCCAAGCCGGAATTGACCAATTCCACCTCTGTGCCGCCTCGGGTCAGGAAATCGCGGTCGCGCTGAGCCACTTGTTTGCCGGTCATTTCCTCCACCTTGTTCAGGATGCCCGTGAAGGCGTTGTGGTGGAAGCGGTTTTCCAAGCGGCCAAAACGGTGGTGCGAGAGGTTTTTCAGCCATTCGAAGTAAGACACCGTCACACCGCCCGCGTTGATGTAAAAGTCGGGCAGTACCAGGATACCTTTTTTCTGGAGCACCACGTCGGCATCGGCAGTGATTGGGCCGTTGGCCGCTTCGGCGATGACCTTGGCCTTGATCCGGTCGGCGTTTTCGATGGTGATCTGGTTTTCCAATGCGGCAGGAACCAAAATATCGCACTCTAACTCGAGTGCTGCCGAGGGGCCGCCGATGTGCTTGGTGCCGGGGAAACCGATGATGGAACCAGTTTCCTGCCGGAAGGCAAGCAGTTTGTCAATGTCTATGCCGTTCGGATCGTGGATGGAGCCTTCCCGCTCGGCCACACCTATAATCTTTACATCGCCCTCGCTTCGGCTTATCGTGCCCGTGTTGCTGCCCACGTTTCCAAGGCCCTGAATGACCATGGTCTTGCCAGCGATTCCGGGCGTAAGGCCCAGTCTTTTCATGTCGTCGGCATAGGTCATGCACTCCCGGAGACCGTAGAAAACCCCGCGCCCGGTAGCCTCTGCACGGCCCCGGATGCCGTTTTGCGTGACCGGCTTGCCGGTCACGCAGCCGATCGAATCAATTTCGCCGTGGCGGAATGCCTGGTAGGTGTCGAGAATCCAGGCCATTTCGCGCGGGCCGGTACCGTAATCCGGTGCGGGGACATCAATGCCGGGGCCAATGAAGTTTTTCTTGATCAGCTCCGTGGTGTATCGGCGCGTGATGTTCTGGAGTTGCTCCACGGAGTAGTTGGCCGGGTTGATCTTGATGCCGCCCTTGGCACCGCCAAACGGCACGTCCACCAAAGCGCATTTGTAGGTCATCAGCGAAGCCAAAGCCATAACCTCATCCTGATCAACGCTCTCGGCGTAGCGGATTCCCCCCTTGGTGGGCAGGCGGTGGTGGCTGTGTTGTACGCGATAGGCTTCGATGACCTGATAACCGTCGCCAACACGGATAGGAAATCGGATTTGAAGGACGAGGTTGCAGACCTTGATCTGCTCCACCAGGCCGGTGGGGATGTCGGTAAAGCTGGCCGCTTTATCAACGTACTGCTCTACACTTTTGAAGAAGCTGATTTTTCCGCTCATGCGTCATCTTTTGTTAGGTGTTCTATCTTGGTTAGTTTCCGCTCCAGCCGGTAGAGATACAACACGATGCCGAGAAAAATCACGAGGATGACAGCCACCACTACGTTGATCTTGCCGGTCTCGCGCATGTAGTCCCTGTTGCCTTCTGCAAAAGCGGCGGGCAAAGATATTGCCAGAAGCAGAACAAAGGTGAAAAAGATGCGACCCATAAAATATTTCATGTTTTAATAAAGATTGAGCAATCAGTGAATCAGACGATTAAGCGGATTTAAAGCAACAACAGGTCGGTGATCACGAAAGTACCGAACACCACGCTGGCGATTCCGTTGGTGGTGAAAAAAGCGAGGTTGACGCGGCTGAGGTCGTCGCGCTTGACCAAGCTGTGCTGGAAAACAAGCAAGCCGATGAACACCGCAGTGCCCACCCAGGTCAGCACGCCCGCCTCGGGCAGTTTTTTTTGCAAAAACCAACCAGCCGCCACCAAAAGCAAGGCTGTGCCCAAGTGCATCCATTCGGAAATGCCAAGGGCTGTTTTGCGGCCAAAAACCGCTGGCATCGAATACAGGCGCTGTTCTTGGTCAAAATGGTCGTCCTGCAGGGAGTAAATCACGTCGAAGCCGCCGGTCCAAAACAAAACAGCCAGCCCGTACAGCACCGGCACCCAGTCGAACTGCCCGGTAACCGCCAGGTATGCACCCACCGGTGCCAACGAAAGTCCTAGGCCGAGCACCACGTGGCAAAGCCAGGTAAATCGTTTGGTGTAGCTATAGCCCAACACCACAGCCAGCGCTACGGGCGACAAATAAAAACAAAGCGGGTTGATGAAAAAACTCGCCGCCACGAACAGAAGGCAGTTAACAACCACGAATGCCAGGGCGTTTGCAGGCGAAATGATCCCGGCCGGTATCTCCCGCATTTGCGTGCGCGGGTTGACGGCATCTATGTCCCGGTCGAGCCACCGATTGAACCCCATGGCCGCGCTCCGCGCAAAAACCATGCACAGCACTACCAGCCCAAGTGCCTGGAAATCAATGCCGTTTTCCATTTGAACACTGCCGATAAAAAAACCGACCAGGGCAAACGGCATGGCAAAAAGTGTGTGGCTAAACTTGACGAGCGAGAGGTACTTTTTCATCGGCACAAATGTGCGTCAAGTTTTGCCAACGGAAAAACCCAATGTCAACATGCCAATGCTGGGGGCATTGGCTACCTTTGCCCGTCATTCCTAAACAAAACTGCCATGCCGAACAAAGTGCGAGCCGCCATCACCGGTGTTCACGGTTGGGTACCCCCGGACAAGCTCACCAACGCCGACTTAGAAAAACTCGTGGACACCAACGACGAGTGGATCACGTCGCGCACGGGCATCAAAGAACGCCGCATCTTGCGCACACCCGGGTGGGCCACCAGCGACATGGCCGCCGAGGCGGTCAAAGGTTTGCTGGAAAAAACAGGCACCACACCCGGCGAAATTGATATGCTGATCGTGGCCACGGTCACCGCCGACATGGTCTTTCCCGATACTGCAAATACGGTATGCGATAAAATCGGGGCCAAACACGCTTTTGGCTACGATATCAATGCCGCCTGTTCGGGCTTCCTGTACGCGCTGGCCACCGGCACCCAGTTTGTAGCGAGCGAAACGTACAAAAAAGTGGTCGTGGTGGGTGCCGACATGATGTCCTCCATCGTAGACTACGAAGACCGAAACACTTGCGTCATTTTCGGCGACGGCGCTGCGGCCGTCCTGCTCGAACCGCGCAAGGACGGTACGGGCATCCTCGATTTCGTTCTGCGCGGCGACGGTGCCGGACGCGAATTCCTGCACATGAAATCCGGCGGCTCCCTGTCGCCCGCCTCCGCCGAGTCGGTGGCCAAACGCGAGCACTACGTTTTCCAAGACGGCAAACGCGTTTTCAAATTCGCCGTGGAAGGCATGGTTTCCACCGTGCAGGAAATCCTGCGCCGAAACCACAAAACCATTGACGAAATCAACTGGGTGGTGCCCCACCAGGCCAATATGCGCATCATCACGTCCGTGGCCGACCACCTGCACTTCCCGATGGAACGGGTCATGGTCAACATCGAAAAATACGGCAACACCACCGCCGCCACCCTCGGCCTTTGCCTTTGGGAATACCAGAATCGCCTCAAAAAGGGAGACAACATCGTGCTCACGGCTTTCGGGGGCGGGTTTACCTGGGGCGCCCTTTACCTGAAATGGGCAGGTTAAGCGCCTATTTCAGCCGGATTTTTCAAAAACGTTTCGGCGTACCACCGGGCAATGTGCTGCGGAGGAACTGATCGCACGCGGCATTGGGGAGACCAAAGTCAATTCCCACACCCACCACTCACTGTCACGTTGAAAACACACGTCACCTGCTCGCCCGATGCAGCACTGGCCATCATCGTCACCGCCACCGTTCCGGGATTGACCACTGTACCCGGCGCGGGTGTTTGGGTAATCGTACCGATACAGTCGCCTGTGATCGTAGCAAGGCCGGTATAATCACCCAAAACAGCCCGGCAGCGGGTGTCGGTGCTCAGGGCTGGTACGCTGGATGGGCACGTAATTCCACAGGCACCTCCTGCAATATGCACGATACCTGCCAGCGTCGTAACAGGCACGGGTTGCAGGTCACCATCGTACGCAGCGATGGACGTAGGCATCGCCGTGAAATTGATCGGCGACGAGGTACCAGGTGCCCCCACTGCGATGAAGTTCAGGGTAAACAAAACCGAGCCGTCGGGCAGGGTCAGCGGCCCGGGATTCAAGGCATAGTACAGGTGGCTGAGCGTGCCGTTGGCGGCGTTGCCCGTGTTGAAATTACCACTCGTCATGCCCGGCAATGCTGGAGAGGCCGACTGAAAATGCAAAACCGCCGGGACCCAATTCATGGAAAACTGATAGCCCGCAATGCTGGAAAAATCCTTTGCCTGAATTTGCACGGAGACCGCCGTGCCGCCGGGCACCGTCTGATCGGCAGGCGAAACGGACACCGTGATCGGTGCGGCGCTGCCGGAAATGATGTTCAGCGTGCCGCTGACGGTTTGCACAGGCACGGTCGCTCCTGCCTTGTCAGTTACCTCCATCAGTGCCGGCCCGTTGGGAAAACTGAACGGCGTGGACGAGCCGTTCGATCCCACCGGCGTGAAACAAACCTCGAACAAAACGGCTCCGTTGGGGAGCGAAACTCCATTGGCTGTCAGATCATACCAGCCAAAACCAAGCAGACCGTTCCCGCTTTGACCCGTGAAAAAATTGGAACTGTTCAGCCCCGATAATGCCGGATTAAAATTTTTCACCTGCTGAAAATCGAACACGGCCGGATCCCAACCCAGCGAAAACTGGGCGGAAACAATGTCCGTAAAATTCGACGTACAAACCGGCGCGCATACCGCCGCGCCATTCACGCTGGTGGCATTGCCCGAAACGAATTGGAGCGATGCGGGCGGTGGCGGTGGTTGGCCCGTGATCGAAATCTGCCCGTCGTCGGTGTTCAGCCCGAACGGATCGCAGCCGCCGTTCACCACCTCAAATTTGGTGGGCGTTTGCACGAAAGCCACCGGCGTGCTGCTACCTGACGGCCCGACAAGGGTAAACGTGAGGGAAAAAAGCACCGTGTTGTTGGGCAAGGCCTGCGGCCCGGCGATCAAATCCGTCCACCAACACACCGAGAGTTTGCCTGCGGCGGCTTGCGCGGTGTTGAACGATAGGTCGGTCAGCAAGGGCAGCGCCGGGTTCAGGTTGGTCACGCCGGCAAATTGGTCAAGGCTCGCCACAGCCGGGTCCCATTGCATGGAAAACTGCAGGCCCGACACGTCGGCAAAATCCTGCACGGTCACGTCAATGGTTACTTGCTGGCCTGTTTGGCCGCTGGCGCTGGATGCCAACGCGGTGAGAAAAGCCGGCCCCTGCGTGTCGCCCGTGCAGTCCGTCACATCGCCGGTTTTGATCGCCACAAAATCCCGAACCGCGTTGGCTTGCAGGTCGGTGATTTCCGCAAATTCGGGGTAAGCCGGCGGCTGAAACGGGTTTTGCGGATTTGGAAAAACATGATCGGCGGATATGAACTGCCACGACGGTCCGTTGGGCAGTTCGGTGTAATTGCCG
>JBEBHD010000283.1:0-6500 GCA_040080915.1 Saprospiraceae bacterium
TCGCGCTGCGAGGTTTTGTGCATGGCCTTCGGCCTAATATTTTGATTAGCAGCGCTCAGTATGACAAAAGCGGCTTCGCACCTTGCGGTGCGAGGTATAATTTGCCTACTTTTGCGGCCAAGGAAGCCGTCAAAATGGTCAACGTATTCTTTCGCCGTTCCTAACACACCACCAACTTTTTTTCGCATCATGAATCGAGAAATCCACCAGTGGGTAAGCCCGCGCCTCGACAAAAACATGGAGATTGCCATGTACGGCCACAACGGTTTTGCCCTTTTGCTCCTGCCTACTGCCGCCGCCGACTTTTTGGAGTACGAGCGTTTTCACCTCATCTCCGTGCTCGAACCGCACATTGATGCCGGAATCGTTCGGGTTTTTTCCATCAACAGCATCAACTCGGAAGCGTGGTTGAATAACAAAATGCACCCCCGCCACAAAGCCATACGCCACCAGCAGTTCAACGGTTACGTAGAAAACGAGGTGGTGCCGTTCATTCAAATGCACTGCGGGGGCGATACGCCCATCATCACCAGCGGTGCCTCGCTCGGTGCCCTGCATGCGGCCAATATGTGCTTCCGGCGCCCCGACCTGTTTTCGGGCACCATCGCCATGTCCGGTGTGTACGACCTGACGAGCTACACCAAAGGCTACTACGACGAGGACGTTTATTTCAACTCCCCGACCCACTACCTGCCCAATTTGGAGGACGACTATAACCTGCCCCGCTTGCGCCGCATGGAACACATTCACATTCTGACCGGCTCCGGCGACTACGAAGACCCCGATGCCTCGCGCCGCCTGTCGGGTATCCTTTCGGCCAAAGGTATTCCCCACGAGCTCGATATCTGGGGGCCGGACATGAGCCACGACTGGCCAACCTGGCGGGCTATGCTGCCGTATTACGTGAGCTCGCGATTCTGATCAGCGTTGCGACACGGTCGCGTCAAACCAATTTTATGCGGTTCGTTTTCATTACTTTTTCGCTTTTTCTGCTCGTTGCCCAGCAACCGCTGGATGCTCAAAACAGCCTGCTCCAATCTGGCCCCATGCTCGGCTATGCGGACATGAAGGAGGTGCTTTTGTGGGCGCAAACCACACAATCGGCCACCGTCGAATTCGTCTATTGGGAGAAAGATTTGCCCGAAAAAAAATACGTCACGGCCCCTGTCCGGACCGAAAAAGGCACCGCATACACGGCCAAGTGCGTGGCCGACCGGGTGGAGCCTGGGCGGCGGTACGCCTACGAGTTGCGCATTGACGGCAAACCCGTTTCGCTTTCGTACCCTACCGAGTTCAAAACACAGCCGATCTGGCGCTGGCGTACCGACCCGCCGGCATTTACTGTGGCTACAGGCAGCTGCACCTATATTAATGAACCGGAGTACGACCGGCCGGGCACGCCCTACGGCAGCGATTACCAGATTTTCGGCCAAATCGCAGCACAAAAGCCCGACCTCATGCTCTGGTTGGGCGACAATACCTACCTGCGCGAGCCGGACTGGAACACCCGTACCGGCATCCTGCACCGATTCACCCACGATCGGTCGTTGCCCGAACTGCAACCCTTGCTGGCAGCGACCAACCATTACGCGATTTGGGACGACCACGACTACGGCCCCAACGACAGCGATGGAGCCTGGGTACACAAAGACATGACGTGGGAAGCATTCCGGGCTTTCTGGGGCAATCCCACGTTCGGTGTGAATGGCCAAAAAGGCTGCACCACATGGTTCGAGTACGCTGATGTGGAATTTTTCTTGCTCGACAACCGCTACTTCCGCACGCCAAACTACTGCGAAACCTGCCCGCGCACCATGCTGGGTAAAGAACAGCTGGAATGGTTCAAGGCCGCGCTGGCGCAAAGCAACGCCCCGTTCAAGATCGTAGCCATCGGCGGGCAAGTGCTGAGCACGCAAAAGTCCCACGAACGCTACATCAACTTGTTTCCCGACGAGCGGGACAGCATTTTGGCGCACATCGAACGGGAAGACATCAAGGGCGTGGTCTTTTTGACAGGCGACGTACACCTGTCGGAATTCAGTGCTCTGAAAAACGCTCGCGGCAATTGGGTGTACGACCTGACGGCTTCGCCACTCACGTCGGGCGTGAACACCAGTGGCAAGCCCGACGACAATGCCAACCGGGTGGATGGCACCCTGATTATGGAGCACAACTTTTCGGTACTGCGATTCTCCGGGCCGCGCAAGGAGCGCCAATTGGAGATCAAGGTATATAACGCCAACGGTAAGGAACTCTGGACCAAAACAATTTTGCCGAACGGAGAGCTGGGCAACTGAATGCCCAAAAGCACGGCAACCCAAACCATGAATGCAACACAAAAACCCGTAGGTGTTATCGGCGCAGGCAGTTTTGGTACTGCTGTGGCCAACATTTTGGCGCAAAATGCTGACGTGCTGCTTTTCAGCCGAAAAGCAGAAATAGTCGAACGCATCAACCGCACCCACCGGCACATGGGCGTTGACTTGTCGCACCGGATCGTGGCCACCAGTGAAATTTCCGACCTGGCGCACAACTGTGTCCTGTTGTTCCCGATCGTGCCCTCCACCAGTTTTCGGCGGATGATGCAGGCCTTGGGGCCGCACTTGCGGCCACACCATATAGTTATACACGGCACGAAGGGCTTTGACCTGAAAGACTTGGAAGAAGACGACCTGAACATACCGGGAACGACCGTTACCCGTGCCAATGTGCGCACCATGAGCGAGGTCGTGCTGGAAGAAAGCAGTGTGGTTCGGGTCGGGTGCCTTTCCGGCCCCAACTTGGCAGCCGAGATCATGGCTGGTCAGCCTGCGGCCACCCTCGTGGGGAGCCGTTTTCGAGAGGTCATCCAAGCCGGGCAAAACGCCTTGAACGGCTCACGTTTCCGGGTTTTTGGCTCGTACGACCTATTGGGGGCCGAGCTGGCAGGAGCCCTGAAAAACATCGTCGCGCTCGGCTCGGGCGTACTGGGCGGGCTTGGCCTTGGGCGAAACATCCAAGGGTTGCTGATTGCTCGCGGCTTGGCAGAGATGGTCTATTTTGGCAAATCCCTCGGTGCTTCCAGCCAGGCGTTCATCGGGGTGGCTGGCATTGGCGACTTAGTGGCCACAGCCACGAGCACAAGCAGCCGGAATTACACATTCGGGATGCGGCTGGCCAAGGGAGAAACCGCTGCTCAAGTACGGGAAACCATGCCCGAACTGGCCGAAGGCGTACGCACCCTGCGCATCGCCCACCAGTTGGCGCGGCAGTACAAGTTGCACGTGCCGATCACGGCCACACTTCATGGCGTTGTTTTTGAGGGCCTTGCAGTGGAAAAAGCGCTTGAGTACCTCATGAGCTATCCCTACTCGATTGACGTAGATTTCTTCTGAACCCCCAACCAGAAACCTCGAAACCAAAAACCTTTTCACTCCATTTCCTGAACCACTTCCGTCACCTCTGGCACCATGCGCTTGAGCATGCCTTCAATGCCCGCTTTCAGCGTGACGGTGGACGACGGGCAGCCAGAGCAAGAGCCTTGCATGGTCACAAACACCCGCCCTTTTTCAAAGGCTTTGAACTCGATATTTCCACCGTCCATTTCCACAGCGGGCTTGACGTAGGTGTCAATCAGCTCCTTCACTTTTCGGGCTATTTCGCCGTCCTCGCCCGAAAACTGGGCCGCGTTGCTGGTGGCCGTTTGGGCATCCCAAAACTCTGCGAAGCCTTCGCGCACCATTTCCCCACCATTCTCGACATAGTCCTTGATGAACTCCTTGAGTTTGAGCATGATCTCCGTCCAGTCATAATTGATCTCTTTGGTGACCGTGACGAAGTTATTGTTGAAATAAACGCTCTTGACATACGGCAGCTCCATCAGTGAGTTGGCCATCGGGCTCCACGTTTCGGCCAGTTCCTTGTCTTTGAACTCGGCGATGCCCCGGTGAAGGAGGCGATTGGTTACATATTTTAATGCTTCCGGGTTGGGTGTTTGCTCGGTGTAGAGCATGACCGGACTTTTTACGGCAGGTACAGATTCCATATTTTTCTTGATATCCCGAACAGGGCGTGTTTTGGCAAAAGTAACAACCCTTGCCCGGTTCGGTTCAGGTGTTGCTACATTTTGAAAAAAACGGTCTGATCGGGTAGCTCGTACACCCGTATGGTCGGGAACCGGAAAAGAATGTTGGCAAAGAGGATATGATAATCTTCGGCATTGATGTTGACCGCGTCTTCGGGGTTTCGATGCAGGTTTTGTAAGCGTAAAAAAATGCACTCCGGTATTTGGGAATCGTAGCTGAGCGCTCGGACGTGTACTTGGAGCGGGCTTTCGTACAGGACAAGGAGAAGTTGGTCCAAGAGGCGGGACAGGTACATCTTGTCGCGGATTCGGGCAGGGTATATGCGTTTCATGGGTAGGGCTGTGTTCAATGTACGGCAATGGCGATAGTGGCCATGCTCAGGCGTACGTTCGGCACGTTGAGTAGTTGTTTACCGCAAGCTTCTAACGTAGCGCCGGTGGTCAATACATCGTCCACCAAAAGCAGGTGTTTGCCCTTTGCTCGGTCGGGCCGCCGCACGGCAAACACCTCGTCCACATTTTCGAATCGAGCCATTCTTTTTTTTCGTGTTTGCGACTCGGAAATGGACACTCGTACCAACACGCCCTTCAGTACGGGCACATTCAGCGTTTCGGCTATCCCTTCCGCTAATTTTTCGCTTTGGTTGTATCCTCTCAGGTGTTCTTTTTGAGGGTGTAAGGGTACTGGCACAATCCCGTCCAAATCTCGGTACAAAGGCGATTGCCGGAGCTGGTTGCCCAGTAGCCAGCCAATACGCACGCCTATATCGGGCTGGTTTTGGTACTTCAGTCGGTGCAGAGCCTTTTGAATGGGGCTTTTGCGATTGAAAAAATACATAGCGGTACCCGTCTCGATGGGGAGTCGCCCCCAGAAGCGTTCGGAAAATGAATTTTCGCGGATCATGTGCATATCGGTTGGTCGCAAACGGCCTTGACAAGCTAAGCAAAAACAGCTCCGCAGGGCAGGCATGTTCCGGTCACAGCCCACGCACAGGCATGGATAAAATAGGTGTAAAAGCCCTTGGCACAGGTCTTTCCAATGCGGTAGGATTGCTGTCATGTTGCGTTTTTGACAAAAATACAGGTGCTGTGCTGTCGGTGGTCGCTCGTTGCACACATGCTTATTAATTTAATGCGATTCGATTCCAGCCAGCGATTGCTCTTTTGGGAAAATTACTGCTGTTTTCGTGCCTTAGAGCGTGTTTAAATTTCAGTCGCCGGGCTGCAAGCAGCGAATTTTGCTTCATGCTGCGTTAAAATTTTCGCCGTAGGCGCCCGGCTACGACTGCAAATTTTGCCTTGCCTGAAACAAAATTTGCTCGCTTTCGCCTCGACACTGAAATTTAAACACGCTCTAAAAAACAGGAGGAGCTCCTCAACGGGGCATATTCCCCGGACATGAATTGAAGAGATTCCAATGCCATTGGCCGGATGCGGCACTATGTCGGCAATGAAATCAGGATGCATACGAGCGACATGGCAGATCAGGAACCTGCATTTTGGAGGTTTTTGAAAAAGTGCATTTGCACAGTTATCGGGTAAACCTGCACAGTTACAAGCTAAAGCTGCACAGTTACAAGCTAAGTCTTGTCAAGAGAGTGTGTCAGGACGATACTCGCACATCAATTCACAAAAAAATATATTGCCATGAAACGAGTTCTGCTTACCGACCTCCAAGACATGACTTCGCTCTCTTGGGTCTTGGACCAATCCCTTTTCCTTGTTGCCAATTCGGACACGCCCATCAGAGGCTCCGACTTGTGCCGGCTTGTCAACCTGCACCCCTGCGAGCTGACCAGAATGAAACTGGCCCATTCCAACCCGAAGTACCAAAAAGTCGTCTGCCGCCGCCTGATCTTCAATCTGTTGCGGTACCTTTTCCAACATTTTCAGGGCCTTGCTGTTTGGCAAAAGCAAAATGGGCAATTGGTCGTTCGAATGTCCAAGTTGGAGAAAAGTAAGGCGGAGTGCGTTGAAATGGAGTGGCTGCCCAAGGTCGTCCTGCCCAAGCGGAACCCGCCTAAGCCCGGCTCTACCCGGTGGTATCTCGACAACAGGTTGGACAATTAGAGCCTGTCCGAAAACCTCCTTTGGCCTGAAAGGAGGATTTCGGATAGGCTATTTATCTGCTGATTCCGCCGCCAATTGGTAGGATCAAGTGCCTTTCAGAATTTTTTTTAAAAAAAATACAAACAAGGTTTGGCTGGAGAAATTTGGAAGACATACCTTTGCAGCCCGCTTCGCAGAGGCGGACAAAAATTGATTGTAACAACCTCGAAGGAGGGACTTATAAAGAGTTCATTGACAGAACGGTAGACGAAAGACTTTGTGGTTTTTGGGTAAGTTTGAAAAAACTTGGACAGGAACTTTGGCTTGATGTTAAGATTAAGCACAAGAAAGAACGGTCAGATTGGAATGATCCGATGTGGTCGAAAGA
>JBEBHD010000284.1:0-6489 GCA_040080915.1 Saprospiraceae bacterium
GATTTTTCCTTATCCGTTTAAAAATCTGTGTGAATCTGTGAAAATCTGTGGTGAAAAACTTTACGGTTAGGGCCGTCGTATACTCGTGCTAAATAGGTACCTTGTCTGAAACAAATTTTGCTCACTTTCGCCTCGGCACTGAAATTTAAACACGCTTTTAAAAAAGTACTTGCCGCCTACGGTACCTATTGTTGTTCCGGAGGCGGCAAGTATCTGATTGAAGTTTAATCGAGGTTGAAGCGCATTTCCACAGTACGCCCGCCGTGGGTGAAGCGGCAGCCGTTGCTAAGGCGGCGCATCAGGAAAAGGCCGCGCCCGCCGCAATTTTCCAAAAAATCAGGGCAGGTCGGGTCGGGCACCTCAATGGGATTGAACCCTGGGCCTTCATCCGATACGCGGATGGACAGCGCATCTTTTCGGCAGCGAAGGGAAATGGACACGTTTTTGCTGCGGTCACCCTGATTGCCGTGCAGCATGGCGTTGGTGACGGCTTCGGTCAGGCTGACCAAAATATTTCCATGCAAATCGTCAGAAAGGTTGTAGCGTCGGGCCAGTTCGTGTACGAAAGGTTCCACTTGACAGACGTTATCGGGGTTGGACGGAAGCGTCAAGTTTGTGTGTAAATCGCTCATTCGCAAGACTGTGATGTTAAAATCGTACTGCAGTTCAAGGAAGGATTAGAACGAAAAAGGCTGCAATTTAAGATTGTCTTAACTCGCCGCGCAAGGGGGCGTGCCAACTATTTTCATTTTGGGGGCAAAAAAGACCGATTGGACGCGCTCTTGAAGGTGCGTCACAAAATAAAATTCAAGAGACTTGGTCATCTTGGTGACTACCGGGCGCGAATTGGTATTATTCTTGACTTTTCGCCAAAGTCCATTCGGATGGCCAATGTTTAATACCCGTTAATTACCGGCTACCTTTGCCGAAGCAATTTTTCGTCGTGCCCAAACCGTACCTGCTTTCCCTTCTTTTTTGCGGCCTTTGCCTGATCGTGGCCGCGCAAGAGCCGCTCCCTGAGGAAGTGCCGCTCATCGTGCGTTTTTCGCAACGCGGCGGCTTTTACAACCAACCCGTGCAACTGGCTCTGGATGCCCAGGGGGCTGTCATTCACTATACCACCGACGGCTCCAACCCCACCGCACGCTCGCCTCGATACTCCCGCCCCCTTGTTTTAGAAAAAACGACCGTCGTACGGGCGCTCGCCCGGCGGGGCCGAATTGTGGGCCGGGCGTTAGGCCGCACCTATTTTGTCAACGAACCGCCCACCGACCTGCCGGTGATTTCCGTGGCCATTGACCCCGGCATCCTGTTCAACCCCGAGACGGGCATCATGGTGGAGGGACCGGGCACTGATTCGGTGACGCTGCACAAGCCGGGAGCCAACTTCTGGTCGCGCCGCGAGTTTTTCTGCAACACGGAAATTTTCGAGGCCGACAAAAAATGCGTACATAACAGCGGCTCCGGTTTGCGCCTGTTTGGCGGCTACAGCCGCATTTACCCACAAAAAAGCCTCGTGTTGGTGGCTCGCGACCGCTACGGCAAGAAGTTTTTCCGCCACCGCATCTTCGGCCCCGACCAGCCCAAAAAATTCAAGTTTCTCGTGCTGCGCAACGGCGGCAGCGATTTCGCCGGCGCCCACTTCCGCGACGAACTGATGAACCGCCTCACCGAAGGCTGGGACTTGGAAAAACAAGCCTTCCGCCCCGCACTGCTCTACCTGAACGGGCGCTACTGGGGAATCTACCACATCCGCGAAAAAATAAACGCGCGGTTTTTGCAAGACCACGCTGACGTGGACCGCGATTCGCTCGACCTTCTGGAGCACCAGCGCAGCGTGCGCCACGGCAGCGGCAAACACTACGACCGGCTGCTCGAATACATACAACGCAATGACTTGTCCGACCCCGTCCATTACGCCTGGGTGAAAAGCCAGATGGAAGTGGAAAATTTTATGGATCACCAGATTGCCCAGATCTACTGTGACAACACCGACGCAGGCGGCAACATCCGATTTTGGCGTCCCAAACGCCCCGGCGGCCGCTGGCGTTGGGTGCTATTCGACACAGACTGGGGTTTTGGCCTGTATGATCCCCTCGCGTGGCAGCATGATGCCGTCGGGTTTTTCACCGAACCGAATGGCCCACGTTGGCCCAACCCGCCTTGGAGCACGTTATTGCTGCGAAAATTGCTGCGAAACCGCGAGTTCAAACAGCAGTTCGTCAACCGGTTTTGCGACCGGCTCAATACCGCACTGGCACCCAACCGGGTTATGGCGGAAATCGCCTGGTTTGAAAAAATTCTCGGCCCCGATATGCCCCGCCACTTGCAGCGTTGGCACCAATCGGAGGCCGGATGGCAAAAAAACCTGACTACCATACGCGAGTTTGCCCAAAAACGCCCCGCGTTTTTGCGTGCCGCTCTGGCTAAGCATTTCGGTGTCGGGCTACCAGCGGGTTTGGTAATTGACGTGGCCACCGGTGGATCGGTGGTGGTGAACCGGGCTGTCACAGCAGGGGCGGGTGTATTTCGCGGCGCGTATTTCGATAAAATCCCGGTGGCGTTGGAGGCCGTTCCGGCGCACGGCTATCGGTTCGCCGGTTGGGACGGCATCAACCGGCAGGGGCGATCCATCGAAACGAGCCTTGCCGCAGGCGACACGTTGCGGTTGCGGGCTCGGTTCGAGCCGCACGAACACGTACTGGACGACCTCGTTTTTTTCAATGAAATTTCGCCCGCAGGGCCAAAAACCGGCGACTGGATCGAACTGCACAACGCCTCCGAGCGCAGTGTTCGCCTCAAAGGCTGGTCGCTCTCTGACCGCCAAAACGCCTGGCCGTTTCCCGACGTGAGCATCCCGCCCAAGGGTTATCTCGTCGTTTGCCAAGACTCGGCGGCTTTCCGGCAAAAATACCCGTACACCCGCATCGCCGTGACGGGCGACCTGCGTTTCGGCCTGAATAAAAACGCCGAACGCTTAGTCCTGTACGCTTCCGATGGCAGCGCCGTGGACAGTATTGCCTACCTCATCGAGCCGCCGGAAGACAATTTTACACTCGACCTGCTCATGCCCACGCTGGACAACGCAGACCCGGAAAACTGGTCTGCTACTCCAGGGCACGGCTCGCCGGGCGAACCCAACCCGCTGTACTGGGCCAAGATCGTTTCTGAAAAAAAGGATCGCGCACTGCGCATCGGACTGGCAGTAGGCGTGCTGATCCTAGCTTTGGGGGCTGTTTTTTTGCGCCGGGCACATTCCTACGCAGTGGGCAAAGGCTAAGGTGCATTTGGGCCAATCGGACGGAAACAGCTACTTTTGTGAAAAATTTGTACCTGCCTGAAGGGCACCGTCCCGGCCTATTTTATTTGCCATGAAAAACATAGCCATCCTCACCGGCGGTGATTCCGCTGAACGCGTCATTTCGCTGCAAAGCGGCAAGGTCGTGTATGACCACCTGCCCAAAGATCGCTACCGGTTGTTTTTGATTGACATCCAGGGTGCCAACTGGCATGATTTGGAAACCGGCACTCAGGTGGATAAAAACGATTTTTCGCTCACCCTGAACGGAGAAAAAATCCGCTTCGACTGCGCCTTTGCCGCACTCCACGGCAGCCCGTTGGAAGACGGAAAAATGCAGGGCTACTTCGATTTGATCGGCCTGCCGTACACCTGTTGCGACGGCTATGTGAGCAGTTTGACAATGAATAAACACGCCACCAAGCAGCAGGTGGCACCACTCGGCGTGCCGGTTGCCCAGTCTGTACTGCTGCGCCGGAGCGAACCGGTAGACGAGGCTGCCCTGCTGGCGATGGGCTTGCCGTTGTTTGTGAAACCCAACACCCACGGCTCCAGTTTTGGTGTGACCAAGGTGAAGACCGCCGAACAATTGCAGCCCGCCATCGAGGCGGTTTGGCCCTACGACCGGGAAGCGCTGGTGGAGGCGTTCATGCCGGGCCGGGAATTTTCCAACGGCGTGCTGCGAACCGGTGGTCAAGTAGTGGCCCTTCCTGTAACAGAGATCATCCCGGAGACAGAATTTTTCGACTTCGCCGCCAAGTACGAGGGTAAATCGGAGGAAATTACGCCAGCGCACATTTCGCCCGAACTGACCCGCCAATGCCAGGAACGCTCACGCCTGCTGTACGAGGCGCTGAATTGCCAGGGCGTGGTGCGCTTCGACTACATCCTCGTGGGTGACACGTTTTTTTTCCTTGAGGCCAATACCATTCCCGGTATTTCTCCGGCGAGCATCGTGCCCCAACAGGCGCGGGAGCATGGGTGGGAACTGGGGGAGTTTTTTGCGCTGCTGATTGAGGAGACAGTGCCACAGGTTTGAATTTTGGACCAATAACAACCATGTAAATTCAAAACCACATTTTGAATTTACATGGTTGTTTGCCACCTTTGCAACCATGATCGAGCGGCTACTTCTTCGACAAGTACTTGAAACACTGGACTATTTTCCAGTTGTCGGTCTGATCGGCCCGAGACAATCCGGAAAAACCACGTTGGCCAAGTCTTTGGGGCAATTTTTGCCCAAGCCAGTGCTCTACCTTGACTTGGAAAACCCTGCCGATGCGACAAAACTTGCCGACGCGCAGGGGTATCTTTCCCAGCACGTTGACAAATGCGTCATCTTGGATGAGGTGCAGTTGCGTCCCGACTTGTTCCCGCTCTTACGTTCGTTGACCGATCAAAAACGCGAGGCCGCCCGTTTTGTGCTGCTCGGCTCGGCCTCTCCGTACCTGATTCGGGAAAACACCGAAACCCTCGCCGGGCGGATAGCCTACCACGAACTCGCACCGTTTTCACTTCCGGAAATCCATGATCGTTTTCCCTTGCGCGAGCACTGGTTCAGAGGCGGTTTTCCCGGTTCATTGTTGGCACCAAGTATTCGACTGAGCCGAAAATGGCTGCTCGATTTTATCGAAACGTTCGTCACGCGCGACGTGAAACGCCTGTTGGGTGCCGTGCCCGAAACCAAGATGCACAACCTGATTCGCATGATTGCCCATTTGCACGGCGGCCTGTTGAACATGAGCCAGTTGGCCAGTTCCCTTGATGTCAGTCAGCCCACTGTGGGGCGCTACCTCGATTTGCTGGAAGGTGGTTTCTTGGTGCGCCGCTTGCCGCCTTTTTTTGAAAACAGCGGTAAAAGACTGATCAAAAGCCCCAAGATTTACCTGCGGGATACGGGTATACTGCACCGCCTGTCAGGCATCCCTGATCTCGACGGGCTGGCTGCGCATCCGCAGATCGGCCCATCATGGGAAGGTTATGTAATCGAGCAAATTATTCGGTCAGCCGAGGAGGGTAGCCAATTTTACTTTTATAGAACGGCGCAGGGAGCAGAAGTGGATTTGCTCTGGATTACCGACCGGGGGAAGCGCGTGTGTTGCGAGATAAAATACTCGGTCGCACCCGTCATTTCGCGCGGTTTTTATGAAAGCACGGACAATCTCCGAGCAGATTTCAACTATGTCCTGATCCCAGAGGGCGAAAGCCGTACACGAAGCGATGGCGTACGGACTTGTGCTTTGCTGGATTTTTTGCTCAACGAAATGCCAGCACTTCAACAATAATAGCGCACCCCGGTGCAACAACACCAGAGGCGACCCTACCGAATAACCGCAAGCCCTCCCGTCACGCTGCCCTGCTTGCTCAACAGTCGGTAAACATACGCCCCCGATGGCAACCCCGGCAGCCGAATTGCCACCGAAGCACCACCCGACAACGCATCGCGCTGGAGCAACCGGCCCATGTAACGTCCGTCGGCGGTATACAGATCAAACCGAACATCGGTCAAATCTGCCGGCGAAAGCAATTCAAGCAACACCCTGTCGCTGGCCGGATTGGGATACACGCGCACAGCAAGACTGCCCACCAGGACCGTCGTACTGCTGGCGCAGGCTTCCGCCAACACAAGGCCGGAAGTGCCGAGGCAACCCGCCGGACTGAGCATCGTCACCGAGTAGCTGCCTGTCGTTTGAGCCGACCAAAACTGGCCGGTAGCACCGGGAATGGCCATGCCATTCAGGTACCACTGGTAATCGCTACCCACGGGCGCGGCCAACTGGCACAGGTTTGTCAGCAGCACCTCTGGCAAAAATGGAGGCTCGATAGTCACGGCCACCGGCAGGGAAGCCGGACTTTCGCCGCAAACATTGCTCGCCGTGGCGGTGTAGTTTCCTTCGGAAAAAACCGTGATTTCCGGCCCCGTCTGGCCGTCCGACCAGGTGACGGTGCAGTCCGCGCAGGGGTTTTCAGCCGTCAGCACGACGGAGGCCCCTGGGCAAAGTGCGGTGGTGCCGTCGGTCGTCAGGGTCAGGGTTTCGGGCAGGGCAATTTCCGTCACGGTCACCGACTCGGAAGCCGGACTTTCGCCGCAGACATTGCTCGCCGTGGCGGTGTAGTTTCCTTCGGAAAAAACCGTGATTTCCGGCCCCGTCTGGCCGTCCGACCAGGTGACGGTGCAGTCCGCGCAGGGG
>JBEBHD010000285.1:0-6485 GCA_040080915.1 Saprospiraceae bacterium
GCGCTGTTGTTGTTGTTTTGCCATTGTGAAAGGTTAAAAGGTTTCTGGTTAGAAGGTTTCTGGTTTGCCCGCCGTAGCCTTGGCGATGTCGGGCCGTCGGTTTTGCAGGTCGCAAAGGTAGGCAAGTCTCCGGCTTTTGCTGCCTGTTTGAAATTTTCGCGCCAAGATCAACTGCCGTTTTTTGGCGCAGCCTAGTGCCGCGTCCGGCCAATAGTGACTGTTTGGGCACACTACTGGACATTTTTGGAACGAGACCTTCCAGGTTTGCGAAACCCTGGAAGGTCTGGAAGCCCGGAAAACAGAAATGTCCAGTAGTGTGCTGTTTGGGATGCCCATCGTTGCCGGGCCGATGCCGCCCCGGATGACGCAAATCACCCCGGCCTCTGAAGTTTGCCTGCCTGCGGCAGTGGCCCCTCGCCGGACTTTTGCCGGATGGAATTCAAGACGATCATCGAACCGTTTCGCATCAAGTCCGTAGAGCCGATCCGCATGACCACGGCGGCAGAGCGGGCGCATTATTTGCGCGGAGCGCACTTCAACCCCTTCCTGCTGCCGTCCGACAAAGTATTGATTGACCTGCTGACGGACTCCGGCACGTCGGCCATGAGCAGCCGCCAATGGGCCGCTATGATGCTCGGCGACGAGTCGTACGCCGGGGCCAAAAGTTGGGAGCGGTTTTTTGCCGAAATAAACGACCTGACGGGCATGCCGCACATCCTGCCCACACACCAGGGCCGCGCGGCGGAGCGCATCCTGTACGGGCACCTCGGCGGCAAGGGCAAGTTCTTTTTCAGCAACACCCACTTCGACACCACGCGGGCCAACATCGAGTTTCCGGGCGGCACGGCCATTGACCTGCCTTGTCCGGAGGCCAGGCACTATGACTCGCCGGTGCCGTTCAAGGGCAACATAGACACGGAAAAACTGGAAGAGCAAATCCGTTTGGTGGGGGCCTCTCATGTGGCCGCTGTTATCCTGACCGTGACCAACAACAGCGGCGGCGGCCAGCCTGTGAGCATGGCCAACGCCCGTGAAGTGGCGGGTATTTGCAAGCGGCACCAAGTTCCTTTCGTGCTCGATTGTTGCCGCATCGCCGAAAACGCCTACTTCGTACGGCACAACGAGCCGGCGTGTGCCCACTTGTCGTACCGCGAGATAGCCCGACAGATGTTCGACCTGGCCGATGCCGCCGTAATGAGCATCAAAAAAGATGGCCTCGTCAACATGGGCGGTTTCCTCGCCCTGCGCGACCGCACCCTGTCCGATGCCTGCACCAACCTGCTCATCATCACGGAGGGCTTCGCCACCTACGGCGGCCTGTCGGGGCGCGACATGGAGGCCATTGCAGTTGGCCTTGAGGAGGTTTTTGAGGCCGATTATCTGCATTACCGCATCCGCAGCACGGCCTATCTGGGCGAACGCATTCGGGCACGGGGCGTGCCGGTGCTGTTTCCTATCGGTGGGCACGCCGTGTACGTGGATGCCGGGGGGCTGTATCCGCACATTCCGCCACAGGCCTTCCCCGGACAGGCCCTCGTGTGCGACCTGTACGAAGTGGGCGGTATCCGCTCGGTAGAAGTAGGCTCGGTCATGTTCGGGAAGTACACTGCCGACGGGGCTTTTGTGCCCGCGCAGCAGGAATTAGTGCGATTGGCCCTGCCGCGCCGGGTGTACACCCAGAGCCACCTCGATTATGTGATCGAGGTTTTTGAAGAAATTATGCGCCGCCGGGAGGCCGCCCGAGGGTTTCGCATCGTGTACGAACCGCCGTTTTTGCGGCATTTCACGGCGCATTTTGAGCGGCTGTGACACGCGGTTAACCCGCCGGAATTGCCGACAGATGTTTCCAGCCTATTACTTTTGCCAGGCTCCTGTCTTGGACTTCGTCGCCTCCGTATACGAGAAAACTATCTGCGGGCGAGACCCCTGCCTGTTTTTGGAAATATTTCAAGCCGTCAAAAAAATCGCTGTTGATCGTTCGCCCGGACTTGATTTCCACCGGGACAAGTCGCCCGCCTTTGTCTAATAACAAATCAATTTCATGCACCCCGGCTGCACTCCAGAAGTATTGGCGGGACGGGAGGTTCCGATTGAGGCAATTTTTCAGGTGTTCGGTGATGATGAAGTTTTCAAAAAGTGCGCCTTTGGCATAGTGCCTGTTCAGGTCGTCTACTGTCCTGAGGTTCAGAAGGGCACAAGCCAACCCCGTATCGTAGAAGTACAATTTGGGTGTTTTGACGATGCGTTTGTTGAAATTCTGGTGGTACGGGCGGAGTAGATAGACGATGAAACTGGTTTGCAAAATACTCAGCCACCGGTTGGCAGTTTGGTAGGAGATGCCGATTTGTGCGCCTATTTCTGAAAGATTTACCAATTGCCCGATACGTCCGGCGCATAGTTCAAGAAACTGCCGGAATGTGCCCAGGTCGGTTACATTGACGATCTGGCGCAAATCGCGCTCCACGTATGTCTGAATGTAATCCAGAAGCCAGACTGTTGGTTGGAGGTCAAGGTCGTATATCCTCGGGTAAAAACCTTTTAGCAGATAGTCTTCATACTCGGGAAACGTATAGGCCGTATCCTGCAGCTCTTCGAGCGAAAACGGCAGCAAGTTGAAAATCGCTACGCGTCCTGCGAGGCTTTGGGATATGCTTTCCATGAGCAACAGGTTTTGCGAACCGGAAAGGATGAACTGCCCGGCGCGTTTTTCCTGATCTACAATAACCTGAATGTACGAAAGCAAATCAGGAACGTACTGGACCTCATCCAGAATGACCCGTTCGCCAGCACTCCTCAAAAAGCCCTTGGGATCATCCTTAGCAAACCGGCGCTTTTCAAGGTCTTCCAGATTGATGTATGTGTGCTCTGGAAATATCTGCTGTACCAAGGTGGATTTCCCACTTTGGCGCGGACCCGACACGGCTACTACGGGCATTTTGCTTGCAGCTGAAAGTATTGGCTGATGTAGCAATCGCTGAATCATTTTTTGCAAATTAGATATTTGATGTCTAATCTGCAAAAGTGCTGTTTTTCGGTTGAATTCAGTCAGCCTCTTTTCAATTTAATTTTGGCTATCCCCTCACACATGAAAATCCACCACCACTTCCGCCGTCACCGGGTGGCTCTGGCAGGAAAGTATCCAACCTTCCTCGATCTCGTCTGCCGTGAGCGCGTGGTGGCTGTCCATACGCACCTTGCCTTCCAGCACCTTGGCGCGGCAGGTGACGCACACGCCAGCGTGGCATTTTACAGGCAAGGGCATATCGGTTTCTAAGGCCGCGAGAGGGGCGTTTTCTACAATCTGGGTCATGTTTTTCAAAAAAATGCCCGACACTTGCACGTGCAAGCAATTCTCTGCACACGGCTCAACATGAAAAAACACCTCTCCCTCGCGCTCTTACTCTCCCTCCAAACTTTCCTTTCCTTTTCTCAGGACACCTTTTCCATCGTGGCCGTGGACTCCCTGACCGGCGAGGTCGGCAGTGCGGGTGCGTCGTGTATCAGCGCGACCAACCTGAAAAATTTTTTCCCAACGTTCGATCCCGACTTCCTCGGCGACCTGCTGCCCGGGCGGGGAGCCATCAACACGCAGGCATCTTACCTGCAGCAAAACCAGTTGAACGCCCGTGCGCGTTTGAACGAAGGCATGACCCCGCAAGCAGTGGTGAACTGGCTGGCCGCCAACGATGCTCAAGGCAGCTCTGCCCAGCGGCAGTACGGCGTGGCCGCTCTGCAAAACGGCACACCCATGGCCGCCGGCTTCACCGGAGCCAATTGCCTCAACGCGAAGGCGCACCGGGTGGGGCCAAACTACTCGATTCAGGGAAACATCCTGTCCGGTGTCGCTATCCTCGATTCGATGGAAGCCCGCTTCCTCGCCGCCAGCGGCTGCCTCGCCAACCGACTCATGGCCGCCATGCAGGGCGCAAACGTGCCCGGTGCCGATTCCCGCTGCCTGAGCAACGGCACCTCGGCCATGTTCGCGTTCATCAAAGTGGCAGCTCCCGGAGACTCGGTCTCCAACCCTTCCCTTCGGTTGTTCGTGTCATACGATCCCGTAGGCATCGAGCCAATTGATTCTCTGCAAGCCCTGTTCGATATCCGGTATGTTTGCGCCAGCGCCGTGGACAATGCGGGCAGCACAGGTATTGCCTTCAGCGTATCGCCCAACCCTTCCTCTGGCGAACTGGCCCTGCGCCTGCCCGAAGGCCTTGGCCCTGCCCGGCTCGATATTTTTGATGCCCAAGGCCGCTGGCTCCGAACCCTGCCCGTCGTGGCCGACGGCGAACGCTTGGCCGTGGAAGGGCGCGGCCTGTTATTACTCCGATTGGTGAGCAAAAACGGCCAAACCGGTGTGCGAAGGGTGGTGCTGGAGTGACACAGGCAGGGTAGTTCCATTATCGGTTACTAGCTCATAAAACACCAACGTGGCATTACGTCAGGCAGCCGACGATTTCCGGCAGGGCAAAACGCCCCTGTGTGCCGGGCTTTCGCACTAACTTCGTGGGAAAATCCGATACATTATGCGATCAATCATCCTACTTACCGCTTTCCTCGCGCTCTACGTGAGCGCCTCCACCGCTCAAAATGCCTACTACCGGGTCAAATTCCCCGACGATGCTACCGTTTATGGCTGCGGCGCCCAGGCCGCAATCGAGTACCCCGTCATCGAAATGTACGCCAACTGCTCCTTCAATGTCGGCGTATCCGTGTCCGACATGGTGTTCAACATTACCCAGGGCGGCGGCTGCAAAAAAATCCTGAGAACGTTCACGTTGCTTTACTGGTGCGACTACGACCCGAACGCCTGGCCTGTGTTCATTCCCAACCCCACGGATTCTGATATCGGCCCCACGCTGTTCGGCCAGCCGTCCAACCGGGGGCATCTTCAGTACACCCAGGTCATCAAGGTTCTGGATGCCGAGGCACCTACATTCATTGACTGCCCAGCCGGGCCGCTGGAATTCTGCGACCTCACGTCCAACGACCCTGCCCAATACAACAACGGCCATGTCAACCTGTGCGAGGGGCCAGTGAGCCTCAGTGCCAAGGTGACAGATATTTGCTCCAAAACCGACCTGCTGCTGAGCTATCGCTTGTTTCTCGACCTTGACGGCAACGGCAGCATGGAAACCTTCCTGAGCAGTAGCGCTCCAGGTGCCTGGCCGATTGACAAAACGGTTGTCGGCAGCGACACACTCATGGGGAGCATCACGTTCCCCACCGGGTTTGGGCTGCCCTACGGCACACATAAAATCGAATGGATCGCCAATGACAAATGCGGCAACGAAACCATTTGCAAGTACGAGTTCATCGTAAAAGACTGCAAAGCGCCTACCGTCCTGTGCATCAATGGCCTTAGCGTCAACATCATGCAGACCGGTATGATCACGCTCAACGACATAGATTTCATCAAGCAGTATTTCGATAACTGCACGCCCAACAACCAGATCAAGATCGGTATCCGTAAAGCCGGATCGGGCACGGGCTTTCCCGCGAATAGCAACTCCGTCACCTTCGGCTGCAGTGAACTCGGCCCGCAATCGGTGGAGGTATGGGCCGAAGACGCCTACGGCAACGCCGACTACTGCCTCACGTTCGTAAACGTGCAGGACAACATGGGATCCTGCGCCCCGCCAAACAAACTGCCGGGTAAAATACACACGTTTGCCAACAAGCCAGTGCCGGGCGCACAGGTGGCGCTGCTGCAATACAACAACACCCTCAAAACCGCGCAGACCGATGCCGATGGCAAGTACGAAATGATCGGCCTGACCTCCGGTTGCAATTACAGCCTGGCAGCCTCCATGAACAGCGGTGCTTCGGTTACTGCTGGCGTGAACACACTGGATGCCCTGCTCACAGCCGCGCACATTGACGGCTTTTTGCCGCTCGCCACGCCCTACCAACTGCTGGCCGCCGACGTGGATAAATCCGGCAGCCTCACCCCTGCCGATGTGCTGAACATCTCAAAAGTGCTGCTCGGCGCACAACTTTCGTTTCCCGACAAGCCCGTGTGGCAATTCGTGCCCGGCGCGTACACCTTCGCCAACCCGAGCCAGCCGTGGGCGGGAACGGTGCCCAGCGCCACCCCGACATTTTGCATGTCGGCGGCCATGCCCCTGCCCGCCTCAAATTTCATCGGAATCAAAACCGGCGACGTGAACGGCTCCGGCAATACCAATTTACAATCCCCGGAAGCCAGCGACCGCCAAGCCGAGAGCGAGGTATTTTTCCAAACAAAAGACAAAGTGTTTGCCGCTGGCGATATCGTGCGCGTGGACATTACCACGCCTGATCTCGCTAATTTGGTAGGTTTCCAGTTTACCCTCGATTTCGACCCGGCGGTGCTGGCCTTGCAGCAGGTGGAGCCTGATCTGGTGTCTGCCGAATTCACGGCCACGCCCGGCGAAGGTCACGTCACGGCCACCTGGCATTCCGTGGCCATGCTCGACCCGACGGTGGTGGGCAAGGACATGTACCTG
>JBEBHD010000286.1:0-6421 GCA_040080915.1 Saprospiraceae bacterium
AGCGAGCAAATTTTGTTTCAGGCAAGGCAAAATTTGCAGTCGTAGCCGGGTGCCTACGGCGAAAATTTTAACGCAGTATGAAGCAAAATTTGCCGCTTGTAGCCCGGCGACTGAATTTTAAACACGCTCTTACCGCTGTATCGCCACCAAACACCGCACCACCGCTTCTTTTGTCTGTACGAGCATCGTGTAAATACCCGTCGGCAACTGCTCACAGGGCAACACATTGTCGGGCAAAACCTGTATTCGGCGCTCCAAAACGACCCTGCCCGTGGCATCCAGCAAAAAGACCGCAGCCTCCGGCCTGTCGGGTCCGAGGTACCGCAAGTACAACAGGTTGCTGGCGGGATTGGGGAAAACAAGCCATTGGCTGTCACTTGATGCCTCCGGTGCTGAAAAACCAAAATCCGGCACAGTCACCGACAACGAGTTGGTACAGCCGTTGGCTCCAGTTACCACCACCATATACACTCCGGTGACGAGTCCGCTGATATCTTCCACATTGGAGAAAAATTGCCCATTCAGGTACCAAGCCACCGTATACGCTCCGGCGTTCGTCACAGCAATGGAAACTGCGCCGATTCCCTGCCCATTTAGGTCATGCGCAACCTGCACGAGCGCAATTTCAGGCGGACTTTTGTCTTCTAAAACAGTGATCGTAACCGTGCTGATGCAACCGTTGCCGGGATTGGTCACGTTCAATGTGTACACGCCCGGGAGTGAAAAGGTCATCGGTTCAAAACCGGGCACCTGCGGCAGGTCAACGACGGCCGCTGGCGAATCGCAAGTCAGCACACCGCCCTCCACGGCCAATACGACCGCATACAGGTCTTGCACCACCTCAACTTGGGCCGTGCCGGTGCAGCCCGTTGTCAGTTCCGTCACCAAGAGTGTGTATACGCCCGGTTGGTTCACGATCGGGTTAATGCCCGGCACGACGATACCGGGGCCTGTCCAGACAAAATTCGCATTGGATGCCGTCGTGCTGGATATCAGTTGTACGGTTTCGTTGGCGCAAGTAAGCGGGCCAGAAGCCGTGGCCTTCACGCCCAAATCTGGAATGTCGCTCAGTACCACAACGCTCGCTACGCTGGTGCATCCGTTCGCCGGGTTGGTCACGATCAGGGTGTACGTTCCCGGGGTGTTCACTTGCGGGTCGGGCGAGCCGGATGAAAAGCCGTTTGGCCCAGTCCACAAAAACACCACGCCGGGCGTGCTGGACGAACCGTGCAGCACAGTCGTCGGCACCGAACAGGTCAGCACGTCCGCCGGTTCCACCGACACATCGGGTATGTCAATGTCTATAGGTACCATTACCGTGGCGGTGGCGGTGCAACCGTTAGGTGCTGTGGCAATAACCATGAAGCATAGCCCAATCGGCGAGTCCATGCAGATACACGTAGAATTGGGAATGTCCACGTCGCAATGCACCGTGGTGGTCGTGTTTAAACAGGTAATCGTATCGGCGTATGCCGTAATGACCGGCACTTGAAAATCGGCGGAAATGCTCATCTCGGCAGTGGCTGTGCAGCCGTTGAGGTAGGTGATCGTGAGCAGGTAAACGCCTGCTTGGGCTACCACCGGATTGGGCACCGGCACCGGTATGCCCGGGCCGGACCACAGGCAACCGGCCAAGCCAGGTATGGGCGGGCAACCCAAGGCCACGTCCGGCACGGTGCAGTTCAGTTCCAATGGCGGCAAAGAGACCTGCGGCGGCAGGGCATCCGTGAGCACAAGCGCAACAGCCTGTGCCGTACAGCCTGATGTCGGGTCGGTCACCGTCACGGTGTACTCGCCCGGCTTGTCCACTACGGGTGCTTGCTGGTCCGAAACATAACCGTTTGGCCCCGACCACGAAAACAGCACCCCGGGTTGGTTGGTCGCTGCCGTCACTTGCACCGTCGGCTGAATACAGGTGATCAGGCCTCCGGTCGCAACCACTTCAGGCACGCCGAACGCTACCTGTACTGTGTCGGCAGTGGTGCAGGTGGTTCCGTTGGCCGTTGCGACTGCAGTCAAAATATAGGTACCGGGGTCGGTTACCGCGATCGAATTATCCATTCCCAAGGCCTGCCCCGTCAAGGTGCTCCAGGTTTTGACACCGGAAGTAACGGCCGAACTCAGCAGAAGAGGCACTTTGGCGCAAAGCGGATCTTGGTCTGTGGCAATTTCTGCAACCGGGTCAAGTATGGCCACTATGGTTTGATAAACCGTGGAATCACAGCCGAGGTAGGATTCACAAACTTTGCTGTGATTGCCAACGGCAGAAAACGCCTCGCCACAGATCGTTACTGATTCGCCTGCACAAAGGACTTTCGGAGCATAGACGAAAACTATTGGTGCCCGAATGTTTACCCGAATGCAAACGACACTGTCGCAACCTTGTTCGGTGGTGTAGGTGGTGCAATAAACGCCCGGATTGGGGCAAGGAATGCCCCAAGGCGTGTAATAGGGTGCATCCTCGTTACAGATGGTCACGGGCGGCAGGTTGGTGACCGGCAGGTTGTTCAGGTTCACTTGTTTGCAGATTTCTACTCCGTCGTAACAGGAGTTGGTTGGCTGAACACAGATTTGCCCCAAGCCTGCCCCGAAGGTGACTTGCACGACATTGCCTCCCGCTCCTGACAGGACTGCCGGCGTGGAGAACCCGTTGATCTTGCTGCCCGGCGGGCCAGACCAGATGTAGCTCCCCGCGTTCAAAACCGGCGCGACCGAATAGTTGAACGTGCCGCCCGGGCAGGCTGCCAATGGCCCGGAAATCGGCCCGGTCGGACCTACGGGTGCCGCCACCATTGCGTCGGGCGGTGTCACGGAAACCAGAAAATCGCAGATGTCGCCACCGTATCCGTCAATGACCAAGTAGTAATTTTCGCCGGGAACCAATGACGAAGCCGACACGGATATGGGCGTAGCACCCCCACCCTGTTGGCCAGCGTTGCAATCTATTGGCCCTATGGCGGTACAGGACGAATAAAGCGCAACTTGAACACCGTTCGCCTCTTGGCAATTGGACGGCGTGATCGTGAAAGTGGCCGATTTTTTCCCGGCTACAAAGCCGATCCACTGCTCGTTTTGCGCTCCGCTGCAAAAGCCCGGTGGCGTTTGGCCCGTATAACCGGCGGTAGTTCCGGTGTAAATGTTGAAATCGCAGAACACGCAGGCATCGGCACACAAATCGGCGGCAGGGTCGGAATTGGAATTGCAGGGCGGAGCCAAGAAGTCCGAGCCGATGGCTATGCTCAAGCAGCTCTTCCCTTGGTCACACAGGTTAACAGGGGCGACACATACCTGGCCCTCTTGGTTGCCGAACGTTACCGTTACCTGATTTCCCGAAGGGGCTGGCAGTGTCACAGGAGGGGTTTGGTCGTTGACCAGGCTTCCAATCGGTGCTTCCCAACGATAGGCCGTGGCATTGGGAATGGGCGGAATAGAGTACCGCAACGCGCTGAACGGGGCCACCACTTTCGGGCCTTCAATGGCTGCAGGTGTGGCTACTGGTGGCTGGGCTACGGCTCCTGCGTTGGTGGTGATCTGGAACGAGCACTGGTCACCGTTGTAGCCGTCCACCATCAGGAAGTAAGTTTGTCCAGGGATCAGTCCGGCTGTTAGGGAGCGCGTCTCGTCACCGCCGCCGGGCTGACCAGCGGCACAAACGATGGGTTCGTCCGTGCAGTTGGCATACAGCGCGATTTCGATGCCGTTGCCCGACTGGCAGTTGGTGGGCTTGACGCTGACGGCAATTCCCGAGCCTGCCACAAAACCAAACCACTGGTTATTTTCCACGCTGCCGCAAAAACCGGGCGCGGGGCCGGATGTGTAACCGGCGGTGCTGCCGGTGCGGTTGTCCAGAATACAGTGCAGGCAGGCATCGGCACATTTATTGGCACCAGGGTCTTGGTTCGTGATGCAGACGACGGGATTTTGGCTCCAAAGAGAAACAAAACAAAAGAGTAGCAACAGTAGAGCAGAAATTCTTTTCACAGGAAGTTGATTTTAAAGTACAGGTATGGTTCGGGTTTTATTGCCGAAGGCAAAATCCAGACAACATTTCAATCAAAATGAATAGACCACGAATGGTTTAAAAACGCTCCCAGAAATGGCGATTTTTTTTGATGAATCAACCTGTTCCACGCCAACCGCTTTTACCCTTTTTTACCCTTCTTGTCCTTTCCTTGAAAGTTGCCCACCGCCCGCCCGCCCAACTTTGTCCTACAAAATCACAGCAACATGGACTTCAAACGTTTTGTGCAAGCATTCTCTTCCCCCGCTATCGAAAGGAACCAACTCGGCGATTCATGGTCCGCCAAGGCCCCGGTTTTAGGTACCGAAGTGAACGACCGCCCCTGCGTGCTGCTCGTAGGCGAAAATTTGCGCAGCGGTTTTTTGCGCCAGCTGGTTGAGCAAGCCAATACCGTGTTCTACTTCGCTTCGAATGCCGAGGAAGGGCTTCGGTTGCAAAACCAATTGAAGGAAAAACACGCTCGCGTCCGCGTGGTGACGGTGCTCAAATCGCCGCCGCCGGAGGGCAGTTTTACTGGCATTGCCCTGCTCGACATCACGGGCGGCCTCGCCGAAGCGTTCGATGCTCGCCCCGGCAGTTATTTTCTGTTTGGCCCGGAAGGGAAACTCGTGGCTCGTGGCCGCAGGGCCGAGGCTGCCCCAATTGCCTCGGCCCTGCTGCACACTTGTGCCACCTGCGGTTCGTTGGGCGTTTTTCGCCAACTTGACGCATCGGCCTGACGGTCAATCCCGGCACACTACGAAACGCTTCGTGGCCGTCATGTTTTCGTTGGCCAAGACCAAAAAGTACACACCCGGAGGCATCCCGGCTACGTCCATCGTCAGCACGTTTTTCCCTGCCAAAACCTCGTTTTGTTGAACTTTGACCAACCGGCCTCCAGCATCAAAAACGCTTAACTGCACGCGGCTTTCCATTTCGGCAGCAAACGCAATGGTCAAAACCGAAATGGCCGGGTTGGGAGCCAGTGTTATGCCGCTGTAGGCAAGGTCAGCGCTTGGCTCTGTTTCCGAACGATCTTCCGTCGCTGTCCCTGCAGCACTGGCGGGCGTTGCGCAGGGCACATCCACTTGGCATTCGTCCCAGTACTCGTTCAGGGCAGTGATCGCCGCCGTCAGCGCCCCGCCAAAACCGTTGGGGAAAGTCGCTCCCGCACATTTACTGGACAAAAATTTGTTGGCCAAAACGATCAAATCGCGCACCCTGGCAGTGTCTGCACCCAGCCCAAGGGCCGTGACCTGCGCCGGAGTAAGGGCACAAGACTTGGCAAGCACAAGGGCACCGAAGTCGTTTTTGCGGAAATGGGCGTTGTAGCGCACGTTGAGCTGGAGCGCGACCAGTTGAGCCGCAGCGGTATTTTTCAAGGTCGTATTGCAGTTCAGCACGAAATTTTTGTCCAAGGGTACCGACGGCCCGCTGCCTGGCAGGACGTTGAGCACGCATTGGCGGGTAGCTATAGAAAACCCGCAATTGACCCCGTCTCCGATCACTATCGGCCCGTACTTCATGAGCGTGTCCAAAATCTTGGCCGAACTCAGCCCGTCTGCCTTGCCGATAGGATTGCCCCAAAAACCCTGCGTGTAGGTGCAAATGCAAGGCGTGGAAAACACGACCGAACAAGATGTTTTGTTTCCACACGCATCGGATATGGCGAGCACGACGGTTTGTTTGGTCACGTACCCCGAGGCACCTTGGTAGGAGCAAATATCCTTCGCGCCTTTGGAGACAAACGATACACTTACTTCGCCGCCACAATTGTCTGAAAAAGCCGACTTGATGGTTTGCACACTTGTACCCATGTTGGTGCCATCGCAGGGAATATCTTTTTCACACGAGACTGTTACGTTTGCCGGGCAAGTTCCCTGCGGCGGCTCAACATCAGACACACGAATATTTTGCAGGCAATATTTACTGTTCCCGCAAGCATCAATAGCCCGGTACATCCGCACAACTTTTAACTGGTTGGCGCAAACGTAATCGGTCGTCGCGTCGCCCAAGTACACCGTCGAAGCCATTCCGCCGCAGTTGTCACTGGTTTTTACGGCGTTCAAATCCGCTGCGGGAACAGCGGTCATGCAGGCCACAGTCAGGTCAGCAGGGCAAGTGATTGACGGTGGAGTTTTGTCGTCCACGCGAATGTACTGCACACATGATATGGTGTTTCCACAATCATCCGAAGCCGCGTAGGTACGCGTGATCAGGTATCGGTTGTTGCATGCCTTTAGGCTGGTAATGTCGCCGATGTGCTGCACCGTCGGGTTTCCGCCGCAGTTGTCCGTGGCCGAAACGCTGGCCGCGTCTGCCGCCGGGATTTCGGTGGAGCAGGAAACGGTTATGCCGTCGGGGCAGACAATTGCGGGTTTGGTCTTGTCGTCCACGAGGATCGTCTGCACGCAGCGGCTC
>JBEBHD010000408.1:0-1649 GCA_040080915.1 Saprospiraceae bacterium
CGAGGCCCGTCCTGGTCAACGAAATGCCGAGGCCAGGATTTGGCTTTGCCCACACGCTGCGGACTTGCCAGTCGTCTTCCTCGTCAAGTTCGTACACAAAGGCGAGCAGTTCCGGGTTGTCGGCAACGCCCAAAAGCATATTCTTACACTGTTTCAAAAACTCGCTGTTCGGGCCAAGCGGCTTGTACCCGGCGGTCGTAATGATCCACGTCATGGGGTCTTCCACCTTTACCATGCCAGACTCCATCACGTTCATCATTTCGTCGTTGTCCCAAGCGTGGTATTCGTCAACCAGCACATACGCCGGGCTTGCCCCGTCTTCGCTCTGACTGTCCCGGCCCAAGTACGACACCCACGACAACCGATCCGTCCGGCTCATCCGCGTGGACGTGTGGCCCTTTGGGATGTTGATAAGCGACGAAAGGTCAGGGTGATCGGAAACAAGGAACTCCATAGTTTTTCGCTGCCGATCCCACCCAATTTTGGCCTGGTCTTTTTTCGTGGCCACCCAATACACCTCCGGGTCTGACACGTTTTCAAAAAGAAAACCGATAACGCCGATGGTGACCAGGTTGGCCGTTTTTGCGTTTCCGCGCCCTACCTTGCAATACACTTTCCTGAAGCGCTTACCTTCGTCAATGCGCCGCCACCCAAAGGCAATGTAAACCAGCGCAGCCCACCAAGGCATGATGTCGAACGGCTTGCCCGACTCTTTTCCCTTGCTGAAGCGAAACATGGTGTACAACCCAAGCACCCGTGCCGCCTCGCCTTCGTTGAAGTAGTACGGAAAGTCGGGCGTGCGCTGCTTTTCAAGGTCGGCAAAATGCCGATCAATCGCAAGGCGTACCCACTTGCAAACAAGAATTTCGCCGGAGCGAACGCCGTTTATGTACGCCTTTGCGCGTTCGATCATTGCAGATGTTTAATAATTAGTCCATCTATGTCAACCAACGCTTTAGCGCCTATCGTAACCCATTCTGGCCTTTCGCCCATACTTACCGTGCATTCGTTTCTAACCACTACGGTGCAACCATTCACGCCCTCCCGAATATAGACAACCTCGCCGACAAATTCCCTGCCCGCCCAGTAATTTTCCTGGAATGGTATGGTATCATGCTCATCAACGTCGCAAACAATTTGGTCTTTGCCCGGCATTTCGATGGTCATTTTCTTCATTGCGCTTTTTTAAGACCGCCGTTCATGGCCTCAAGTATGGCCGATTTGGCGGGCGTTTTGTCTTGGACTTTTAACCCCATGCGTGCCCGTGGAGAAAAACCAAACTCGGCCCAAATTTGCCGCAAAACGATCTCGGCCTCCTTCATGTGTCGAAAGGACGGATTGGACATAGGCTTTTTCCCGTGTGCGGTATGCACCCAAAGCGTTGCACCGTTCTCGAAAACATTGGCCACGGCCTCCTCGTAAATAGCCCAGTTTTCGCAGTAAACCCGACCGATGTCCGCATCCGCAACCGTTAAAACGCGGTGCTCTTTTAGCCGCGCCGTAACCCATTCCCATTTTTCGCGCAATGCGCCGGAAAAGTTTTTAGGCAATGGCAGTCCGTCCACAGGCTCAATAAAATTTTCCACCCGGTCACGGTCACGGCCCGGCTCCGATGTGCCAAGTGCTTTTTTTTGCGCCGCCGGTTTGAT
>JBEBHD010000287.1:0-6419 GCA_040080915.1 Saprospiraceae bacterium
AACTTATAGGTTTCTCCAAACGAAGCCCCCTCGCGAAAACGAAGACTGTGGTTTAACGTGAAGTGGTGATTTGTTCTCGGGTATTTAGGACGTGATTTTCATGTGAATCAATGTGTTGTGGCGTTCGGGCCGAATACGTTTGGCAAAGGTACTTTGGGCTTGTGGAAATCGGGCTGAATGGCGGTTGGTAAGTTATCCACCGCGCCTTGGGGAAAAGGTGTGGAAAGATGTTGGTTTCGTCCTTTTTCAGCCTTTTTAATACTTGTTGACTGTTTGGCAGAAGCGCAAGCCGGCACTTTTGCCCCGGCAATTCGGGGTAACATGTTCAGCCCAGGTGCCGAAGTACCTTTCACCTACATCTACTTTCAACACGTAACAAACACTATGAAACAGTTTATTTTTTCCGCTCTGATGCTCTTCGTGAGCGCCTCCGCCCTGCAAGCCCAAACCTATGCATTCCCGTTCAAGGGCGAAGACCTGGCCCCTGGTGTTCGTATCTCGACCGGTACCCACGCCTCCGGTATTCAAGGCCAAGGGCGCGACATCGGTGCCAAAAAATACCTCGGCAACAGCAACTGGACAGGCTATGTGGACGGCAACAGCAGCAACAAGGCCAACGATAATCATGTCATTTATGGCCAGGAATTTTATGCCATGGCCGATGGTGAAGTGTGCGGGTGCTGGCGCAACGCCCCCGAAAATCCCAAGGCACACTTGACCGAACGCCACCCGGATTTTGACAAAAAACTCATCATCGGTGGAGGCAATCACCTGTGGATAAAACACGCCGACGGCTCGTACGCCCTGTACGCCCACGCCATTACCGGCAGTATCCCGTCATCCATCTGCCCGAACAACAAAACGATTTTTGACAAACCACACAGCGGATACTACGGCGCACCCGACATCGCCACCGAGGTGCTGATCCCTGAAGGCAGCCGCCCAAAAGTGAAAAAAGGCCAGTTCCTCGGCAAGGTGGGCAACTCCGGCGCGTCCAGTGGCCCGCACCTGCACGTTCACATCGAGAAAAACGGCAAATCCATGCCCATGACCTTCGAGCGCGGCCTCTCGAAAAGCCGCACCGGCGACAAGGCTGACATCAACGGCGGCTGGACGCGTTTTGCCGGAAAGACCCTGCCCGAGGGCGAAATCCTCATCTTCCCTGCCCGCACCGTCACGAGCGAGTACTCCCGCCACGGGTTGCCCGACGAAGATTTTCAGCGCATGTTCGACCACCTCGCCGACTCCGGTTTCGAGCCGGACTGGATTGATGGCTACAGTGTGAACGGAAACGGTTTTTACAACATGACCTGGTCACCGAAAGAAGTAACCTGGAGTGCTTTCGCTGGCCTGAGCTCTGCCGCTTACCAAACGGAATTCGACAAGGCTAAAAACGCCGGCCTCGCTCCTACGTTTGTGGATGGCTACGCCCTCGGTGGCTCGGTGCGCTACAACGCCATTTTCAAAAAAGTCGGGGGCGGGTACATTGCCAAGCACGGCATCTCGGCCGCGCAGCACGATGCCACCCTGAACGATGCCAAAAACCAGGGTCTCGACCCCGTGAATATTTCGGTGGCCTCCGTGAACAACCAGCTCGCCTACACGGTGCTGTACCGCTCGAACAATATCGGCCAGTGGCAGGTCAAGTCGCAGGTCAAGGAATCGGATTATCAGGCGCTGTTCAACACCAACAACTCGAACGGCCTCATGCCCGTGTACCTGAACGGCTATCGCCACGGCAGCGAGAACTACCTGTCGTGCGTGTTTGCCAGCAAGTCGGGCACTTGGGACGCTCGCCACGCCATGGACATCAACACCTACCAGACTGAGTGGCAAAACAACACCAGTGCGGGTTTCCTGACCAAGGTTTGCGCCGGAATGGACGGCAATGGAAGTCACCGGTTCGCAGGTGTTTGGAGAAAGTGAAGATTGATTTGTATAAGAGCGTGTTTATGAGATGGTCTAATTTTTCCGCACACAAAACTCTCTTAAATTTGTGTCAAGATGGAAAAACAAAAAAGGATCAAAGCTGTGCGTCGCAATTATGATGAAGGCTTCAAAAGCGAAGCGCTACGGATGGTCAACGGAGGTCGAAGCGTGCCGGATGTAGCCCGCCCCTTGGGTATGAGCGAGAACTTGTTGTACAAATGGCGCACGGAGCAAAAGTCGTCGTACTCGCCGGAAGGGATGCCGAGTTGGAGCAACTGCGCAAGCAATTACGCCAGGTTGAAATGGAGCGGGATGTTTTAAAAAAAGCCTTGGCTATCTTCGGACGAACGACATGACGCTGCTCTATCAGATAGTTCATGTATTATCGGCAGAGTATGCACTTCGAGTTTTGTGTACAGTTCTAAGTGTTTGTTTTAGTTCGTTTTATACCTGGATGCGCGGAGAAAGTTTTCGCCCGAGTTCGACTATGAATGGCGTTCGCTGAGGAGGTAAAAAAGGTTTTTACGGAACATCGGCGGCGCTATGGCGCTCGGCGGATCAGCAAAGAGTTGCAAGCACAGGGTTTGTCGATTGGTCGGCATCAAACGACCACGTTGATGCGACAACAAGAACTGAAGGCTATACAACCCAAGAGTTTTGTGCCTAAGACAACAAACTCGAATCATCGCCTGGGACGTAGCCCGAACCTGCTGCTGGATCGGCCGGTGCCGAGCCGTCCGGGAGAGGTTCTGGTAGGCGACATCACATATATCCCACTGGCCAAGGGCTCGTTTTTGTACCTGGCTTGTTGGCAAGATATGTTCAGCCGAGTAATTGTAGGGTGGGAGTTAGCCGATCACATGCGGAGTATTTTGGTTGAAAACGCATTAAATAAAGCAATTAACCGCAAAACCTTACCCAAAGGGCTACTTGTACATAGTGACGGTGGTGGTCAGTATGCCTCCGAAGCGTTCCGGAACCTGCTCAGACAGCACGAATTTTTGCAGAGTATGACCCGCAAAGACAACCAATACGATAAAGCTATGGGAGAAAGTTTATTTAGCCGATTCAAGGCTGAATTACTGGAAAAGGGGCCTTTAATGGCTTCGACGATGCCTACACTGAGATTTTTGAATACATTAAACTGTACTACAACCGAAAACGCCGACATTCGTCAATCGGCTACGAAATACCTGAACTGTTTGAGCAAAAATGGCATGCTGCGCAAACTGTTAGCCAGCCTGGTCAAAGAACTTTGAACCCTAAATTCAAACCAACCGAACCTTATCTCTTTACAGAAAAGTGTGCGGCGAAATTGAGCCACCTCAGTATAGAAGAACGGCTCATAGATCATCCGATCAAAAACTTGGAAATAGCACACTCATAACCAGTTTGAAAGGCCACTACTCTGACAAATAATACGCAACGCGCATCACGGTCGCAAAATATCCGATAATTTTCGGTTTTTTTTGAAAAATATCGGACTTTTGCAAACCTATGCTGCGAAAAAAATACCACGAACTACTGGCTCACTTGCCCAAGCGCGAACTGACCGTGCTCATCGGGGCAAGGCAAACGGGCAAATCCACCTTGCTGAAACAACTGGCCGAAGCACTGACCGCATCAGGTGAAACAGTGGTCTCGCTTAACCTCGAGCGCAGGGACGTACTGCTCGACCTGAACCAAAGCCCCGAACACATTTTCAAGTACCTGCCCGCCGGGAGCAATCGGCGTTCGGTTGCCTTGATTGACGAAGTCCAGTACCTCGACGATCCCACCAATTTCCTCAAACTGCTCTACGACGAGCACGCCGACCGCCTCAAGATCGTGGCAACGGGCAGCAGCGCGTTTTACATAGACCGCCAGTTCAAGGACTCGCTTGCTGGCAGGAAAAAAATATTCGAACTGCAAACGCTCGATTTTGAGGAGTTTTTGCTTTTCCGAGGACAAGATACCGAACTGCTCGAGCTGCAACGACTGCGCTCCGGAGAGGTGGAGAAATCCGTGGCCGAACCCCGGCTCTGGGCCGCTCTCGAAACGTACCTGACCTACGGCGGATACCCAGCAGTGGTGCTGGAAAACGAAACGCGGCACAAGGTGGAGCGGCTGCACGACCTCAAGGATTCGTTCGTGAAACGGGATATTCTGGAGTCCGGCGTTACGGATGAGACCAAGTTCTACCGCCTGATGATGTTGCTGGCCGCACAAATCGGCAACTTGGTCAACACCAACGAACTGGCCAACACCTTGCAAATCACGCATGCCACCACCGATCATTTTTTGTACGTCCTCCAGAAATGTTTCCACCTCGGTCTCGTTCGCCCGTTCTACCAAAACCTGCGCAAGGAATTGGTCAAAATGCCGAAAGCCTATTTTCTGGACCTCGGCCTGCGCAACGTGCTGGTCAACTACTTCGCCCCGCTCGAACAACGACCCGACAAGGGCGCTCTGCTCGAAAACTACGCCTTCCGCCGTCTGACGGAGCGGTACGCCCAAGACCAGATCAAGTTTTGGCGCACCGCCGACGGCAACGAAGTGGACTTCGTGGTGGAAGAAACGGCCTTTGGCGGCAGAGCAATCGAAGCGAAATTCAGTCCCGCCGAGGCCAAGCCGAATAAATACCGAAAATTCACGGAAGCCTATCCGCAGTTTCCGCTGGAGTTTTGGGCTTGGGGAGATCGGGGGCTTTTGGGGTAGGTGAGCCTCCTCCAACCACTTCCCGAACAAAAAAAAACCGCCCCCCAGAACATCCGGGAGCGGGCCATTCATTTTCTATTTCACATTTACCCAGCCTCAGCCCGCCACATTGGCACCAGCGTGCTGCATGATCTCCGGTGTGATCTCCACGCCGAGGCCTTGGGCCACGCCCATGCCGAGCGCCACGCTGGCCCGGAAAAAATGGCAGAGCTGGCGGTTGATGATATCCATGCGTTTGGGACCGCTGATGCCTTTCATGGCACCCACGATGTTGCTAATCGTGTTAGCGCGGTCCTGGTCGGTCATCACCTTGTCGAACAGGCTGCCCGGCTGCGAGTAGTGGTCGTTGTCGCCAGGGCCGTTGCGGTCAAACCAGTCGGCCAGCGTGTTTTCTAGCGTCATGCCGGGTTCCTTGTAGGCGGGGTCGGCCTCGATGTTGTCGAAACTGTTGGGCCAGTAGTTCGGAGCGGAACCGCCGTTGCCGTCCACACGCATGGCACCGTCGCGCTGGTAGTTGTTTACGGCGAATGGACAGCGGTTGACAGGTATCTGCTCGTAGTTGGACCCGAGCCGGTGGCGGTGTGCGTCGGGGTAAGAGAGCAGGCGGCCCTGCAGCATCTTGTCGGGCGAGTAGCCGATGCCGTCCACGATGTGCGCCGGGGCGAAGGCAGACTGCTCCACATCGGCAAAGTAGTTGGCCGGCACCTCGTTCAGTTCCAGTACGCCTGCATCCAGGAGCGGGAACTCGGCGTGGGGCCATATTTTGGTCAGGTCGAAGGGGTTCCAGCGGAAATGTTTGGCCTGCTCATCGGTCATCACCTGGATTTTAAGCGACCATTTCGGAAACTCCTTGCGGTCAATGGCTTCCACGAGGTCGCGTTGTGCCCAGTCAGCATCCATGCCTTTCATACGGCTAGCCTCGGAGTCGTTGAAATTTTTGATGCCCTGTTGGGTCTTGAAGTGGAACTTGACCCATACGCGCTCGTTTTTGGCGTTGATGAGCGAAAACGTGTGGCTGCCGTAGCCGTTGAGGTGGCGGTAGCTGTAGGGCGTGCCTCGGTCGCTCATCAGGATGAGCACCTGGTGCAGGCTTTCGGGGTTGAGCGACCAGTAGTCCCACATCATAGTAGGGCTTTTGCAGTTGGTGCGTGGGTCGCGTTTTTGGGTATGGATGAAATCGCCGAACTTTTTCGGGTCTTTGAGGAAAAACACCGGGGTGTTGTTGCCCACGAGATCCCAGTTACCGTCTTCGGTGTAAAATTTGAGCGCAAAGCCACGCGGGTCGCGTTCGGTATCGGCGCTGCCCTTTTCGCCGCCCACAGTGGAGAAGCGCAGAAATGCGCGGCAGGAGTTGCCGACTTTGCCGAACAGCTTGGCTTTGGTGTACTGGCTGATGTCGTGCGTGACGGTGAACGTACCGAAGGCACCGGAGCCTTTGGCGTGTACGACGCGCTCGGGGATGCGCTCGCGATTGAAGTGCGCCATTTTTTCGTGCAGGATGTAGTCCTGCAACAAGACGGGGCCGCGCGGGCCGGCGGTCTGTGTATTTTCGTTCTCGAAGTACGGGCGACCGGATGCTGTGGTGAGTTTTTTCTTTTCCGACATATTTTTTTCTAACGGTGAATGATGCGTAACGGGCTGGGCCGTACAAGGTTCAAAAACCAGAAACGTCCCAACACGCCGAGGCTGCAAGATTAGAGCGTGTTTAAATTTCAGTCGCCGGGCTGCAAGCGGCAAATTTTGCTTCATGCTGCGTTGAAATTTTCGCCGTAGGCAACCGGCTACGGCTGCAA
>JBEBHD010000288.1:0-6312 GCA_040080915.1 Saprospiraceae bacterium
GGGGTAGGCTACGTTTTTTATCTGCTTATTTTGCTTTTCTTTGCAGCAACAAGCATGCAAAAAAAGTTACTCTCCGAAAGGGATATCTGCACCAAGTTCATCACTCCAGCCCTTGAAAAAGCCGGATGGGATGTCAACCGACAAGTACGGGAGGAGGTCTCGTTTACCGATGGGCGGATCATTGTGCAGGGGAAATTATATGCACGGGGAAAACGCAAACGCGCCGATTATATCCTGTACTACAAACCCAACATACCCATTGCCATCATCGAAGCCAAGGAAAACAACCTTTCTTTGGGCGCTGGCATGCAACAAGCCCTGGAATACGCCGACATCCTGCAAATTCCTTTCGTTTTTTCCTCTAACGGCGACGGCTTTCTTTTTCACGACAAAACCGCCGAATCCGGGCCAGTAGAGCAGGAATTATCCCTCGACGAGTTTCCCTCCCCGGAAACACTCTGGCGCAAATACCTGAAGGAAAATGCCCTGGAGGCACCGCCGGTAAAAAAAGTGGTCGAGCAGGAGTATTTCGCCGACGGCAGCGGCATGGCGCCGCGCTACTACCAGATCAACGCCGTCAACCGAACCATCGAAGCCATCGCACGCGGGCAGGAGCGGATTCTGCTGGTGATGGCCACCGGAACCGGTAAAACCTACACCGCCTTCAACATCGTCTGGCGACTGTGGAAAGCCGGCATTAAAAAGCGTATCCTTTTTCTGGCAGACCGAAACGCACTGCTGTCTCAAGCCAAAAACGGCGACTTCTCCCCGTTCGGCAACGACATCATGCACATCATCAAACACCGAAAAATTGACAAGTCCTACCAGATTTACTTCGCACTGTACCAGGGCCTGACCGGCAACGAAGACTGGAAAAATGTGTACAACGAGTTCAGCCCCGATTTTTTCGACTTAGTCATCATTGACGAATGCCACCGCGGAAGCGCCGCCGAAGCCTCCGCCTGGCGCGACGTGCTGGAGTATTTCAAATCCGCCACCCAAATCGGGTTGACCGCCACGCCAAAGGAAACCAAAGACGTGTCCAACATGGAGTACTTCGGCGAATCGGTCTATACCTACTCCCTCCGCCAGGGCATTGACGACGGTTTCCTCGCCCCCTACAAAGTTGTGCGCATCTCCTTGTCCGTAGATGAAGGCTGGCGCCCCACGGCCGGTTTGGTGGACAAATACGGCTACGAGGTGGCCGACCGGATTTACAACCTGAAGGACTACGACCGCAATTTGGTCATTGACGAGCGCACCCGGTTGGTAGCCAAAAAAATAACCGAATACCTGAAGGCCACCGACCGATTTGCCAAAACCATCGTGTTTTGCACGGACATCGAACACGCCAACCGCATGCGCACAGCCCTCATCAATGAAAACGCCGACCTCGTGTCCCGACACCCGAACTATGTGGTGAAAATCACCGGCGACGATGAAGTGGGCAAAATGGAGCTCGACAATTTCACCGACGTGGAAGAAAAACTCCCCGTCATCGCCACCACCTCCAAAATGCTCACGACGGGCATTGACACCAAGATGGTCAAACTCATCGTGCTGGAATCCAACATCGAGTCCACCACCGAATTCAAACAAATCATCGGGCGCGGCACACGTATCCGCGAGGCGGAAGGCAAGGTCTATTTCACCATCATGGACTTCCGCAAGGCGACCAACACCTTCGCCCGGCCCGACTTCGACGACGATCCCGTCCAGATTTACGAACCCGGCCCCCACGACCCCATCGTGCCGCCGGAGGGTGAACCAATTGACGGCGTCGGTCTGGAAAACCAACTTCTTGAGGCCAACACTGCCCGGGAGCAAATCCTGCTGGATGACACCCACGACGACGACCGGCCCCGCAAGTACTACGTCAACCAGGTGCCCGTGACGGTCGTCCAGGAGCGCGTGCAGTACTATGGCGCCGACGGCAAACTCATCACTGAATCGCTGAAAGACTATACGCGCAAAAACCTCCAGCGAGAATTTTCGTCTCTGGACGCTTTCCTGCGCAAGTGGCATACCGCAGCAAAAAAAGCGGAATTGGTGCAGGAACTGGCCGAGCACGGCATTCTCCTCGATGCCTTGAAGGAAGAAACCGGCAAAAACCTCGACCCATTCGACCTGATCTGCCACCTGGCGTTCGATCAGCCCGCACTGACCCGAAAGGAACGGGCCGACCAGGTGCGCAAGCGCAATTTTTTCACCAAATACGGCGACTCCGCCCGCAAAATTCTCGAAAGCCTGCTCGACAAATACGAAAACGAGGGCGTGTTCTCCATCGAGGAGGGCAGCGTGCTCAACGTCGTGCCGCTGAGCCAGATGGGTTCGCCGGTAGAACTGGTACGGGCTTTCGGAAAAAATGCCGACTTCGAGCAAGCCCTGCGCGAACTCCAGCACGAAATCTATAAATCGGCCTGATACACCGCTATGGAAAACCTACCCATCATCTTCTACAATACCCCCGACGGAAAGACCCGCGTGACCCTGTTCGCCCGCGACGGCAGCGTGTGGATGAACCAAAACCAACTCGCCGAACTTTTTGACACCTCGGTGCCGAACATCAGTATGCACATAAGCAACATACTGGATGACATAGAATTAGATGTCAATTCAGTTGTTAAGTATTACTTAACTACTGCCGCCGACGGCAAACAATACGAGGTCGCATTCTATGCCCTGGACATGATCCTCGCCATCGGCTTTCGGGTGCGCAGCAAACGCGGCACGCAGTTCCGAATCTGGGCCAACCACCACCTCAAAGCCTACATGGTCAAGGGCTTTGTCCTCGATGACGAAAGGCTCAAAAACCCGGATGGCCGCCCCGACTACTTTGATGAACTGCTCGAACGCATCCGCGACATACGGGCCTCCGAAAAACGATTCTACCAAAAAGTACGCGACCTGTTCGCCCTGAGCACCGATTACGACCCCTCCGACAAGGCCACCCAGATGTTTTTCGCCGAAACCCAAAACAAACTGCTCTACGCCGTCACCCACCAAACTGCCGCCGAACTGATCCTCGCCCGCGCCGATGCCTCCCGGCCCAACATGGGCCTGACCGCCTGGAAAGGCACCATCGTGCGCAAGCAGGACATCACTGTCGCCAAAAACTACCTCACCCACGACGAGATAGACACCCTCAACCGCCTCGTCGTCATCTTCCTCGAAACCGCCGAACTGCGCGCCAAAAACCGGCAAGACATCACCATGAACTTCTGGCGCGAAAACGTGGATCGCCTGCTGGAGTTTCAGGACAAAAAAATCCTGCCAAACGCCGGCTCCGTCCCCCACGAGATGATGGAACAACAGGTTAAAGAAATATACGCCCAGTTCGACCAGCGCCGAAAAACCGCCGAAGCCGAGGCCGCCGACGCGCTGGACCTCGAAGAACTGAACGCACTCGAACAACAAATCAAAAACAAAAAAACCTGACATGAGCAACATCACCGGCATCATCAAATCCATCCGCGACATCATGCGCAAAGACACCGGCGTGGACGGCGACGCGCAGCGCATTTCCCAGATGGTCTGGATGCTCTTTATGAAAATCTTTGCCGACAAAGAGGAAGAGTGGGAAATCACCATCAAAGGTTACAAAAGCCCCATTTCCAAAAAACTGAAATGGCAAACCTGGGCCGCCAACGCCGAAGGACTCACCGGCGAAGCCCTGATCCTGTTTATCAACAACGAACTTTTCTTCGCGCTCAAAGACCTCGACCAGACCCAAAACGACCAGGCCAAAATCGTGCGCGCCGTTTTCGAGGACACCTACAACTACATGAAAAACGGAACCCTGTTCCGACAGGTCATCAACGAAATCAACAAAATAGACTTCAACAAATCGGGCGACCGCCACGTCTTCAACGACCTCTACGAAACCATCCTTAAAGAACTTCAAAGCGCCGGCTCCTCCGGCGAATACTACACCCCCCGCGCCGTCACGCAGTTTATGGTGGACATCATCGCCCCCCGGCTCGGCGAAACCATCCTCGACCCCGCCTGCGGTACCGGCGGATTCCTCACGTGCAGCATTGACGCCCTGCGCACACAAGCCAAAACCCCGCAGGAACTGCTCGCCGTGCAGCACGCCATCAAAGGCATCGAAAAAAAACCGCTGCCGCACCTGCTCTGCACCACTAACCTCATGCTCAACGGCTTCGACCTGCCCGCCGTGCGCCGCGACAACTACTTAGCCAAACCCTACCAGGACTGGGGCCCCGCCGACCGTGTGGACATCATCCTCACCAACCCGCCCTTCGGCGGCACCGAGGAAGACGGCACCGAGCAAAACTTCCCCCAGAAATTCCGCACCAAAGAAACCGCCGACCTCTTCCTCGCCCTCCTCATCAAACTGCTCAAACCCCAGGGCCGCGCCGCCGTGGTGCTGCCCGACGGCACCCTCTTCGGCGAAGGCGTGAAAACCCGCCTGAAAGAAGAACTGCTCCAGAAATGCAACCTGCACACCATCGTGCGCCTGCCCAACGGCGTGTTCGCACCCTACACCGGCATCAAAACCAACCTGCTGTTTTTTGAAAAAGGCAGCCCCACCAGGGAAATCTGGTACTTCGAGCACCCCTACCCCGAGGGTGTAAAAAACTACAACAAAACCCGCCCCATAGACATCCGCGAGTTCGACCTGGAAAAAGCCTGGTGGCACAAGCGCACGGAAAACGACTACGCCTGGAGAGTGCCGGTGGAGGAGATCGTGAAAAGGGGGTATAATTTGGATGTGAAGAATCCTTTCGTGGGCAATAAAGACATTCAGGATGCCCAAAGCCTTTTGAATCAATATTTGGCGACAACTTCTCAAATAAATTCATTGCAACAAAAAATTGTTAACGCCCTTTCGGAGGCTCTCTCATAAAATGAATTTACTAGACGTTTTTCACATTATCTCAGAACATCCAAAGTATGTAAAGGATATCAAAAGGTTAATTATTCAATTGGGTATTCAAGGTAAATTGACAGCCCAATGGAGAATAAATAATCCGTCTAAAACATCCGCTTTGGATTGGTTTCCTAATGCTCGTAATGCAACGAAAAGAAGAACAGTTACTGAGTTCAAAAAATTAGATAAAACTCTTTTTGAATTGCCCGTGGATTGGAGATGGTTCAAATTGGGAGATTTGACACATAATTTTGGTCAAAAAATCCCTGACGTATCTTTTTCTTATATTGATGTAGGAAGCGTTGACAATTTAACAGGGGTAATTTCAGATAATCTTAAAATCATTGAACCTAATCAAGCGCCTTCGCGTGCGAGAAAAATTGTAAAAAAAGGTTGTATAATTTATTCAACTGTTAGGCCTTATTTGTTAAACATTGCATTGGTTGATAAGGAATTTGACAGAGAGCCAATCGCAAGTACCGCGTTTGCTGTTTTAAACCCATTGGAAGGATTAAGTCCCAAATATCTCTACTATTATCTTCGGTCACAGGTTTTCATAGATTATGTAGAATCCCAAATGACGGGTGTAGCATATCCTGCAATTAATGATTCTAATCTAATGGAAGGCGACGTTGCTGTCCCGCCACCTGCTGAGCAAATTCAAATTGTCAAAACGATTGAGAGCCTCTTTGTTGAAGTTCAACGCTTAGAAACACTTTTGACGCAAAGGCAAACTTTGAAAAACACCTATGTAACCACTATACTGAGTGATATTGGACAAAATTGGCATCAGATAAAATCAAACTTTGCCTCCTTTTTTAATGACTCGCCTAGTATCAAAAAACTACGCCAGTCCATCCTCACCGAAGCCGTGCAGGGCCGCCTCAGCGCCCAGTGGCGCCGCGATAACCCCGCCCCCGAGCACGCCCGCGAACTGCTCCACCGCATCGCCGCCGAAAAAGCCCGGCTCATCCGGGAAAAGAAAATAGGCAAGGAAAAACCCCTGCCGCCGGTGACGGGGGAGGAAATGCCGTATGTGGTGCCGGAAGGGTGGGTGTGGTGCTATATGCAGGATTTGTGCCCCAGTATATCATCTGGCTCAACACCCCCAAGTCAGCATTGGACAAAATCGGGTATCCCGTATTTAAAAGTGTATAATATCAGAGATCAAAAAGTTGATTTTGCTTACAAAGAACAGTTTATCGATCCTGTGTATCATTCTACAAAATCAAAACGGTCAATTCTAAGGCCGGGTGATGTAATTATGAATATTGTAGGGCCACCGTTAGGCAAAGTAGCAATTATTCCCAATGATTATAACAATGGTTCGTGAAGAAATTTGTATGAAATAAAAAAGGGTAAAGCGATAGGTTTGTGTTGCAAAACCAACCAACGCTTTACCCATGAGCATCGAGACA
>JBEBHD010000058.1:0-22660 GCA_040080915.1 Saprospiraceae bacterium
GGGGTGGGGTTTGCCCTCGCCCTCCTTCCATTCGCCCTTTTCGCCCAATCCCCCCTCTCCAACCTCCGCACGCGCACGCTGGACGCATGGGCACCCGTACACACGCTGGACTCGCTCACTGTGGCGGTGCCGTTGTTATCCGTGACCGATTCGGCCTCCGGCCAAATGCTCGACGTGACAATTTTTTCTCTGGAAAACAACCGCCTGCGCACCGACACCACCCGGCTGCGCCAAACGCTCTCCGGTGCCGAACGGCTCGTCGTGGCCTACCGGGTGTTGCCCACCGACCTTGCCGCGCCTGTGCGCCGGCTCGACACCACAGCCATCCGCCGCAGTATGGGCGACGACGATATTGCGTTCGATTACACGCCGTACGCCCCGGAAACAAAACCCTGGGAGTCGTCGGGGCTTCTTTCCACTGGTGCGTACACCCGCGGACTGAGTTTGGGCAACAACCAAAACCTGACCTTCAACTCCAACCTCAACCTGCAACTCAGCGGTCGTCTCGGTTCCGATATCGAGATTACCGCCGCGCTGTCCGACAATTCCGTGCCGCTCCAGCCCGACGGTACTACCCGCCAACTGCAAGAGTTCGACCGTATTTTCATCCAACTCAAGCGAAAAAACCACGCGCTGATCGCCGGTGATTTTGACCTGACCCGCCCCAACGGCTATTTTTCCAACTATTTCAAACGGGTGCAAGGCGGTATGCTACTCTCCGAATTTTCCATGACCAACAGCCAACAACCAACAGCCAAATTGCGTGCTGCCGCCGCCGTATCGCGGGGCAAGTTCAACCGTCAGATCATTGCCGGGCAGGAAGGCAACCAAGGGCCATACCGCCTGCAAGGTGCCGAGGGCGAGCGGTTTATCATCGTACTGGCGGGCACGGAGAAGGTGTACGTGGACGGTATGCTGCTCCGCCGCGGCCTCGACGATGACTACGCCATGGACTACAACCTCGGCGAGCTGACGTTCACGCCCCGGAGATTGGTTTCCAAGGACAGCCGCATTATCGTCGAGTTCGAGTACGCCGTGCAGGCATACCTGCGCTCCACCTTGCTGGCCGATGCCGAGTACCAGCACGCGAAAGGCAGGTTTTACCTGCACACCTACTCGGAGCAGGACAGCCGCAGCGCGGGCGGCGCACAAGACCTCACCGCCGAACAGAGAACCCGGCTCGCCGAAGCGGGCGACGATCTGCTCAGCGCCTACACGTCGGGCATTGACACCCTCACCGCAGATGCCGTACTCGACCCCGGCAGGGTGCTTTACCAAATGGTGGATACACTGGTCTGTGGCATGCCCGTATCGGTGCTCGTGTACTCCACCGACCTCGAAAAAGCACGCTTTGCCGCGCGGTTTACCGAGGTACCACAGGGTCAGGGAAATTATGTGCAGGTGCAATCGGGAGCCAATGGGCGGGTGTTCCGTTGGGTGGCCCCCGATCCGGCCACTTGCCAGCCCAAGGGCAATTTCGAACCGGTAATACGGCTCGTGGCCCCGGAGGCGCGGCAGTTGTTTGCCACCGGTGGCGAGTGGGAGCCGTCGAAAAACAGCGCCATTCGCGCCGAACTGGCGCTGAGTAACCGCGACCTCAACCGTTTTTCACCCCTCGGCGATGCCGACAACGCTGGCCTCGGCGGGTTTTTCAGCCTGCGGCAAAACCTGTTTCCCGCAACGGCAGCCAGCGGGTGGGACGTACAGGCAAATGCCGCCTACGAGTTTGCTGGCAAACAATTTGTCCCACTCAACCCGTACCGCCCCGCCGAGTTTGTGCGCGACTGGAACATTGGTACCAGAGACAGCACCGCCGCCGAACACTGGGCGCGGGGGGGGGTAGTGGCCCAGCACAAGGAGTGGGGCAATGCCCGGTACGAGTTCAGCGCATTTGTGCGCGAAGGCCGATACGACGGAAACCGACACCTTGCGCAGGTGCGCATCCAGCATGACGGGTTCGATTTTTTGGCGGAAGCCAACCTGCTGAGCACAGACGGGCTGGCGGAGCGCACGCAGTTTTCCAGGCCTAAATTTGATGTGGGAAAAACGTTTTTCCGGCAGGACAAAAAACCGCTGTTCAAGATCGGCGTGTACGGTGAGCGCGAGCGCAACGAACGCCGAACAGCAACAGCCGACACGCTCAACCGCGCCAGTTTTTGGTACGATCTGGGCCGGATTTATTGGCAAACAGTGGACGAGCAGCGTCCGCTCAAGTGGGGGGCCAGTTGGATGCACCGCAACGACTATGTGCCCACAGGGGCTTTTTTTTCACAAAACACCGCCGTGGACGAGGCAAACCTGAACGGCACCTGGGCTACACCTGCTTTGGGCGGACAGCTCGCCTGGAATATTTCCTGGCGACAATTGCGCGTGCTGGCCCCCGAACTGACCAAACTGACCCCGCAGGAAACCTACCTCGGCCGGGTGGACTACTCCGTTTCCGCGTGGAAAAGCGCCGTGACGTTCACCACCGGCTACGAGATCAGCTCGGGCCAAACCCCGCGCGTGGAGTACAACTACCTGCGCGTGAACCCCGGCGAGGGCCAGTACACGTGGATTGACCGGAACCAGGACAGCGTACTCACCGTGGATGAAATGGAGATCGCCGTGTTTCAGGATCAGGCCAGTTATGTGCGTGTGGCGGTGACTACACCCGACTATGTGCGCACCAACAATACCGCGCTAAACCAGAGCCTGCGCCTCGACCCGCGATCGCTATGGGTGCAGTCGAAAAAACCGTGGCAGCGGCTGCTGGCGCGGCTTTCCGTGCAAAGCAACCTCCAGATCAACCGCCGGGTACTGGCTGCGGCCCCGGGCGAGTCGGCCTGGAACCCCTTCGACATCGCGGTGGCAGATACAGCGCTGGTGTCCGTGTCGTCGGTGACACGGCACGTCTTGTACGTCAATCGCGCCAACCCGGCTTGGGATGCCTCGTTTGCTTGGTCGGACAACCGCAGCCGATCGGCGCTCACGGTCGGTGCTGAGAGCCGCCGCTTAGCCGACTGGACGGTACACGGACGGGCCAATTTCAGCCAGACCTGGAGCCTCGAACTCGAACTCGTTCGCGGGCAGCGCGACAACGACAGCGAGCAGTTCAGCGTGCGCGATTACGCGATACGGTACTGGAAAATTTTGCCCAAACTGACCTGGCTGCCCGCACGCACCTTCCGGCTCACTGCCGCCTACTCCTGGCAGGACGGGCGCAACACCCAGCCCGCCGCCGAGACCGCCCGGCAAAACGACTGGAGCGCCGAACTCACCTGGAACCCGCCCGGCAAACCCAACGCCAACGGTTTTCGGGCGGTAACTTCGCTGCGGGCACGGGCTAATTTTGTTCAGGTGAATTACACCGGTGTGCCCAATTCCGCCGTGGCGTACGCCATGCTGGACGGGCTTCAAAACGGCAAAAATTTTCTGTGGAGCCTGAACCTCGACCGGCAGTTGTCCCGCTCCGTGCAATTGAGCCTGAACTACGAAGGCCGCCAGACGGGAGAGAGCCGGACGGTACACGTAGGGCGGGCACAGGTGCGGGCGGTGTTTTAAAGATGTCAGCCCGGGACATTTTTCCCGCATTTAACGCCGCTCTAACAACTGCTGCATCATTTCTGCCCGTCTTTTCGTGTTGTTGTCGGGGTTGTGTCAAAAGTCAAAAAGAAATCTAAAGCACCATTTTATGTTCTTTTTCGAGGCTGATAAACCTTCCAGGTTTTCAAAACCTGGAAGGTTTCGGGTCAAGAATAAAAACATCATTTGGTGCAAATTTTAGGGAAATGACTTTTAACACACCCCCTTTTAGGCGACCCCAACCCTTGCCAAAAATTGTTGTTCAACCAACTTGCACACCAAATCATTTCTGTTATGAACCGCACCATTTTTCTCTGCACCGCTCTTTGCCTGTTTCTTGCCAGCCCGCTTAGCGCCCAGTATTTTGGCCGCAACAAGCCGCGCTACCAAACCCACGAGTTTTCGGTGACCGAAACGGAGCATTTCACGATTTATGACTACTTGCAAAACCCCGCCAAACTCCAGGAACTGGCCGCCGCCGCCGAGCTGTGGTACCAGATGCACCAAGCCGTGTTGCAGGACACGTTTCGGCAGAAAAACCCGCTCGTGATCTACAACGACCACGCGGGTTTTCAGCAAACCAACACCATCATGGGCAGCATAGGTGTAGGTACGGGCGGCGTGACGGAGGGCCTGCGCAACCGCGTCGTGTTCCCCGTGGCCATGACCAACCAACAGACCCACCACGTCCTCGGCCACGAGCTGGTACACGCTTTTCAGTACCACATCGTGCTCAACGGCGATTCCACCAGTATGCGCAGCCTGGGCAACCTGCCCCTGTGGATGGTGGAGGGTTTGGCCGAGTACATGTCCATCGGCCGCATAGACCCGCACACCGCATTGTGGATGCGCGATGCCGTGAAGTACGAGGCTTTGCCCAAAAAACTGCGCGACCTCGACTCCGGCAAGTACTTCCCCTACCGCTGGGGGCAGGCGTTTTGGGCGTTCGTGACCGGCGTGTACGGCGACGAGGTGATCAAGCCGCTCTTCGTCAACACGGCCAAATACGGCCTCGATCCGGCCATCGCCATGACGCTTGGCACTACGCCCGACTCGCTGGCCTCGGCCTGGAACCTGGCCCTGCGCAACTACTACGGCCAGTGGGTGACCAAGGGGAAAAAGGAAAAATTGCCGGGCAAGAGCATCCTGTCCGACGACAATTTCGGCCCCATGAACATCAGCCCTTCCATCAGCCAAAACGGTAAGTACCTGATCTTCCTGTCGGAAAAAAACCTGTTCTCGCTCGACCTGTACCTCGCCGATGCCCGCACGGGCAAGATCATCAAAAAAGTGGCCAGCACGGCTCAGGACGGGCATATTGACCACTTTGATTTCATCGAAAGTGCGGGCACCTGGGCACCCGACGAGAAGCGGTTTGCCTTCGATGTGTACGAACAGGGGCTGAGCACGCTGATCGTGAAGGATGTTTTTAAAGGAAAAACGCTGGAGCGCATCACCTTGCCCGGTGTACCGGAGTTCAACAACCCTGCGTGGAGTCCCGACGGCAAGACCATCGTGGTGAGCGGCCTCGTGAACGGCCAAACCGACTTGTACGCCTATGACCTGAGAGCCAAAAAAGTACGCCAACTGACCAATGACCGCTACGCGGAAATCCTGCCCGCGTGGAGTCCGGATGGTAAATCGCTGGTTTTTGCCACTGATCAGCTCAGCTTAGAGCGCGGCCGAACTGACGGCTCTTGGAAAACCAACCTCGCCGTGCTCAACGTAGAAGGCGGCACCGCTGAAATGCTGGATATTTTCCCTAATGCTGACAACACGAACCCGCAGTTCGACGCAACTGGCAACATCTATTTCCTGAGCAACCGCGACGGTTTGCGCAACCTGTACTACCTCGACCGCGCAGCCAACAAGGTGTACCAGGCCACCGATTTGGAGACCGGCATCAGCGGTATCACGCCCTATGCACCGGCCATTGCCGTATCGGGCGACCGCGACCGCATCCTGTACACCCATTACGCCGAAGGCAGGTACGCCATTCATCAGGCTAAGGCCGCTGATTTTGAGAAAAAAGAGGTGGAGCCGACGGCGGTGAACATGGCACCCGCTGCGCTGCCGCCGTTCGTGCCCGGCAAGCGCGATATCGTGAACACCAACCTGCGCCTGTTGGACAACAACCTCGAAAAAACACAGGCTTCCACCACACTGAACCCGACCAAGTACAAGTCCGAGTTTGCCCTGGCCTACATCGGCGGCAGCGCCGGCGTGGGCGTGGCAACGGGCAACACCGGTTTCGGCGGGGCCGCTGGTTTGGCCGGTGGCGTGGACATGTTGTTTGACGACATTCTCGGCAACAACCAGTTGTACGCCGGTTTGGCCCTGAACGGTGAAATTCAGGACGCTGCCGGGCAGTTTTCGTACATCAACAACAAAAACCGTATCGCATGGGGCGGCTCTTTTTCCCACATCCCGTACCGTTCGTTAGGCTACTACGGCTACCGGGAAACGCCCGTGGAGACCGCGCCAGGCCAAGTGGATACCTTCCTCGAGGAGGTGCTCGGTGTGGAGCGGTTGTTTCAGGAGCGGGTCAGTGTGTTCGGGTACTACCCGTTTTCTGTTACCCGGCGCGTAGAACTGGGCGCGGCCTATGAGTACTACCACAGCAGCATCACGGAGTATTCCACATTTTACGACGACTTCGGTTTTCCGGTATTTTCCGACCGGCGCAAGGTGCCCGGCGGGGAAAGTTTCAGCCTCGCCAACGTGAACGCCGCATACGTGGGCGACAACTCATTTCCCGGTTTCAACGCCCCGTTGCAGGGCTGGCGGTACCGCATCGGCGTGGAGCAATATTTTGGCGATTTCAATTTCACCTCCCTGCTGCTTGACGGGCGGCGGTACTTCCGGGTGCGCCCGTTCACGCTGGCCGTGCGCGGCCTCGCCTACGGGCGTTTTGGCGGAAATTCCGATGAGGTGTTTCCGTTTTTCTTGAGCAACTCGTGGTTTGTGCGCGGCTATGCCAACAACGACCTGTACACGAGCGACCCGGAGCTGTTCAACCGTATGGTGGGCAGCAAGATCGTGGTGGCAAACGCCGAAATCCGCCTGCCGCTGTTCGGCCCCAAACCGCTGGGACTGTTAAGTTTTTTCCTGCCTACGGATGTCAACTTTTTCTTTGACAGTGGTGTGGCGTTTTACGAGACCGAGGATTTGGAAAACCCGTCGCCTATTACCAACGTGGTACACAAACCGGTGTTTAGCGCGGGCGTGTCGTTCCGGGTCAGCCTGTTCGGTGCGCTGGTGCTTGAGCCGTTTTACGCCCTGCCCATTTCGGCGCGGGAAGACGGGCGCAAGTGGAGTTGGGGGTTTAATATTATTCCGGGGTGGTAGACGGGTATGTTCGTATTCCCGCCGACATCAATCCTCGTTGGGCACAATACCAATCAACGCTCGCGCGCAACACTGGCCACAAAACGGCAGAAATCGGCGGTTAGCACCAACGTTTTGCTTTGGTAGTGTTTGCGTGGGTGCAAATGTCGCCCCATCGCTTTAGCCACGTCGGGGTCTTTTTCCAAAAACGTCGTCAACGTGCGCAGCACCTTGAAATAGCGCCCGAGGTCGTTCTGCCGGGGCAGGTCGCGGGCCTGAAAAACCGTCATGGCCCGGCGGAACACCTCGAAATCGTAGGGGGCGTACTGCTCCGGGTACCGAAAGGCCAGATAGAGGGCGATCATACGGTAGTCATCGTGGCAGTGGTTGTTTTCCACGGAGGTCGGGCGGGCGCGCTTGTAGTCGCGCAGCAGCGTGTCGCAGCCGAAGAGGAAACGCCCGACGCGGGCTTCCACATCGCGGGTTTCGTTGAACAGGTCGTCGAACATGGCGCGAACCGTGCGCGGATCAAAATGCCAGAACTCAAGCATCAGGCGCTTGGGGTGCCAATTTTCGGTTTGCCACAGCCGCCGGGTCTCGCTGTTTTGGAGGCAGCGGTCGAACATGGCTGCCGGGTCGGTATCGTCGGGGTCCCATTGCGCCTGAAACTGCTGTACCGACTCCCATTCGTACACAAACGGATGGTGCCGCAGTCCCAGAAGCCACTTTTTATAGTCGGCTATCGCTGTTTGAATTTTTTCCAATACCATTTTTCAGGGCCGTACGGGTTCGAGAAAATATTCCTCAGCATAGATCGGTGTCTCGGTGACAGCTTCGATGTCAATGCTGACCGTGATGTCGTTGAACCAGTTGCCGGTACGAAAGGCGAAGTAGCAGCTGCCCTCGAGGGGGGTATAGCGACGCTGCACGTCCACACTCACGGCGCTTTGCCAGAGGAAGGCCTGGTATGGCTCGCGCTGGCGGAATTTTTCCACATTGTCTTCGCTGAGTAGGGCGTACTCCACGGCTTCGTCCACTTTGGGCACGGTGAGGTCTATGGCCATACCGAGCGCAAAAGCGGCAAGGGCGGTTTCGGGTGCCACGGGCAAGAGTTTGGCTGCACCGGAATTGATGGCGTTTGTAAGTTGCTCGGCATCTTTTTTTCGGGCATCGCTCAGCGCCTGTCCCACCGAAATCCGGTATGCCCAGTTTATCGTGTATGGAGGTAATGTGAACTGGTAGGTGCCGACGGGGTTTTTCAGGCCCAATTTGCTGGCGCTTACGGTTACCTGTCCGCTGGTCGTGCTGATGCCCGATTTTCTGCCGACAAGCACCATTCGGCGCTGTTCTCGGTAGTGGGGATATTTCCCCAGATCCCATGGCACGCGGGTGTCCATACGTTCGGTGAACGGGCTGGCCGGGGTTCGGTGCAGCGTGAAACGGCACACCTTTTTGCCCAACCCCCGTTCGCGGAGCACGAGCAAGTACACACCGGTGTGCGGGATCAGGATGGTTTTGTCCAGCATGGAGTCCAGGGCAAAATCGCTGTACAAAACGGGGCCGTTGTGCTGGCTGAATGCCACTTCGCGCACCTGCCGCCCTATGAGTAGTTCGACATGGAGCGAGATATGGTCGCCCTGGGCAAAGGCATACGAAAAGACGTGGTCGCCGTCCATTTTGAAGGTTTGGTCGGCAACGGGGATGGCAGACTGCGCCACGCAGACGTGCGGCAGGAAGGCGAAAAGCAGGCAGAATATTCGCATAGGAGATATGGTGAAAAGGACGGGCAAATGTACGCCCGGCTTTTTGCTTTGAAGTGGCCAATGCCCTTTGTGATTCCGAAGGTACCCGTCCGATCTACGGCATGAGTTGCTTCTACCAGGCTTCCGAATTTTTGTAGTTTCTCACTGATACCGATTTTGTAGGTTTGGCATTCATTGCCGCGTGAACTTTATTAAAGATCAACAGATGAAATGGACCATTCTCTGCCTGGCCTTGTTCGCCTGGCCCTTTTTGGCATTCGGCCAAACGACCTTTCCCAACGCCTCGGCGGCTAAAGGTGCCACCCCTGTCGCCACTCAAAACTCAAAACCCAACACTCAAAACTCTACAAGAGCCGTCGTCGTCGGCATCTCCGACTACCAGGACAAGGATATCCCCGACCTGCGCTTCGCCGATCGCGATGCCGAGGCGTTTGCCAATTTCCTCCGCTCCCCGGCGGGCGGCGGGCTGGACGGCGACCACCTCAAGGTTTTGACCAACGATGAGGCCACCGCCGGTAACATCATCGCCGCCCTCACCTGGCTCGTTGAGGACAGCAGGCCGGGCGACCGCGTCATTATTTCCTTCTCCGGCCACGGCGACGTGGAACAGGTCACCAAAAGCCAGTTGGGGCGCTATTCGCCGAAACGCATCGTTATGCCGAGGCCGAGCAGCAATATTTTATAGCCATCCAACTCGATTCGACAAATAACGGAGCCCACTACAACCTTGCCTGTTTGTACAGCTATCAAAATCGAGTGGACGAGGCGTATAAGGTATTGGAAACGGCTCTTAAAAACAACCGCAGAGATTTTGAAGAAATACAACAAGACCCTGACCCCTCCCTACTCCGGAAGCGCACAGAGCAGTGGAAAGCCCTCCTGAAAAAACACTTCCCCGACAAAGTGAAAGACTGAAATACACCTCGGCAAGCAATTGCTTTCCAGGTATTTTTGCTCGAAAAAAACAGTCCATGTCTGCACATACCTCCCTTTCTGAAGTTGGCCGCATTGCGGTACTGAACGACCCGGTATCCCGGAATTATCAGATTACTCAAAGCTACTACGAACTGGCGCAATTGATCTCAAAACGGACCGGTTCCTGCGCCAACTGGTGTACGTTCGCCACTTGGGCTTCCCGGCAAGCCGGTCAAACCATCCGCAAGGAAGACCTGCTCAGCGCTCTGGAAAACCACTTGGCCGATGTCCCGAATCTCAGCCAAGCCATTTATGACATCGCCAATGACCTCCTGAAACAAGGTGCCAAACTGGACAAAAAGGCCATCGGCAAACTGCTGTGGGAGATGGCAGACCCACAGGCGGCCATGAGCCGGGCGAGTGATGCCGTTGCCCGTGGCAACCAAAAAGTGTATGCAGAAATAGCCCGGGAGTTTGCCCGCTTTCTGGATACCTGCGGGAATGACAGCGCCTACGATGCCGAAAATATCGCCTCTTTTTGCAGGGCACTCAAACCCGGCGACCCGCCCGACGGCCAACGCTACCTGAAGCAGGCGTTCGAGCGCTATTACAGGGCTTTTTTTGAACCGGACCAAAAGAAAAAAGCCGAGTCTGTTTTGCTGGCCAATATCGAAATCGGTTTCCACGAACAGACCCGCCTGCAACCGGAAATCACCGAAGCAATGGAAGCATCGCTGGAGGACCCCGAGCGGATCAAAAGCAAACTCCTGCGCACCCTTTTCCCCAATCAGTACTGGCTGTTGGCCGTCGGCTCGGCCTTCCGAAGTCTTTTCAACAGGCCCTCACCGCTGGATGTGGCCATCGCCAAATTCACCACCGAGGCCCGGCGCCGTATTCGATTGTTCCTCTCGGCGCACCTGATGGAACTCGGCTTTCCGCATGGTGTGCGCCTGCGGCTCGGGAAGGATTTGAAGTTCAATTTTCCGCCCGATTTGCAAAAACTGACCGACCCCGACCTGATTGGCCTGTTGAAAAAAATTGACCCTACGCCCGATAGCATGAAGGACACCGGTGCCGTGGATTGGGCCAGCCTCTATGACCGGCTTCATTTTATTGCCGACATGTTTCGTTCCTGCCAGGAGAACGCCGATATGTTGTTGCCACCTTTTGATTCGCCCCCTACAACCCCGCTACTTGATCATTGAGTGATTGAGTGATAGGGTGATTGGGTGTGTGGGTGATTGAGTGATTGGGTGATTGGGTGTGTGAAGTCGCTCACAGTCCAGCCACGCACACGTATTTGATCTCCAGAAATTCCTCGATGCCGTACTTGGAGCCTTCGCGTCCGATGCCACTTTGCTTCATACCGCCAAACGGCGCGATGGCCGTGCCGAGGATGCCGGTATTCACGCCCACAATACCGTACTCCAGCGCGTCGGCGATGCGGAAGATACGGCCCACGTCGCGGCCGTAGAAATAGGCGGCAAGGCCGTACTGGGTGTTGTTTGCCAGTTGCACTACCTCTGCCTCGGTCTCGAAGCGGGCAATGGGTGCGATCGGGCCAAAAATTTCCTCCTGCAGGATGTCCATACCAATTTGCACGCCGGTCACTACGGTCGGCTCGAAAAATGTACCCCCCATAGCATGGCCGCCCGTGCGCACTTCGGCACCTTTTTGTACGGCATCGCCCAGTAAACGTTCCACTTTGCCCAGTGCGCGGGCATTGATGAGTGGCCCGATGCTCACGCCCTCCTCTATCCCGCTGCCAACTTTTTGCTTGCGGACGGCCTCAATGAATTTTTCCACAAAGCGGTCGTAGATACCGCTCTGCACATACAGCCGGTTAGCGCACACACAGGTTTGGCCGGCATTGCGGAACTTGGCACCCATGGCACCATCCACAGCCGCGTCGAGGTCGGCATCATCGAACACGATGAACGGTGCATTGCCGCCAAGTTCGAGCGAGATTTTTTTCACGGTGTCGGCACACTGGCGCATGAGCTGTTTGCCTACAGCTGTGCTGCCCGTGAACGACAGCTTGCGTACCGCGTGGTTGCTGGTCATTTCCAGCCCTATGGCGGGGGCATCGAGTCCGGTCACGATGTTCAGCACGCCTGGCGGGAATCCGGCACGCTCGGCCAGCTCGGCCAATGCCAGCGCCGACAGGGGCGTTTCCTCCGAGGGTTTGAGCACAACCGTACAGCCAGCAGCCAGTGCCGGGGCTACCTTGCGTGTGATCATGGCGTTCGGAAAATTCCACGGCGTGATGGCCCCTACCACGCCCACGGGTTCTTTGAACACCAGCAAGCGCAAGTTGGGCGCATGCGGCGGTATGATATCACCATACACGCGCCGCCCTTCTTCGGCAAACCATTCGATGAAAGTAGCACCGTAGCGCACTTCTCCCCGTGACTCGATGAGGGGCTTGCCCTGCTCCAAGGTCATCAGTTGGGCCAGGTCTTCGACGTTTTCGAGGATGAGGTCATTCCAGCGCATGAGCAGCGCAGCACGTTGGGCGGCTGTTTTGGAGCGCCAGCCCGGCAGAGCGGCTTCAGCGGCAGCTATGGCTCGGCGGGTTTCGGCAGGGCCGCAGTCGGCGACACGGGCCAGTACCTCTCCAGTGGCAGGGTTGGTCACGGGGAAAGACTTGCCGGAGTCGGCATCAGCCCATGCGCCGTTGATGTATGCACGCTGACACAGGAGGGACGGATTGTTCAAAAAAGTCATGACAGGTTGTTTTACAGTACGCGATTTGGAGGTTTTCGGATAGGCTCTTAACAAGCCGCTGAATGTTCACTCATTTGACATACGCCCGTACATTTTCCACTGCCTCGGCAAGCCGGCTGGTATCGCTGCCGCCTGCCGTGGCAAAAAACGGCTGGCCGCCGCCGCCGCCGTTCAGGAATTTTTGGGCGAGTTCGCGCACAATGGTTCCGGCATTCAGGCCACGCTCCTTGGCCAAAGCGTCGCTGATGCGAACGGTAAGCAACGGCTTGTCAGCATTTACGGACCCGAACGCAATGACGGCGCTCCCGAGCTCGCGCTCTAATTCGTAGGCAAGGGTTTTGATTGCGTTGGCATCGCTGATGGGCAGTACGGCGGCTACGAACGCAACGCCGTTTACTGTTTCGGCCTTGCTGCGCAAACCCTCGCGCAGGCCGCTGGCTTGCTCCTGCACAAGGCGTTCGATTTCTTTTTGCTGGCGTTTGTTTGCCTCCAGCAAATCATGCACGGCCTTTGCCGGTTCGGTGGTTTTTAGTAGCATTTTGATGGCCGCCACCTCGCGTTCGATAGTGTTCAGGTACTGCTCAGCGGCATCAGCCGTGAGGGCCTCGATGCGGCGCACGCCTGCGGCCACGGCACCTTCGGCCACGATTTTGAAATACCCGATCTGGCCAGTGTGTCGCACGTGGCAGCCGCCGCAGAGCTCGCGTGAGTAGGCCGGATCGAAGGTGATCATGCGCACGCGCTCGCCGTATTTTTCTCCAAAAAGCATCATCGCGCCAGCTCTTTGCGCCTCTTCGATGGGGATGCTGCGGGCCTCGTCAAGGGCTATGTTGGCGCGGATTTTTTCGTTCACGATCTGCTCGATCTGGGCTAGTTCTTCGTCGCTCACTTTTTGGAAATGGGCAAAGTCAAAGCGCAGCGTTAGGTCGTCGAGGTACGAGCCTTTTTGCTGGACGTGGTGGCCCAATACGCGCCGCAGGGCAGCGTGCAGCAGGTGTGTGGCCGAGTGGTTGTTCTCGGTAAGGCGGCGTTTGGAGGCATCCACATGGCAATGAACCGTCGGGTCTTCAAGACGCTGGGGCAAACGCTCCACTACGTGCATGACCAGATCGTTTTCTTTCTTGGTATCGAGCACGCGTATTTTTTCGTCGCTGAATTCCAACCAGCCGGTATCGCCCACCTGGCCACCGCCTTCGGGGTAAAACGGCGTGCGGTTCAGCACGAGGTGGTACTGCGGCTGGCCTTTGAGTTGCACGGTGCGGTATTTCACGACGTGGCTGTCGCGCAGTTCGAGTTGGTCGTAGCCGACGAACTGCACGTTGGCTTCCTCGCGCAACACCATCCAGTCGCCCACTTCTTTGGCGGCATCTTTGCGGGAGCGCGTTTTTTGTTCCAGCAGGGCTTTTTCAAAACCCGTTTCGTCCACCAACCAGCCTTTTTCGCGGGCGATGAGGCGGGTCAGGTCAATGGGGAAACCGAAGGTGTCGTACAGGTCGAAGGCTTGCTGGCCGTCAATCGTGTTGTTTTGAATCTGGAGATTTTCGATGCGCTTCAATCCGCTTTCGAGCGTGCGCAGGAAGGCTTTTTCTTCTTCCAAAACGACTTTCGCCACGAAGTCAATCTGCGCTTTCAGTTCAGGAAATACATCGTGGAATTCCTCGGCGAGAATGGGTGCCATACGGTACAGCACGGGCTCTTTCAGGTTGAGAAACGAGTAGTAGTAGCGCACGGCGCGGCGCAGGATGCGGCGAATGACATAGCCCGCACCACCGCTAGCGGGCAGTTCGCCGTCGGCGATGGTGAAACACACAGCACGCAGGTGGTCGGCCACCACACGCATGGCCACATCGGTCATTTTCCAGTCGGTGTGGATGTCGGGGTAGGTGCCGGTGTACGCGATGCCGGAATATTTTTCGAGGAAACTAATGAGCGGCCTCCACAGGTCCGTGTCGTAGTTGGACGCGCCCCCCTGCACGGCGCGGCAGAGGCGTTCGAAGCCCATGCCGGTGTCCACGCTTTTGGCGGGCAGTTCGTCTAATGAGCCGTCGGCTTTGCGGTTGAACTGCATGAACACGTTGTTCCACACCTCGATCACGTTGGGGTCGTCGGCGTTCACCAAGGCGCGGCCGTCCGTTTTGGCGCGTTCGGCATCGGAACGCAGGTCCACGTGGATTTCGGAGCAGGGGCCGCAGGGGCCCTGGTCGCCCATTTCCCAGAAGTTTTCCTTTTTGCCGAAAGGCAGGATGCGGTCTTCGGCGATGTACAGTTTCCAGGTGTCGTGCGCCTCCTGATCGAAGGGCAGGTTTTCCTTTTCGTCGCCCATGAACACCGACACGTAGAGGCGGTCTTTGGGTATTTTGTACACGTCGGTGAGCAGTTCCCAGGACCAGGCGATGGCATCTTTTTTGAAATAATCGCCAAACGACCAGTTGCCGAGCATCTCGAACATGGTGTGGTGGTAGCCGTCGCGGCCCACGTCCTCGAGGTCGTTGTGTTTGCCGGTCACGCGCAGGCATTTTTGAGTATCGGCCACGCGTTTGGCGGGCGGTGCCTGGTTGCCGAGGAAAAAATCCTTGAGCGGCGCCATGCCCGAGTTGATGAACATGAGCGTGGGGTCACTTTTGGCCACGATAGGTGCGGAGGGGATGATCTTGTGGCCTTTGGACGCGAAGAAGTCGAGGAATTGGCGGCGGATGTCGCGGGATGTCATGGGTGTGGTTCGTGTTTTTTGCGGCGCGAAGGTAGGGTTTTTGAGTAAAAAGGTGGGGAAAGTAGTTCCAATCCCCCTAAAATACCTCAAGCCTCCATGCGCCTGACCGGGCTCATGGAGGCTCGAAAAATTCTAAGTGCTGAACCTTAGCAATACGTTTCGTACGCCGTGCGCAAATTATCGGCGATGATCGTTGCCGAGCGGCCTTCGATATGGTGGCGTTCGAGGAAATGCACGAGTTTGCCATCCTTGAACAGGGCAATGCTCGGCGAAGACGGCGGGTACGGGGCGAGGAACTCGCGGGCCTTGGCCGTGGCATCGGCATCCACGCCGGCAAAAACGGTGACCAAACGGTCCGGGCGTTTTTCGGCCTGCAACGACATCTTGGCACCCGGGCGGGCATTGGCTGCGGCACAGCCGCAAACACTGTTCACGACCAACAGCGTCGTGCCTTGCTGGTTTTCCAAAATTTGCTCAACGGCTGTGGGCGTGCTGAGCGACTCAAAACCGTGGTCGGTCAAATCTTGCGCCATCGGGGTGACTAATGCTATCGGGTACATGGTGGAACGTGTTTGGTGGCCGGGAACAGCCTTTTTACAAAAAAACAGCCTTGATAACCCAAGGAATGGAGCCTAAACATTCAAATCCTGATGTGGTTTAGGAAATTCTTCTTTTATTCGTGGCCAAATTCTGTAGCAACATGAGAAAAACGCTGAGTGCCTTCGCCTGCCTGCTCTTGGGCACCCTTGCAAATGCTCAACCGACACCCTCCAGCCCGTTTGCCGTTTCGTCCGAGCTGTCCAACGCCATTTCGGGCGGCAAGTCGCAATTTGTCCGAACCTTTGACGACCGGTTTCGGGATGCCACCAAAGGCTCTCCCTTCCTGTTTGACGAGTGGGTACCCGGAACCTTGCTCTTGCGAGACAATTCAATAACCGGCGATTCCCTCCTGTACAAGTTCGATACCTACCGAAACGAGGTTTGGGCCCGCAAAATCGGTGGCGATTCGGTCATTCCATATTCTGAATACATCCGCGAGGTGGAACTGCAGCACCCCGACGGGCGGGCCTGGCAGTTCAAAAAATACGCGTTGGACAGCGCCTCCGCCCCCCGGTTTTATCAGCCGATTTACGATGGCGTGCGGTACACCCTCATCAAAGACGAGCGCAAATTATTGGTCAAGGCCAATTTCGTGGAACGGGGCGTGTACACCACCGGCCTTCCCTACGACCGCTTTGAGGGCACCGTAACGGAATACTATATTCAAGTGAAAAAAGGTCATTCGTTTGGAAAAATAGCCCTGAAAACGCGCGACCTGACCGATCTTGCCCCCGGCCAATACGCCGAGGAGGTGGCGGCTTTTTGCAAAAAAGAAAAAATTCCGAAAAAACTGTCCGAACAGGAGGCCGCTAAACTGCTCGGATTCATAGACCGATAACCGCTCGATTTTTTCATGGACGACAAAATCATTTTTGAGATTATTGACCTGCTGGATGACGGCGAGGTCGTTTACCTCCACCAACAAACCAAGGAAATCCTGTCGTACCCCGACCCGCAGCGTTGGAACGAAAGCCAGTATATTGACCTCATCGAGAAGGTGAAAGCCCGTGCTGCGGCCGAGCCGGACCAGTTCGTGGTGCTCGATCCGCCCGACCCGCGCGACTCCTACCGCATCATGGAGGATTTCATTTTCACTGTTGAAGATGAGCACCTGCGCAACCGCCTGTTGGAGGCACTGAACAGCAAAAAACCGTTCCGTTATTTCCGTGCAACCGTGGACGACTCACCCTTGGCCGACGATTGGTACGATTTCAAGGATGCTCGCATGAAAGAATGGGTGCTGGAAATGCTGGCAAGGGTGTGGGACTGATCGGGCAGTGCATTTCCTTACAAGGTTCCAAACTTTAAATGCTAAAAAAAATTTAATTTCCAAATTGCTTGCATTGTCCAGAACAAGTGCTTTATTTTGGAGCGAATTTAAACTCGACCGCCATGACAAAGCATTTCGTTTCACTTGCTTGTTTCTTTTGGGCTATTGGAGTCATTGCCGCTCAAGACACTGGGAAAACATTCACCAAACCATTCAGCACCGAAGGGGCCATGCGGGTCAAGTTCGACCTGCCCGGCCCGATTGACTTGAAAATCTGGAATCAGGCCACTATTCGCATCGAAATCAGCGTTAGCCTGCCCTCCGGCAGCTCCTCCATGCTTGATCAATTGGCGGGAGTAGGCCGGTACGACCTGCGATCCGTGCTCGAAGGCGGCGAACTGGTGGTGACCTCTCCGAACATGAACCGATTGGTGCGTGTGAAGGGCGAAAAACTCAAGGAAAACATCACGTATGTGGCGTTTGTACCAAAAGAGATGGAGGTCGTCCTGCTCAATTCGGCCGCAGTGGCTGAAATTCAAAACAAATAAACCGGTACGACTGTACTTTTGCCCCAAAAAATAAACACGACCATGCGACCCATACTCGCTTTTTTCGCCCTGTGCCTGTCCACCGGGGCCATCGCCCAAATGGAACGAACCGTTTACCAGGTTTTTGAAGTGGACTCGGTCCAAACGATTTCCCTCGATATTGTAAATTTTACCTACCCGGAGTTGCACATTTGGGCAGGCAATAGTATCCTGACCGAAGCCAATATCCAAGTATGGGATGCCAGCCCCGAGATCGTGAATTTTCTGATCGATGAAGGCCGTTATGCATTTGAATCGGAAAAAACCGGCGAGACCCTCCGCGTTTTTTCCAAAATCCGAAAGCGCATGGACAATCGCTTCCAGAGTGATGCCCGGAAATTCGTGGAACAAACTACGCTGAAAATTTTCGTGCCCGATATTTACGAGTACGACCCCGCTGAATGGACCGCCGACAAAACGGACAAACCCAAAACCCTGCGCCGAAAACCACCCCCCAAGAGCGACGAGTAAGCCGTTTCTCATTTGGCTTTTTTTCCGATAAAAACGGAACACACCATGCCCACCACAGTAGAAATTGCGCTCCGGCCGGAGGAGCGCCACGACGATGATCGCCTTCGCCAAAAAGTGGCCGAGGCTGCGGGTCTTCCCCCCGATCGCATTTCCCATATCGAAATCCTGAAATCTTCGCTTGATGCCCGAAGCCGCGTGCCGTTGTTTCGACTGCGCGTGGAGGCTTACGGGCCAAACGAAGTCTTTTCGCCCGAACCCGCTTTGCTCGAAGGCTTTCGCCCAGTAGCCGAAGGGGCGAAGCGCGTGCTCATCGTCGGCGCTGGCCCGGCTGGCTATTTTGCCGCCCTTGAACTGCTCGACTTGGGCATTCGGCCTATCGTGTTCGATCGGGGCAAGGACGCTCGCGCCCGTCGCCGCGACCTGCGCGCCATTCAGCAGTTTGGGGAGGTCAACCCCCACTCCAATTACTGCTTTGGCGAGGGCGGGGCTGGCACCTATTCCGACGGGAAATTGTACACCCGCTCTGCCAAACGCGGCGACCTGCGCAAGGCCCTGCGCTTGTTGGTCGAGCACGGGGCAGCGCCGGATATCCTCGCCGAAGCACACCCGCACATCGGCTCCAACAAACTGCCCGGCGTGGTGCAAAATATCCGCGAAACCATCCTCCACTACGGCGGAGAGGTGCATTTTGGGCAATTGGTCACCGATTTCCTCCTGCGAAACGGGCGAATCGAAGGAGTCATCACTCAGGATGTTTCGCCCGATCTGAAAAGCGGGGTATCCCGCGAGTGGCTAGCCGATGCAGTGATACTGGCCACTGGCCACTCCGCCCGCGATATTTACCGGCTCCTGCACGCCCGGGGTATCCGTATAGAGGCCAAACCGTTCGCTCTCGGTGTTCGTGTGGAGCATCCGCAGGCGTTGGTGGACGGGGTGCAATACCACCAAAACCCGCGCAACGAACACCTGCCCGCTGCCAGTTACAGCCTCGTTTGCCAAGTGCGCGAGCGCGGCGTTTTTTCTTTTTGCATGTGCCCCGGCGGCCTCATCGTGCCAGCGGCCACCGCTCCCGGTGAGATTGTGACCAACGGCATGAGCATGAGCCGGCGCGATTCGCCGTTCGCCAACTCCGGCGTAGTGACGGCCGTGGAAAACGACGATCTGTTGAACTGGCACCGGCACGGCGTTTTTGCCAACCTGGAATTTCAGGCCGACGTGGAACAACGGATGTTCCGGGCGGGCGACGGCAGCCAAAAAGCCCCGGCACTGCGCTTGCCCGATTTCGTGGCCGGGCGGTTGTCGGCCAGCCTGCCGGGGTCGTCCTACATCCCCGGTTTGTTTGCCGCTCCGTTGTACGAGTTGTTGCCGCCGTTTGTGTACAAACGCCTGCGCGACGGATTGGCACAGTTCGGTACCATGATGCGTGGCTATCACACCGTGGAGGCTGTGGTGGTTGGCACGGAAAGCCGAACCAGCGCACCCGTTCGCATCCCGCGCGACCCGGATACGCTCACACACCCCGAGGTGGCGCGGCTGTTTCCCTGCGGTGAGGGGGCGGGTTACGCGGGTGGCATTTTGTCGGCGGCCATGGACGGCCAGCGGGTTGCTCAAGCAGTCGCGGCGGTTTTGGGTGAAAAAAATTGAACGTGATCAACACGCTATAACGTGAAAATAGAGCGCAACCCTTCCCGCAGGGCTACGGGATAAAGCACTACTTCCTGCTGGATCAGGGTTTCGAGTGGGGTCCAAACCGCTCGAAAGGCAAACGTGTCCATCAAGGTGACTTCGTCCACGCTTGTTATCTGCTCGTCCAGCACGGAGGCCTTGAATAAAAAAACGATCTCGTGCTTGGTCTCGCCGCCGTACTCAAAGATGTTTTCCAGCACATCAATCAGTTCCGGTTCTGAGATTTCGGTGTTCAGTTCCTCCCGCATTTCGCGGCGTACGGCATCGCTGGCACGTTCCCCGTGCTCAATGCCGCCGCCAGGTGGCCGGAAAAAATGGTAGTTGTGGTGTTCATGCCAGAACTCCTGCAGTAGGATTCGGCCTTGGTGCTCGATCAGGCAAAGGGCTACGGCGCGCATGATGGTCGTGTTTTATGAAGAAAGGGGCACCAACTGGCCACTGTCAGCAATAGTTCCCGCACGCCTGGTTCCGTCGTGCTTTTTTCGGCGCTTGGCAATGATCGGTCACGAAGCCGATAAGGGAAGCACAAAAGGGCCGGGCATTACTATGCGGGCTTTTCAACGAGCGCCTTTCGAATGGCGGCAACACGATCCACGGATACTTGAAAAATATCCGCAACCTCTTCGTTGCTAAAGTGCGGGTATCGAAGCAATATTCGTTCTACGGCTTTTTCCATGCCCTTTTCCATGCCCTTTTCCATGCCTATTTTTTCTCCACGTTGGAAATAAGGGTCCTTGCGCTCGTCAATGATTTCAGAAATGTTTTGCATAATGCTATAAAAAGTTTGTTGCAGGTTGTGCAAATTTGACAATATGTGTAGTTGTTGCAGGTATAGTTCACGATCAGATTTTTGAGGTGCTAAACGACGCAATTCGGTTACTACTGCCTCCATCACCAGCTCGGCAGACCAATCTCCATAGTCGGCCAATATACCCATGAGCGCCAGCTCGGGCTTGCCTGTTCGAAGAAATTCCTGATAGGGGATTTCTTTGATCCACACGAGGCGAAAACGGAAATCAAAATTCTTTCGTTGCAGCCGTGTGGGCATTGTAGGCTTTTCTTGGCCGAGGTAAAGCACCACTTGTTCAATTTCGGAATCGGGGTACTGGAGCAAGATAAGCCCCGAATAAAAGTGTAGCCGATGGGCCATTTTGTAGTCGTCGCCGGTCTGCACCTCCAATTGAACGATGGTCTCCGGTTCTCCTTCAGCAGTCAGTCGGCCCATAAAATCTGCCTTTCGTTCGATGGTACGCTGAATCTCGATATGTACAGGTTCAAACACCCCGGCAGGCATTTTGAGGATATCGGTCAGCATGGCAGGCAACGAGGCTCGCAAGGCCTCTTTGAAAACCTTGTCGTATTGGTTGGCCTCCGTTTTGGTGGTTTCCGAAGCAGCAGGTTTTTTTGATCGTTTTTTCATCGTGATCGGTTATATCAACTGCATACAAAGGTGGGATTTTTTTTGAAAATCTCTTCCTGTTTTTCTACGATCGCGCTACCGGCCCATGGCGTATTCCCCCGATATTGCGCCCCGAAAACCGCCCTTCCATGCCCGTTCCAGATTTTTCAGCAGTACCGCTTGACCTATTCCTGCGCCCCGAACCGGCTCCTGCTCCCGCAGCAAACCGTGGCCTAAAATTCGTCGCCGGCATCCCGCCCTACCTCGGCGGGCCGTACTCCAGCATGTTCGTCAGCCAACCCTGGACGATCCGCCAGTACGCCGGGTTTTCCACCGCCGAAGAAAGCAATGCCTTTTACCGCCGCAACCTCGCTGCAGGGCAAAAAGGCCTGTCCGTGGCTTTCGACCTGGCCACCCACCGGGGCTACGATAGTGACCACCCCCGCGTGGAAGGCGATGTTGGCAAGGCTGGCGTGGCTATTGATACCGTGGAGGACATGAAAATGCTCTTCGACCAAATTCCGCTCGACCAGATGTCGGTGTCCATGACCATGAACGGTGCCGTGATCCCGATCATGGCCTTTTTCATCGTAGCGGCAGAAGAGCAGGGCGTACCGCCCGAAGGGCTAAGCGGCACCATTCAGAACGATATCCTCAAGGAGTTCATGGTGCGCAACACCTATATTTACCCCCCTGCGGCATCCATGCGCATCATCGGCGACATCTTCGCCTACTGTGCCAGCCGAATGCCCAAGTTCAACTCAATTTCCATTTCCGGCTACCACATGCACGAGGCCGGGGCACCCGCCGAACTGGAGCTCGCATACACCCTCGCTGACGGGCTGGAGTATATCCGCACCGGCTTGGCAGCGGGGTTGGACATTGACGATTTCGCGCCGCGCCTCTCCTTTTTTTGGGGCATCGGCATGAACCACTTCCGCGAGATAGCCAAGTTGCGCGCCGGGCGCCTGCTTTGGGCCAAATTGGTCAACCAATTCAACCCCAAGAGCGTCAAAAGCCTTGCTCTGCGCACGCACTGCCAGACCAGCGGCTGGAGCCTGACCGAGCAGGACCCGTTCAACAACGTGGCCCGAACCTGCATCGAGGCTATGGCCGCCGTACTCGGCGGTACGCAGAGCCTGCACACCAACTCGTTCGACGAGGCCATGGCCCTGCCCACGGATTTTTCCGCCAAAATAGCTCGCGACACGCAGTTGTTCATCCAGAAGAACAGCGACGTGTGCCGAGCCGTAGACCCTTGGGCAGGCTCGTATTTCGTGGAAAACCTGACCAATGATCTCGTAGAACAAGCGTGGACGCTCATTCAGGAGGTAGAAGCCCTCGGCGGCATGGCCAAGGCCATCGAAGAAGGTCTGCCCAAACTCCGTATCGAAGAGGCCGCTGCCCGCAAACAGGCCCGCATTGATGCCGGGCAAGAGCAGATCGTAGGGGTCAACGTTTTTCAAATCAAGGACGAGGTGAAATTCGATATTCTCGAGGTGGACAACACCGCTGTGCGCGAGGCGCAAATTCGGGGTATCCGGGAGGTGAAAGCGCGACGAGACGAGAGCCGGGTACGGGAAACGTTGCGAGCGTTGGAGGCGGGGTGCGGCCTCACCCCCAGCCCCTCTGGCCTCACCC
>JBEBHD010000409.1:0-1620 GCA_040080915.1 Saprospiraceae bacterium
CATGCAACCCCTGCCGTTGCGCGAAAAAACCTTTGAGCGCCCGAGCCTGGCCGCACGCCCCAGCAGCGTACAGCGTTTTCAACCGTCGCGCATCGTGCCGTACCGCACGCGCTTCCGCACCGATTTTATCTCCACCACCATTGATAACAACCTGCTTTTCGAGGGATTGGACAGCTATGCCGGCACGCCCGTTGGGTTTGGCACGCCGCCACCAGGTGTTTTGCTCAAGGCAAACTTCAAAGACTTGCTGGAGGATTATGTGATCGAGGCGGGCTTTCGCCTGCCTACCACGTTCAACGGCGCGGAGTACTACCTGTGGTTGGACAACAAAAAACGCCGCCTCGACAAGCGTTTCGCTCTGTACCGGAAAACGGTGGTCAACTCCATCGAAGACGCGCCGACCGGCGGCATTTCGCGGCTGACACAGATCCGAACGAACACGTTCCTCGGCCAGGTCGAGCTGCGCTATCCGTTCGATCCGTACTTCAGCCTGCGGGCCATGGGCACCATCCGGCAAGACCGCGCCATCACGCTGACCACCAACCGCGTCACGCTCGAAACGCCGGAGTACGCCGAGCAACGCGCATCGCTGCGCCTGAGCGCGGTGTACGACAACACCGTGGACGTGGACATGAACTTGCGCACCGGCTCGCGTGCCAAGGTGTTTGTGGAGGCGGTGAAGCGATTCGAATTTAATACGGAACCGACCTGGAGCCTGCGTTTCAACTCCGGTTTCATGACGGTATTGGGTCTCGATGCCCGACATTACCAACCCGTGCTCCGGCACTCCATCGTGGCTGTTCGTGTGGCTGCGGCCACGACCTTCGGCTCCGAGCGCATTCTGTACTTTCTTGGTGGCGTTGAAAACTGGTTGTTCCCGTCGTTCAACGACAACATCCCCGTGCCGCAAACGGGCAACTTTGCCTACCAGACCCTCGCCGCCAACCTGCGTGGCTTCAAGCAAAACATCCGCAACGGTACCTCGTATGCATTGATCAACAGCGAACTCCGCGTCCCGATATTCAAATACCTGACGAAAAAACCCGTGCTCGGCAATTTCTGGCGCAATTTCCAGATCATTGGTTTCTTCGACATCGGTACCGCCTGGCAGGGCAACAGCCCCTACGACAGCAGCAATCCGCTGAACACCGTGTACAAATACTACCCCCTCCCACCCGAACCACCGACGATCACCGTGAAGGTGAACTACTTCCGCGACCCACTCGTGGCCGGCTACGGCGTGGGCGTGCGGGCACCTATTTTCGGCATGTTCGTGCGGCTCGATTATGGCTGGGGCATCGAAACCCGTGTGGTGCAAGACCCCGTTTTGCACATCGCCTTAGGCACCGACTTTTGAACAAAACGAGCGGAAGCATGAACCGAAAACCCGCGCTTTTTTTGGACCGCGACGGCGTGATCAACCGGCGGACAGCGGGTGAATACGCTCGCACACCCGCTGATTTCGAGTTCCTGCCGGGTGTATTGGAGGCTGTGAAAATACTGTCCGCCCAATTCGGACGCATCGTGGTAGTGACCAACCAGGCGGGCATCGGCAAGGGCCTGATGACCGGGGCTGATTTGGCGGACGTACACCAGAAAATGCTCGCGGGCATCCAGCGG
>JBEBHD010000410.1:0-1600 GCA_040080915.1 Saprospiraceae bacterium
CAGTCGTAGCCGGGTGCCTACGGCGAAAATTTTAACGCAGTATGAAGCAAAATTTGCCGCTTGCAGCCCGGCGACTGAAATTTAAACACGCTCTTAATGACTGCGTTTTACAAAAAATGGTTGGAGGAGAAAATGCCGATACCGGAGGCGTTCCGGTCAGCCCAGCGGGAAATGCGCAAGCGGTTTCTTGACCCATTTTCGTGGGCGGGGTTTGTGCTGGTGGAATAGCCTCGATCAGCCCAAATCTGCCTGCGCCAAGATTTGATCAAAAAGCCTTACCCGCTTTTCGTCCGTCGGGTTGAACAAAAAAGGGCGGACATCGGCGGCCATGTCGTCCAAACGGACCCGGGCAATGGTTTCGCCGACCCGATGGCGGAGCGCATCGGGCGTCGGAGCATCCAGCCGCGCGGCGAGGTAGCCAAAATCGGGCTTGACCGATTTTGAAAGCAGGAAAATGATGTCGTAAAAATCGCGGCCCTTGCTTCGTTTTCGTTCGCACAAAGCCGTGAATTTTTGAGCCAGCAACAGTTCCAGGGGCGTGACAAAAATGGCCGTCGTCACATCGAACTTGTTCAAAACAAAGGTCTTGGGTTCAAAATCAAAGTTTTGCGGTTCGGTGTCAAGTTGGATCAGGATTTTTTCCTCGCGGTAGCCGCTCAAACCTTGTTCGAACAACAGGCCGGGAAACCGGATGTGGCAATGATAGGTGCCTCGGATGACCTGCTTCATTTCTACCTGGTATCCTTGTTGCTGAAGCCCGGTTTTGAGGAGGTCGGACACCTCGGCGAACTCGTTTTCCGTCAGCGCGAAATTGTCAAAATCGAGATCTTCCGAAAAACGCGGATTGCCATGCACCAAACGCAGGCAGGTGCCGCCGAGAAAGCAAAACTTGGATGCGAACGGCCCTTCGAACAGGATTTCAAGGATTTTGCATTGCAAATATTCCCGTAAAATGAACGTCTTGTGAATGCGCTGCGGCTCCGGGTACGCGGTCAAAAGTTCAATAAGATTCAGCATCATTCAGGAGTTTTTGAAAAGTGAGCAAACGCGTGCCAAGTGCCTTTGAGCCGAAAAGAGAAGCGTAATCCTGCGTTTTTTGCAAATCCAAATCCGATTTCATCTGAAAAAGATTCAACCGGAACGCCTCGAAATCTTCCGGCTCCCGAAGCTCGGGATGGAAGTACAAAAAGTCGAGCAGTGCTTTCTCGGGTTCTGCCATTTTGATGCCCCGTCCGTTTTCGGTCAGGATTTTATATCCAAAAAACAGGGAAGGTTTCACGCTGGCATATTGAAAATGTCCCGCGATGGTATCGAAGTTTGCTGTTTTCAGGGTCGTTATTGCCATGACCAAAAACACGCCTTCCGGTATCCAACCATAATGAGCCAATGCCGATTCCAGGGAAATATAGGACGGCGCGTAAATTTTGTTCGACACAAAATATAGGTCTGCAAGCGACCGCACCCCATCCGGAAGGCCATCCGCCCACGCGACCGACGGCGCATCGGCCACCGCCGCCGCCAGCAGCACGCCTCCGATGGCGAGCCCCAGCCACGCCGGCCACGGCAAACGGTGGACGCCCGCCAGCGCGAGTGCTGGTCG
>JBEBHD010000411.1:0-1594 GCA_040080915.1 Saprospiraceae bacterium
GAAGTGAGGGGGGAGAAGATTTGAAGAAAAACGCCACAAATTTTGATAAATGTTGGATAGCGGTACGCGTTTGATTCAAAAAATATCTTCGATATGTTGCCAGCCCCGCACGGAGGCCGCGCTGCGTTCCTGATTTTCCGAACCGCCGTAGATGAGGAAGTTTTTGACCTCGATCGGTTCGGTTACTTGTTTTTGAAAATAGGCCAGGTTGTCAAAAAATGAGGGGTTGAGCGTGCTTGCCGACTTGATCTCGGCTGCCAGGATGTTCCTGCCCTGATCCTTGAGCAAGTCTATCTCCCGACCATTGCTTTCGTGCCAGTAGTACAGTTCTGAGGACCAGCCCGACAGGTATTGCTGTTTGGTGATTTCGGCAACGATCATGTTTTCAAACAAGTTTCCGCGTGCAAAATGCATCCCGATGTCCCCGGCAGCGGCAATTCCCAGCAAGTTGGCGGCAAAGCCCGCGTCGTAAAAATACAACTTGGGGGTCTTGGAGATTCGTTTGGAAAAATTGCGGAAGTATGGCGGGAGCAGGAATAGGATATGGCTGGTTTGCAAAATGCCCAGCCAAGCCTTGGCGGTAACCGGTGAAATACCGGTATCTGTGGCCAAGGTCTGGTAATTGACCGGTTGGCAGATGCGCCCGGCGCACAAACGGACGAAGTTCCGGAACAAGGTCAGGTCTTGAACGGCGCTCAATTGTCGCACGTCCCGCTCCACGTATGTCTCGAAATAGTTGGGAAAAAAATCGCGTGGTTGCAGGTCGTGGTCATAAATGCGCGGGTAAAAACCTCGAAAAATCGCCTCTTCAGGAGACTCGGTCAGCAGGCCCGCAGCCCGAAGTTCGCTGAACGAAAAAGGGAACAGTTTGAACAGCGCCACCCGCCCGGCAAGGCTTTGGGTGATGCCTTCCATGAGCAAATAGTTTTGAGACCCGGAGAGGATGTACTGCCCCATGATCCGGTCGTTGTCCACCTTGCCCTGCAAATAGTTGAATAAATGGGGTACCCGTTGCGCTTCATCGAGAATGACATGGTGATCAAATGTAGCGAGAAAACGCCGGGGGTCTTGTATAGCAAAGTCACGGTAGTCTGGGTTTTCTAATGAAACGTAGCGATAGTCCGGGAATAAGGTTCGCAGCAGCGTGGTCTTGCCCGATTGTCGTGGCCCAGTGATGGACACGATGGGAAACTTGGCGCACATTTCCTGGATGCGCGACTCGACCTGACGGTGGATAAACATTGTTTTGGTAAAAATTTATGCAAATCTAAGTTTTAACTTTGGATTTGCATAAAACGAGGGCGATGTTATTTTTCGATACGGCGGATCAAGATACCGTAGTCTATTTCGCGCCGACAACCAATGCCTCAACGCCCCACCACCACCCGCTGCACCACCGTTTCCCCGCTCCCGCGCGCGACTACTTCCATGAAATACATCCCCGCTGGCAAGTGGCGCACGGGCAGTTGCAAGGGATTCTCCCAAGAGCAATATGGCATATCGCACGGAAACTGCAACTCCGTGGCGACACGCCCGTACACGTCGTACAGGCGGAGGTACTGTGGGATGCCGCCCTCCACGCGGATGTAAAGGA
>JBEBHD010000059.1:0-22167 GCA_040080915.1 Saprospiraceae bacterium
CAAGCGGGAGGGCGGGGAGGAAGCCGAAAATCCTGTACAGAGTAGGCAGCAATCAAATTCAAAGAAATAAATAATGAAAAAGAGTCTCATCAGTTTCTTCTTGTTTGGCGCAGTGGCTTTCGTTGTGCCAGCCGATTTGCTTGCCCAAGGCCAAGCCCTGTACTTTAACGGCACGAACCAACACGCTGAATTCACCGCACCTGCTGGAATGCCGAGCGGATCGGCACCCCGCACCATTGAATTTTGGATGCGGTCTAGCCTCCAAGTTGGTGCAAAAGACAACCACGAATCCATTGTGGAACTGGGCGAACAAGCCCACAATGGCTCTGCCTTTGGCATCTTCACCCAAGTAGTAGGCGGCAAAACCCAACTGTGTTTTTGGGGGCACAACGCCGACAAAATGATCGGCGAAATCCCCGACGACCAGTGGCACTTCGTCGCCATCACCTATACCGAACCGAACATCCGGTGCTATATTGACGGCGAATTAAAATCCACCAACCCCATAGTCACGGCAGTTGGCGGGCAACGGTTGAACACCAAGACCGGCAAATGCTACGTCGGTGGTTTTCCCGGCCGAGGTTGGTATTTCAAAGGTTCGGTGGACAACCTGAGTATCTGGAATGGCGAACGCAATGCCGAGCAGATCAAAAAGGACATGATCCCGTACCCCTGTATCCAGGGAAGCGAAGCTGGTTTGGTTGCCCATTTCCGCTTGAATGAAGCCACCGGAACGACCTTCAAGAACCCCACCGGCACAGTGACTGGAACCTTGAAAAATGGTGCCACCTGGACCAAAGCCATCACAGAAAACCCCGATCCGATTTCCGAAGGAATATGGTTCGTGATCCAGAACAAGAGCGATGTGGATGTTGATGTCGATCTCACGATCCGAAGAATGGCCTTGAAAGCAAATGCAACCGGAACCCCCACGATGGCCCAGATCCCTCTGACGGGCAACTACGACGATTACTTGTGGCGTACGGTTTCACTAGGCGGCGGCAAGTACAAATTAGTCAATAAAAAATTGGGGATGGCCAAGGCCTTAGACTGTAGTGCGACCAACCCAACAATTGGTGACTATGGGGGCTATTCGGGCCAAATCTGGGCCTTGAATCAGGTGAATGCCGCTACCATGGGCACAAACGTGTACACTATGACCAACGATTTCATCACTTCTACCAAAGCACTGGCATTTGCAAACAATCAGGTTACTGTGGCAGCCAGCAACAAATCGGACACAAGACAAGCGTGGGTGCTTCAGCCTATGTGCCTCGTAGAGGGGTACCACATTCCAAAGACCGATGAAGCCAATTGTCCGACGACCAAGCAACTCAGCACGGGTTTAATAAAAATATATGGAACAAACACCGCCAGCGACTGGGCGATGCTCAGCACACAATTGATTATCAAAAATATGGTCAATGCACTCGATGTTTCAACTTCGGGGCTGAGCAAGGAACGGATATACGTCATCACTCGGTACGATTACGACCCCGACCTGATTTCTAAATATCCGCTGGTCGGTATCCCCAGTGCATGGATAGGGGACACGAGAGGAGGGCAGCACGGAGGGTATAACCTGACCATGGTCACCGAGGAGATGATGTGCCGGGTAGGTGTGTACAGCCGCCGGAACAATACCCCGCCGGATGTGACCTACCGGGAGTTCGATCAGGTGACACATGAATTTGGGCATACCATTGACGGGTTTTGTCAGCAGAATGGCGCTGGTACTCCTGTCTGCTGCTTTAGTGATGCCCCACAGGAATGCTATGCTGCTTCCGTCCAGGCATGGTTCAACAACAATTTCAGTTATGGCGAGCCTTGCCAACGCACGAGGCAGTTGCTCAAAAGCAAACAAGTAGCGTTGTATAATTACATGGATCGTGCGTTCAACGCTTCGAACACCTGGATGCCGCCAAGGGTATTGCGGGAGGCGTATGACCCTGCCAAGAAATGAGGTGGCTCATTAGTGGCGCGTCAGGCCAATAAGAGTTATTTCACTTACCCGGGTTCGCTCACCACGCCGCCATGCGACCAAAACGTGACCTGATTTGTGTTAGCGCAACCCGTGGAAGCCTCGGCTGCCCAAATCCTGCGTTTCGAGGAAATCATGCAGCACAACTACCGCCCGTAGCGGCCGATTCAAGGGCGGTGATCAAGTTTTTCCCGGAGTGAGCCGAAAATGCAAAAAGCGATGTCCCGGGTATCCGGGGCATCGCTTTTTGCATTAGGCCAATTATATAAGGCAAAGTGCCTTAGGCATCTTCTTTTTTCTCCTCCCCTTCTTCGGCAGCCGGTGCGTCCGGTGTTGTTTCTTCCTCAACGACAGAAACATCGGCTACTACCTCTTCCATTTCGGCGGCCACTTCGCTGGTTGTTTCTTCGGCGGCCATGACCTCAGCAGCGGCGGGTTCAGCAGCAGCGATGGCAACAGGCTCAACGGCTTTTTTAACTGAACCACCACTGCCACGACGCGTTTTCTTAGCCTTTTTGACCTTGCCAGCGTTCGGGTTGTAGGATTCGTTGAAGTCCACCAGTTCGATCAGAGCTGTTTCGGCACCGTCGCCCCGGCGGAAGCCGAGTTTGATAACGCGAACATAGCCGCCCGGACGGTGAGCAATTTTTTCAGAAATAGTGCTGAAAAGTTCTTTGATCGCTTCTTTGTTCTGCAGGTAGCTAAAGACGACACGGCGCGAGTGCGTGGTGTCATCCTTGGCTTTTGTGAGCAGTGGCTCCACATAGCGGCGCAGGGCCTTGGCCTTGGCCAGTGTGGTGGTGATGCGCTTGTGCTCAATGAGCGAGATGGCCATGTTGGCCAGCATGGCGCGGCGGTGTGAGGCCGTCCGCCCGAGGTTGTTTACTTTGTCTCCGTGACGCATGATTGGTACCTAAATGCTGGTGGCAGCACCGGAGCAAGGAGTTTGAATGATGAATGATGAATGATGAATGATGAGCACTTTACTGTATCATTTCATCAATTTTCACTCGGGCACCGTTCATCCGTTTCAACTCTGCTCAACGGTTACTACACTTTGTTTGAAAATTGAATATGCATCTGAAGAATAAAAGAAGCGCGAATCCTGAATAATTGATGATGGTGAAGGCGTAGCCTCCAAAATCATTCAACATTCATCATTCATTATTCATCATTCTTCGTCTAGTTTGTACTTGGACAAGTCCATGCCGAAAGTGAGGCCCTTATCTTGCAGCAGTTCTTCGATTTCCACGAGCGACTTTTTGCCGAAGTTGCGGAATTTGAGGAGCTCGTGCGTGTCGTATTTGACCAATTCGGACAGGGTATTGATCTTGGCTGCTTTTAGGCAGTTGTAGGCTCGTACGCTGAGGTCGAGGTCTTCGAGCGAGGTTTTGAGCAGCTTGCGCATGTGCAGGATGTGCTCGTCCACCACGTTTTCTTCGCGGCTAGCCGGCGTGTCGAAGGTGATGTTGTCGTCGGTGATCAGCATCAGGTGCTGAATCAGGATTCGGCTGGCTTCGCGGATGGCCTCTTCCGGGTGGATTGTGCCATCGGTTTTGACCTCGATGGTCAGTTTTTCGTAGTCGGTGCGCTGGCCTACACGGGTGTTTTCCACTTTGTAGGACACGTTTTTGATGGGGGTGTAGATTGCGTCAATAGGAATTACACCGATCACCGATTCTTTCGGAGCGCCGTCGTCTGCCGGTTGGTAGCCGCGGCCTTTGGTGATGGTAAATTCCAGTTCGAGGGTTACGGAGGGTTCCATGCGGCAGATGAGCAGGTCGGAGTTCATCACCTTGAACACATTGGTGAACTCTTCGATGTCGCCTGCGCGGAATTCTTCGCGGCCGCTGAAGGTCAGGTATATTTTTTCGGGCAGCCCTTTTTCGTCTTGGATGACTGGTTTGAGGCGTACTTGTTTGAGGTTGAGCACGATGTCAACCACGTCTTCCACGACACCGCGAATGGTAGCGAACTCGTGGTCTACGCCGCCGATACGTACAGCGCTAATGGCATGGCCTTCCAAAGACGAGAGCAGCACGCGGCGCAACGAGTTGCCAATGGTTTGGCCAAAGCCCGGCTCAAGCGGCTTGAACTCAAAGGTGCCCTCGAAATCAGTGGCCTTTTGGAGCAGGATTTTGTCGGGTTTCTGGAAATTGAGTATACTCATATATAGGTGGTAGCTAGTACTATTTTGAGTAAAGTTCGACGATCAGCTGTTCGTTGATCTTTTCTGGGATTTGGTCGCGTTGCGGGTAGGCCAGGAAGGTTCCCTGCATTTTGTCGGGGTTCCACTCCAACCAGCCGTAATGGCGAACGTTGTTGGTCTTTGAACCAGCGTGCATCGTTACGATTTCCATGTTTTTGGACTTCGTGCGAACGGCAACGATATCACCCGGCTTGAGGGAGTAGGAAGGAATATTGACCACTTTCCCGTTGACTGTGACGTGGCGGTGTCCGACCAACTGACGGGCACCTCGGCGTGTTGGGGAAATGCCGAGGCGAAATACCGTGTTGTCCAAACGCGCTTCGAGCAACTGGAGCAGGATTTCGCCCGTTACGCCGTGCTGGCGTGTCGCGTTGTGAAACGTGCGGCGGAACTGGCGCTCCAGTACACCATAAGTGTACTTGGCCTTCTGCTTTTCGGTCAGCTGGATCGAATAGTCGGATTTGGTTTTCCGCTTTTTCGATTGTCCGTGCATGCCGGGCGGGTATTTGCGCCGTTCAAAGTACTTGTCGTACCCGAAAATTGATTCGCCGAAGGTGCGCGATTTTTTAGTGGTTGGTCCAGTATAACGAGCCATTGTAAGTGAATGTGGTCAATGCAAAGTTTGAAATTCAACGCGTTGTGCTCCTTGCAGCACTAAACGCGGCGGCGTTTGGGGGGGCGGCAACCGTTGTGAGGAAGCGGTGTGACATCATTGATGACCATGACCCGGATGCCGGACTGGTCAATAGCGCGAATAGCGGCCTCGCGGCCGGAACCCGGACCTTTGACGAACACTTCGACAGAGCGTATGCCCGCCTCGAAGGCCGTTTTGGCGGCATCGTTGGCCGACACCTGAGCGGCGTACGGGGTGTTTTTCTTCGATCCGCGGAAGCCGGACTTGCCAGCGGAGGACCAAGAGACCACTTCTCCCTGCTTGTTCGTGATGGAGATGATGATGTTGTTGAAGCTCGACTGGATGTACACGATCCCTTCGGGGGTAATCTTGACTTTTCGCTTAACAACTTTTTTTGCTGCGCCTTTTGCCATTTTATCGTAAGGTAAAAGTATGGTTTGTTGACCGTTGGAGCTACTGGCCGGGTAAGATTGCCCAAAGACCTGTGGAGGCTCCGCCCAACCGGGCCGGTATTATTTCGTTGCTTTTTTCTTGTTAGCCACCGTTTTGCGCCGGCCTTTGCGGGTACGAGCATTAGTGCGTGTACGCTGACCGCGTAGGGGCAACCCTTTGCGGTGACGCAACCCCCTGTAGCAGCCAATATCCATCAAGCGCTTGATGCTGAGCTGCACTTCGGAGCGCAGCTGGCCTTCTGTCTTGAATTCGTCGGCGATGATCCGAGAGATCGCTTTGATGTTCTCGTCGGTCCATTGATCCACCTTGGTACTGTGGTCAATGTCCGCTTTGTCCAAGATCACTTCGGCGCTTGAACGACCGATTCCGAAGATGTAGGTCAAACCGATGACCCCTCTTTTGTTACGTGGCAAGTCAACACCTGCAATACGTGCCATAGTTGTGGTATGTGTTTTTTCGCTGGCCTTGGGCGCTTTGGGCGCTTACGGTTGCGGTAGATTTATCCTTGACGCTGTTTGAACTTCGGGTTTTTCTTGTTGATCACATAGAGCTTGCCCTTGCGACGAACGAACTTACAGTCCACAGACCGTTTCTTTATTGATGCCTTAACTTTCATGACGGCTATGATTTCGATTTTTTTTCAAAAAGTCTTACTAATCTGATTTTCAAGGCTGATGTAGGTTATTTGTATCGGTATATGATCCGCCCTCGGGACAAATCGTAGGGTGACATTTCCACCGAGACTTTGTCGCCCGGAAGGATACGAATGTAGTGCATCCGCATTTTTCCGGATATGGTGGCCAAAATAATGTGGTCGTTCTCCAGCCGCACTTTGAAGTTGGCATTGGAGAGCGCCTCTGTTACTTCGCCGTCTTGTTTGATCAAATCTTCTTTCGCCATATAACGCGCCCGTTTTTGGGGCTGCAAAGTTCTAATTTTTCGGCAAAACTTCTTTTAGTTCTGGATTATTTTTTATCTCTTCCAACAGGAACTCGTGGGTGGACAAGACATCTGCTTTGCCTTTCCGCACGGCTACCGAATGTTCGAAGTGCGCACTGGGCTTTCGGTCGCGGGTATGGATGGTCCAACCGTCCTCGTTTTGAAAAACCTCCTTGCGTCCCAAGTTGATCATAGGTTCCACGGCGAGCACCAATCCGGTTTGCAGCAGGGGTCCTTTGCCGCGTTTGCCGTAGTTGGGCACCTCCGGATCTTCATGCAAGGAGCGTCCGACTCCGTGGCCAACCAGTTCGCGCACGACCGAGTAGGGATTCTCCCGTTCGCAGTAGTATTGGATGGCGAAGGAAATATCACCGACGCGTTTGCCAGCAACGGCATGTTCGAGGCCCTTGTACAGGGAGGCATACGTGACACGGAGCAGTTCCATAACCGGCTCCGGCACAGCTTGAAATGCGAACGTGAAGGCCGCATCTCCGTGAAAACTGTTGATTTCCACCCCGCAATCCACGGAAACGATGTCATCTTCCTTAAACTCGCGCTTGCTCGGTATGCCGTGTACAACGATATCGTTGTACGAGATGCAGAGCGAACCCGGAAAGTCGTGATAACCCAAGAACGAAGGGCTGCCGCCATTGTCACGGATGAACTCTTCGGCTTTTTTGTCTAGTATTTCTCCAGTCATGCCGGGCTTGAGTAAACTGGCCACGTACGCCAAAGTCTTCGAAACGATGAAATTGGAGTGGCGCACCATTTCAATTTCATCGTCGGTCTTGTAAAAGACCTTTTTCCCATCCGAACCCGTGCTGAAAAAGCCCATGTGCCGTTACTGCGGTTGTCCGATCTGGAGGCCTTGAGTGGAACGGCCTTGTATACGACCCGACTTGATGAGGCCGTCGTACTTCTTTGTTAGCAGATAACTTTCGATCACTTGGAGCGTGTCCAACGCAACGCCGACCATGATGATCAAGGTCGTACCACCAAAGAACAGTGCAAACTGTTGGTTGACTCCAAGGGTAGCGGCAATTGAGGGCAAGATACCGATCAGGCCTAAGAAGATCGAACCGGGGAGTGTGATGAGTGTCATCACGTTCTCGATATACGATGCCGTGGCCTCTCCTGGCTTTACACCGGGGATAAAGGCATTGCTTCGTTTGAGGTACTCGGCGTAGTTGGTCGGGTTGATCATCAGGGCCGTATAAACGTAGGTGAAAATAACGATCAGCAGGAAGAACACAATATTGTAACCGAGGGAGTAGATGTCGTTGAACATGTGAATCCTACCACCGGAGGCAGCTCCATCTTGGCCGCCGATATACTGGAGTGCCGTGGCGGGCAAGAACATGAGTGCTTGGGCAAAAATGATCGGCATTACACCAGCCGAATTGACTTTCAAGGGCAGGTAATCGCGGGCGCTGGATTGCGGCAGCGAGCCACCAGTTCGACCGACCATACGTTTGGCGAACTGTATCGGTATTCGGCGCACTCCTTGAATGACCAGCACCGTGGACAAGACGACCACGAACAGGAAGGCCATTTCCACCACAAAGAGAAGCAGTTGGCTGTCGCCAAACAGTTTTTGGAACTCGAAAACAAACGACTGAGGCAAGCGAGCAATGATGCCGATCATAATGATCATGGAAATACCGTTGCCAATACCTTTGTCGGTGATCCGCTCACCGAGCCACATACAGAATATGGTGCCTGCAGTAAGGATAATTATATTGGAGAACCAGAACAGGCCTTCAGGTATGCCTGGAGAAACGGCGTTCATGCCGGAAAGCAACTGCAGGTAACCACCGCCCTGCACCATACTGATGGCCACCGTGAGTAGGCGGGTAATCTGGTTGAGGCGCTTGCGACCGCTTTCGCCTTCGCGGGTTTGGAGTCGTTGGAAATAGGGGACGGCAAAGCCCAGCAATTGAACGATGATGGATGCCGTAATGTAGGGCATCACACTGAGCGCCAGTACGGCGGCATTGTCGAAAGCGCCACCGGTGAACACATTGATGAGGCCCAAAAGGTCGTTAGCACCGCGGTCGGCGCTGGCTTTTTCCAAGGCAGCGGGAACGACACCGGGCAGTACCACAAACGTACCGACCCGATAAACGAGCAGTAGCGTCAAGGTGTAAAGAATGCGATCCCGCAGTTCCTTGATGCTCCAAATATTTTTGAAAACCGAAATCAGTTTCATTACGTCGGCGAAAGTTTAGACGATTTGAACGCTGCCGCCCAGCGCCTCGATGGCTGCTTTTGCGGTAGCCGAGATAGCGTGTACCGTTACGTTCACCTTTGCGGTGAGCGTGCCGTGGCCCAAAACCTTGATCTTGTCGGTGCGGCGGGCAATGCCAGCGCTCACGAGGGCTTGCACATCGAACGAAGACTGGCCGGTCGTAGCCACCAAAAGATCGAGGCGGCCCAAGTTGAGGGGCACATACTCCACACGGTTGATATTTTTGAAGCCGCGCTTGGGCAAACGGCGCTGCATAGGCGTTTGGCCGCCCTCGAAGCCGCGCTTCTGGCGCGAACCGCTGCGGGACTTGTCGCCTTTGTGGCCGCGCGTGGACGTGCCGCCGTGGCCCGAGCCTTGCCCGCGACCGATGCGCTTGCGCGATTTGACAGCGCCCTTGGCTGGGCGAAGATTACCGAGTTCCATTGTATCGTCGTGTTTGCGATGAGTTTTGCTAAATTAATCGTTGCTGACCTGCACGAGGTGCTGTACAACCCGAATCATGCCTTGAATTTGCGGGTTGTTTTCGTGCTCAACGGTCTGGTGCATTTTGCGGAAGCCCAATGCTTGCAGCGTCGCTTTTTGGCGCTTAGGCTTGTCAATGGGACTTTTCACGAGGGTGATCTTGACCTTGCTCATGGTATGTTATCCGTTAAACAGTTTTTCCATCGAAATACCGCGCTGACGGGCCACTTCGGCCGGACTGCGCAGGCTGCGAAGCGCCTCAAGTGTAGCCTTGACCACGTTGTGGGGGTTGGAGGAACCTTGGGTTTTGGCCAGTACGTCCTGTACACCCGCCATCTCAAGTACAGCGCGCATGGCACCACCGGCGATCACGCCTGTACCATGGGCAGCCGGTTTGATGAGCACTTTGCCAGCACCGTATTTGCCGTGCGCCTCGTGCGGGATAGTTCCGTGGAGGAGGGGCACTTTGATAAGGTTTTTCTCTGCGTCCTTGACGGCCTTGCCGATGGCTTCAGACACTTCGCGGGCTTTGCCGAGGCCATGCCCGATGGTGCCGTGTCCGTCGCCGACGACCACTACCGCAGCGAAACTGAACGTGCGTCCGCCTTTGGTCACTTTGGCCACGCGGTTGAGCGACACGAGCTTCTCCTTCATTTCGGTCGTCTCGGCGGCCTTTATCTTGTCAACTTCTTGCTTTGCCATTTTTGATATGCGTTGTGTACCGAGGCAACTGTTGCCCCGCTGGTATTGCTTTTAGAAATTGAGGCCGCCCTCCCGCGCGCCTTCTGCCAAGGCTTTCACACGACCGTGGTAGAGGTAGCCGCCGCGGTCGAACACGACGGACTCAATACCGGCGGCTTTGGCTCTTTCGGCGATAGACTTGCCGACTTCTTTGGCCATGTCCGTCTTGTTGCCGGAGAAATCCTTGTGATCCAAAGAACTGGCAGCTGCAATGGTGTGCCCTTTCAGGTCATCTACGATCTGGGCATAGATGGCTTTGTTTGAACGGAAAACGTTCAGACGGGGCCGATCAGGAGTGCCTTTTATTTTTTTTCGAACGCGCATGTGGATGCGCTTTCTGCTCAAATTTTTGGTGCGTTTCATTGTTTTGCTATTCAATTTGGGCTTCGATTGCCGACCGAAGCCATTTTAATTGCGTGCGTTATTTGCCGCCAGCGGTTTTGCCGGCTTTGCGGCGCAGTATCTCGCCTTTGAAGATGATGCCCTTGCCTTTGTACGGTTCCGGTTTGCGGAAGCCGCGAATCTTGGCGCAGACTTGGCCGAGCAGCTCATTGTCGTGGCATTCTAATTTGATGAACGGCGGTGCCCCTTTTTCGGTACCAGTTGTCACTTTGACTTCAGAGGGAATAGCGAAGATCACCGGGTGAGAATAGCCCAGCATGAAGGTGACGAGGTTGCCCTGGTTTTCGACACGAAAACCGACACCGACCACCTGCATTTCGCGCTCAAAGCCCTGGCTTACGCCAGTGACCATGTTGCTGATGAGGGCACGGTACAGACCGTGCATGGCGCGATGGCGCTTTTGGTCGGTTGGGCGGGTGACGAGCACCTCGCCGTTTTCGAGCGACACCTTGATGTCGGGGTCAACTGTGCGGGACAGTGTGCCCTTGGGGCCTTTGACCGTCACCGTGTTGTCGGAAGCTACCGTGATTTCAACTTTTGCGGGCAGCTTAATCGGCATTTTACCAATCCGAGACATATCTCTCCGTGTTTAGATTTTTAAGTTCAAACTCAATATCAGCAGACGTAGCAGAGCAATTCGCCGCCCACGTTGTGTTCGCGGGCTTGCTTATCGGTCATCACGCCCTTGGACGTGGAGACGATCATAATGCCCAAGCCGTTGATGACGCGTGGAATGTTGGCCGATCCGGCAAACTTGCGCAGGCCGGGACGGCTGACGCGCACCAGCTCCCGGATCACGGGCTGCTTGGAAACGGGGTCGTACTTCAAGGCGATTTTGATGACACCTTGTACGTATGTCGCACTGTCGTCTTCAAAGGCATATTTCAGGATATACCCTTGATCGTACAGGATTTCGGTCATGCGCTTTTTCAGCTTGGAGGCCGGAATTTCAACGATGCGATGGCCCGCCATCTGCGCATTGCGGATGCGGGTCAAATAATCTGCTATCGGATCGGTGACGTGCATTCTATTGAGCGATTGAGTGATTGAGTGATTGAGTGGTTGGGCTTACCACGATGCTTTGGTTATGCCGGGGATTTTGCCCTCCACGGCCATTTGGCGAAACTTGACGCGGCAGATGCCGAATTTGCGCATATAGCCCTTGGGGCGGCCGGTGAGCAAGCACCGGTTGTGTTGGCGCACGGGGCTTGCGTTGCGTGGGAGTTTATCCAGCGCATCGTAGTCTCCGGCCTCTTTGAGCTTCTTGCGGAGCTCGGCGTATTTGGCAACCATGCGGGCGCGCTTGTTTTCGCGGGCGATGACGGATTTTTTAGCCATTTGTCAATATTCGTTTTGTGCTTGGCGGCAGCTGGTGGGCTGGTGCTCAGCTTTGTTTTTTGAACGGCAGACCCAGTTCCTTCAGGAGGGCGTAGGCTTCCGCGTCTGTGTTTGCAGTGGTGACAAAGGAGATGTCCATACCGGCAATTTTGCTGACTTTGTCAATGTCAATTTCTGGGAAGACGATCTGTTCGGTGATGCCCATGTTGAAGTTTCCGCGCCCGTCGAATGCCTTGTCGTTGATCCCGCGAAAGTCGCGGACACGGGGCATCGTGACGTTGATGAAGCGGTCGAGAAACTCGTACATACGCTCGCCGCGCAAGGTGACGCGCACGCCGATGGGCATGCCTTCACGCAGTTTAAAGTTGGATACCGAGGTGCGTGCGCGGGTTGGCACGGCTTTCTGTCCGGAGATGATGGTCATCTCGGCAGCGGCATTATCCACCAACTTTTTATCGCCGGTAGCAGCGCCGACACCTTGGTTGAGGCAGATCTTTTCCAGTCTCGGCACTTGCATGACGCTGGAATAGTTGAACTGCTGCATGAGCGCAGGCACTACCTCTTTGTTGTATTTTTCCTTGAGTCGAACTACGTATCCCATCACTTGATGATATTTCCAGATTTTTTTGAATAACGCACCCATTCGCCGTTTTCCATGCGGCGGCCGACGCGGGTAGGCTCGCCCGATTTGGGGTCGAGCAAAGACAAGTTGGACACGTGTACCGGAGCGGGCATTTCCATGATACCGCCTTCGGAATCCTGAGTGGCCTTGGTGTGCTTTTTCACAATGTTTATACCGTCCACCACGGCACGCATCTTGGCGGGTATCACCTGGATGACCGCGCCGGTTTTGCCTTTATCGTCACCTGCCATAACCATGACGGTATCGCCTTTTCGGATGTGCAATTTGGGCTTGGAGCGATTAGTTTGTTGCTTGGTAGCCATGTTGTTGTAAAGATTTCGAATTAAAGCACTTCCGGTGCGAGTGACACGATACGCATATAGTCTTTGTCACGCAGTTCTCGGGCCACTGGGCCGAAGATACGGGTGCCGCGTGGTTCGTCGGATGCGGTGAGCAGCACCACAGCGTTGTCGTCAAAGCGGATATACGACCCGTCTTTGCGGCGGATTTCCTTGCGGGTACGGACGATGACTGCTTTGGACACGGTGCCCTTCTTGATACCGCCGGGGGAGGCATCTTTCACGGTCACCACGATTTTGTCGCCGATGCCCGCGTAGCGTTGGCGCGTGCTGCCGAGTACCCGGATGCAGAGCACCTCTTTGGCACCGGAATTATCGGCCACGTTTAAACGAGATTCTTGCTGAATCATGACTTGTATACTGTTGACGGTGAACGGTTAGCGTGGGGGGAGGTAGCAGCAATTGAGCGGCACCCCACCACCGGCTTCCTTCTGCCGGGTGATGATTATTTTGCTCGTTCGAGGACTTCTACCAAGCGCCAGCGTTTCATTTTGCTGAGGGGTCGGGTTTCCATGATGCGCACTTTGTCACCGATTTTACAGGTGTTTTCCTCGTCGTGCGCAAAGAATTTCTTGGAGCGCTTCACGAATTTGCCGTAGAGCGGGTGCATGAGGCGGCGTTCCACTTGGACCGCTATGGTCTTATCCATTTTGTCGGACACGACCACGCCTGTTTTTTGCTTCCGAAGATTTCTGACTAATTCCATTATTCGATTGGTGTGACAATGAATTATTTACGACGTTGACGGCGGCGGCGGGCGACCAATTTGGAGCGCATAGTCTGCTCTTCGGGCGATGTGGCCGCCAGTTCGCGGGCACGGACTTCCGTATGGAAACGAGCAATTTTGCGGCGTATGTGGCGGAGTTCAAGCGGGTTAGCCAAGCCGCGAACGGCGTGGTCGAATTTCATTTGCTGGTACTCGTTCTGCATGCTGGTAATTTCGGCCAGCAGATCGGGCACCTCCATCGTGTCCAGTTGCAAATTTTCCTTTGCCATGTGTTGCGATACGTTTTAGTGGTTCTGTGGGTTATGCTTCGTAGTCGTACCGGGTTACGGCTTTGCAAATAATCGGCAGTTTTTGGGCTGCTTTGCGAAGGGAATCGTAGGCGATTTCTTCGCTCACGCCTTCCACCTCAAACAGGACACGACCGGGCTGTACCTCGCAAACGTAGTGATCCAAGGCACCTTTACCTTTACCCATACGAACTTCAGCGGGCTTGGTGGTGATGGGCTTGTCAGGAAAAACGCGGATCCAGACTTTGCCTTCCCGTTTCATGTTGCGGGTCAGGGCAATACGAGCCGCTTCGATCTGGCGGCTGGTCAGCCGGGAGAATTCCATTGCCTTCAGCCCGAAGGAGCCAAAGGAGATCGAACTCCCCTTGAAAGCCAAGCCTGTATTCCGGCCTTTGTGCTGTTTCCGATATTTCTGTCGTTTAGGCTGAAGCATCGTATAGTAATTTTAAAAAACTGTCAGTCAATATTTTGTGTCCAAACGTGCCGGTTTTTAAAAAATCGGCCGCGAAGGTACGGCACCGGAAGTTTTTTTGGGTCTCAAAAAAAATTGCCCGTTGCCGAAGAGTTGTGTCAAAATTATCGCCTCCGGCGGTCACCGCCGCCAGCACCGCCGCTACCGCGACCACCGCCAGCACCGCCGCCACTACCACCACGGCCACCGCCGCCACCGCCACTATTGCTGCGGCCGCCCGCGCCTCGGCGATCACCGCCGCCGCCGCTGTTGCGGTCGCCACGGTCACGGTCGCCGCCACGGCCACCACCTCCACGGCGGTCTCCGCGTTCGCCACGATCGCCGCGTTCACCGCGGTCGCCGCTACGTTCACCGGTGCGTTCGCCGCCTTCAGCGCTTGCAAATGGTGTCAGTTCGCGTTTTACCAGCACTTCGCCTTTGAAAATCCAGACTTTGATGCCGATTTTTCCGTACACCGTCAGGGCTTCTACAAGGGCATAGTCAATATCCGCACGGAACGTGTGCAGGGGCGTGCGGCCCTCTTTATATTCTTCGGTGCGGGCAATCTCGGCACCGCCGAGACGGCCGCTCACACGGATTTTGATTCCTTCTGACCCAGCACGCATCGTGCCTTGAATGGCACCTTTGACGGCGCGGCGGAAGTTGATGCGGGCCTCAATCTGCTTAGCCACTTGTTCACCCACGATGTTGGCATCCAGTTCCGGTTTGCGGATTTCGTAGATATTGATCTGTACGTCCTTGCCGGTCAGTATTTTGAGTTCTTCCTTGATCAGGTCAACCTCTTTGCCCCCCTTGCCGATGATGATACCGGGGCGGCTGGTTTGAATCGTGACGGTAACCCGCTTGAGGGTACGTTCGATGACGATACGGCTGATGCCGTTTTGCATCGGTTTGTTGCGGTCGCGCGGATCGGCAACAGCAGTTTTTGGGCGGCGAGCGCGGAGGTAGTTGCGAATTTTTTCGTCTTCTACCACCTTGAGGCCGTAGTCCTTATCGGCGAACCAGTTGGAGTCCCAGCCGCGGATGATGCCCAAGCGATTACCAATCGGATTTGCTTTTTGACCCATTTTATCGAGTGGTTGTAATTTTTAAGTTGAATCGGGTTTATTCTTCGCCGTCAAGTGCCACACGGTTTTCGACGACGAGGGTGACGTGGTTGCGACGCTTGCGCACCCGGTACGCGCGGCCTTGCGGTGCGGGCAGGAAGCGGTAGATGATGCTTCCCGGGTCCACGAACGCGGTTTTCACGTACAGGTCGTAATCGTCGGCTCCGCCGTCAATTTCCGTTTTTTGTTCCCAGTTGCTCACTGCGGAAATGAGGAGTTTTTCCAGCCAAACGGCGGACTCTTTGTTGGTGTACCGCAGCATGCTCAGGGCATCCACGACACGCTTGCCGCGGATGTGGTCCACGACGAGGCGCATCTTACGCGGCGACATTGGGCAATTGCGCAATTTTGCTACTGCTTCCATTGTTCGATTTACGATTTTCGAATTGCGGGTTGTGATTGGCTGGCGGCACAAAATATGCTCGCCCGCCAGTCGGCACCGTTTTCTTTATTTTCTGTTTCCGGCGTGGCCGCGGAAGTTGCGCGTAGGCGCAAACTCGCCGAGTTTGTGGCCGACCATGTTTTCGCTGACAAGGATGGGGATAAATGTCTTACCGTTGTGAACGGCAATGGTTTCGCCCACCATATCGGGGATGATCATGGAGGCGCGGCTCCACGTTTTGATCACTTGGCGTTTGTTGCTCTGTTTGACCTTGGCCACCTTCTCCATCAAGGCGTGGTGTACGTATGGGCCTTTTTTAAGCGAACGAGGCATAACTTGTTTTGAGTTTAAGTTTGAGTTTCGAGGCACTGGCGGGGCAGGTCTCAAAACCTAAACGTGTTATTTATTTTGACCTCCTTTGCGGCGGCTAATAATCAATGCGTTCGACTTTTTGGTACGGCTGCGGGTCTTCATGCCTTTGGCTTTCAGGCCCTTGCGGCTGCGCGGGTGACCACCGGAAGCACGGCCCTCGCCACCGCCCATCGGGTGATCCACGGGGTTCATGGCTACGGGGCGGTTTCGGGGGCGGCGGCCTTTCCAGCGGTTGCGTCCGGCCTTACCCATGATTTCGAGGTTGTGGTCGGGGTTGCTGACGGTGCCCATGGTGGCTTTGCAGGTCAGCAGTACGCGACGTACTTCGCCGGAGGGCATACGGAGCACTGCATAGCGGTCTTCGCGGCCCATCATGGTGGCTCCGGTTCCGGCGCTGCGCACCAAAACACCGCCTGCACCGGGCTGCATTTCAACATTATGTACCATGGCACCCAGCGGCACTTCGGCCAAGTAGAGGCAATTGCCGTTTTCGGGGGCAGCGCCGCGGCCGGAAATGATCTGATGGTCAACGGTCACGCCTTGCGGAGCAAGGATGTAGCGCTTTTCGCCGTCGGCGTATTCTACTAAGGCGATGTATGCACTGCGGTAGGGATCGTATTGGATGGACTTGACGGTAGCGATTACGCCCTCTTTGTCCCGCTTGAAGTCAATGATGCGGTAGCGGCGCTTGTGGCCGCCGCCGCGGTAGCGCATGGTGCGGTGGCCGTCGCTGTTGCGACCGCCGGTGCTGCCGAGCGATACCAGCAGTGATTTCTCCGGCTGGGCACCTTTTGTCAGTTCCGACTTGGTGACCGCCACGTGGTAGCGCAGGCCGGGCGTGATCGGATTGAATTTTTTAACTGCCATATCCTGATGTTATTCTTCTCCAAAGATGTTGATGGTCTCGCCGGGGGTAAGGGTCACAAAGGCCTTTTTGTAGGAGGCTTTTATCCCGCGGACGACCGTCGTTTTCGTATTTCGCGATTTGGGTTTGCCCGGCATCACTGCCGTGTTCACGTTGTCAACGTTGACGTTGTACAGTTTTTCGATCGCGTTTTTGATCTCGATTTTGTTCGAGTCCTTGTTCACCACGAAGACGTACGTGCCGCGCTTGTCTGCGAGCCTCGTCGTTTTTTCCGTGATGAGCGGCTTGATCAAGATTTGCTTGGCCATGATTATTCGCAGACTTCTTTTATTTTTTCAATGGCGCTTTCGGCCACCACGAGGGCACCGGCACGCATGATTCGGTAGGTGTTCAGGTCTTGGGCCGGGGCAATGTCGGCTTTGGGCAAGTTGCGGCAGGAGAGGTAGAGGGTTTTGTCGTAGCCGCTGAGCACGGTAAGGGGCTTCTTGTCGGCTACGTTGAGGGCCTGGAGTATATCGCGGAAGGCCTTGGTTTGGGGTTGATCGAAGGAAAAGTCCTCGACCACGACAATATTGCCTGCCTGAGCCTTGACGGAAAGTGCGCTCCGGCGGGCGAGGCGCTTTTCCTTAGCGTTTACTTGTATTTCGTAGTTGCGCGGGCGCGGGCCGAACACTCGACCGCCTCCCCGGTACAGGGGGTTGTTGATATCACCTTTGCGCGAGCCGCCGGTGCCTTTTTGGCGGTGGAGCTTGCGGGTGGAGCCGCTCATCTCGCTGCGTTCTTTGGACTTGTGGGTGCCTTGGCGTTGCGCGTTGAGGTAGCGTTTTACGTCGAGCCAAACGCTGTGCTCATGTGGTTCGATGCCGAACACCTCGTCGGGCAGTTCGACCGATCGGCCGGTGGCTTCACCTTTAATGTTATATACTTCGAGTTTCATGTTTCGAGAACAGATTTAGAAACGTCAGGTATCTTATTTTTCGATGACAACGAACGCGCCCTTGTGGCCGGGCACAGCGCCCTTGATCAACAACAGGTTTTGTTCGGGGAAAACTTTGAGAATTTGCAGGCGGCGCACTTTCACGCGCTTGTTGCCCATTTGGCCAGCCATGCGCATGCCTTTCATCACCTTGGCGGCGAAGGAGGAGTTGCCGAGCGAACCCGGTGCGCGCAAGCGGTTGTGCTGGCCGTGGGTTTGTTGCATGACACCGCCAAAGCCGTGGCGTTTGACCACGCCTTGGAAGCCTTTGCCCTTGGACGTGGCGACGACGTTCACCTTGTCGCCTTCTTGGAAAACCTCTTCTACAGAGATGGAGTCGCCCAAGGATTTGGAAAGGCCCATGTCCCGGAACTCGAGCACTTGGCTCATAGGTTCGGCACCAGCCTTTTCAAAGTGGCCAGCCATCGCCTTTGGGGTTTTGGAGGCCTTGCGTTCGCCATAGGCCAATTGGAGGGCCGAGTAGCCGTCCGTTTTTTCGTCGAGCACTTGCGTGACTACGCACGGGCCAGCCTCAATGATCGTACAAGCGACATTTTTGCCGGACTTGTCGTAGATGCTGGTCATCCCTATTTTTTTGCCAATCAGACCGTTCACGGTAGTTCGATGTTTTTATGGTTGAACGATTGGTGATCTTTATTTTTTCAATCGGTTCAAAGGGTGTTGTGACAAATGACGAAAAGCGTCTTTCCGTTTTATCGGAACCGCTTTCGACCGCATCAGTTGAACCCGTTTCGGACGGGGACACTTTGACGCAAGCCGGAAACAACCGCCTTGAATCCGAAAATGTACGAATTAGGTGAGCTTGACCTGAATATCCACGCCGCTCGGAAGCTCTAATTTGGAGAGGGCATCCACCGTCTTTTGTGTCGGTGTGTAGATTTCGATCAATCGCTTGTGGGTGCGCAATTGGAACTGCTCCCGAGCCTTCTTGTTCACGTGCGGCGAGCGCAGCACAGTGAAGATTTCTTTCTCAGTTGGCAGCGGAATCGGCCCCGTGACTACGGCCCCACTCGCACGGACGGTCTTGACGATCTTCTCGGTGGACTTGTCCACCAAGTTGTAGTCGTACGACCGAAGTTTAATGCGAATTTTCTGATTCATTACCTTGGAATAAAAGTTTGTTCAGTGTTCAACCTTTTTCAAGCAGCCAAACATGATTTGGAACCCTCCCCGAAAAAGCGGCTGCAAAGGTACGCACGCACATCTTGGATTTCCAAAGAGGGTTTGAAAGTTTTTTAAAAAAAGTTGTTTGAGGAGGGGCATTGCTGCGCCTGCTGCCTAAAAAGCGGCATAGGGATGCCCAATGGGCACAGGCGTTCGTAGCAAAAAAACGGGCGCTGCTCGATATGTCGGCCTCCTTTTCCCAAAATCTTCAAAACGTGCTGGCAAGGCCACGGGTTTTGTCCTACTTTTGCCGCGCTTTTCAAAAGCACCCGGGCGCACCTATTTATATATAGTACCATCGCCCAATCACGCAATCACTCAAAGGAATGGAAGACAAGTCAAGCAATTTGAACACCATCATCGGGATGGTGCTGATCTTTATTTTAGTGTACTTCTGGATGCAGTCTGCAGCCCCCGAACAACCGGTACAGCAACCCTCCTCCGAAAAAAAGGAACAAAAAACGGGCACATCCGGCTCAGCAGCCAACCCAACGCCCCCTCCGCCCACTACCCAAGCCCCTGCCGATTCGATAGGCAAACAATCGGTGCTTGCAGCCCAATACGGGGTTTTCGCCCCGTCTGCCAGCGGAACCGAGCAGACCGTGGTGCTGGAAAATGACCTGCTCCGCGTGACTTTCACCAACAAAGGCGGGCGCATCAAGGAGGTTTTTCTGAAAAAATACCTCAAAATAAACCTCGACACCGCTGGCATGGACGTGCAAAGCCCTTTGCGTTTGATGGAGGATGAAAAAAACCGGTTCGAGTACCTCATCCCGGCAGCGGGCGCGCCCAACCGGATCAGCTCCGCCGACTTGTATTTTCAGGCCAGCAAAACCGACAACACGGTCACCTTCCGGGCACCCACCAGCACAGGCGGCTATTTTGAACAAACCTACACGCTTAGTGCGGACAACTACGAGCTGGCTCACCAAGTGGGCGGCCAAGGGCTGCTGACGGCTCTCGCGCCGGGGCAAAACAGCCTTCGGCTCAACTGGGTGAACCACCTGGACAAATTGGAGCGCAACCAAGAGTACGAACGCACCATGTCCACCGTGTACTTCAGGGCCGAAAACGAAGACCCCGACTACTGCGACTGCCGCGCCAACGCCACCGAAAACCTCGGCCAGCAGCACATTAAGTGGTTTAGCCACTCCAACCAGTTTTTCAACTCCTCCATCATCGCCCGCGACTTCACCTTCCGCGAGTTTGTGGGCGAAACAATCGTGCTCACCAACGAAGACGCTGACCTGAAAATCGTGCGCTCCTCGGCGCTGGTGCCCCTCGAAAACGGCAAGGCAAGCATGACGCTGTACACCGGCCCCAACGAGTTTGAACGGTTGCGGTCGTATGGGATAGCCCTGGAAGACATCATCCCGTTTGGTTCCAGCATGTTCGGCGCTATCAACCGCTGGGTCATCCACCCGATCTTCGATTTCCTTTCGAAATTTATAGGCAGCGCAGGCATCGTGATCCTCTTGCTCACCCTGATCGTGAAACTTCTGCTCTACCCGCTCACTTACCGAATGGTGTACAGCCAGGCGAAAATGGCGGCGTTGAAGCCCAAGATTGACGAGCTGCGCAAAAAGCACGGCGACGACCAGCAGGCCATGTCGGTGGAGACCATGAAACTGTACAGCGAGTTCAAGGTGAACCCCCTCGGCGGGTGTTTGCCGATCTTGCTGCAAATGCCGATCTGGTTTGCCCTCTACCGGTTTTTCCCAGCCGCCATTGAATTCCGACAGTCGAGTTTCCTGTGGGCTACTGACCTGTCGAGCTACGATGTAGCCGTCCACTTGCCCTTCCATCTCATTGGTTTCGGCACGCACCTCAGCGCGTTCACGCTCATTTGGGTCGTCACCACGTTATGGTACACGTGGTACTCCATGAAGCAGATGGACAGCTCGGCCATGACCAACAGCGATCAGATGAAGATCATGAAATACATGCAGTATGGCATGCCGGTCATGTTCATGTTCTTTTTCAACAGTTTTGCTGCGGGCCTCACACTGTACCTGTGCTTCAGCAACATCCTGAACATCGGCCAGACCGTGGTCACCAAGCAGTTTTTTATTGACAAGGAAAAAATAAAAGCGCAGCTGGAGGCCAACAAGAACCGCCCGAAAAAGACCGGTGGTTGGCGAGAGCGCTTCGAGTCCGCCATGCGCGAGCAACAACGCGTGCAAGAAGAGCGAAACAAAAAAGGCGGCAAAAAGTAGGTACAAAAAAAACGCCCCGGCACGTTTGCCGGGGCTTAACCAAATCAAACTTTCTGTGTAAGTTTCTCTTGTTTTTGGCTTTCGGTTTTTGTTGCCGGAGCAAAAAAGAACGGCTTCCTGGGGATAGACCCTCGGAAGCCGTTGTCGTTGCATCCAATCGGTAGTCAACCGGTTTAGCCCGGTCAAATGCCGGGATTGATCGGCGAAGGAAAAAACGGGCAGATCAAAAACCGTAGGTGAAAACGAAGCGGTACTGCCACGGGTTTTCAAAGGCGTTGATATCGTTGCCAATGAAAAAATCGTACATGATCGCGATCTCCTGACCCCAGCCGCCCTGGCCGTTGGCAAAATTGTAGCCCACGCCGAGGTATTCTGCCGAGCGGGAGCGTGTGGCTTTTTCCAAGACAAAAGGCTGGGACTCAAAAATGTACTGATCGGAAATATAGGCGACCTCCCCTTGAATAAAAAAGCCCTGGTAAACGCGGATTCGGGCAAACAGACCAAACTCGAGGTCGAACAGGCTGAAGGAATTGATGCCCGTATACTTTTGATAGGTGTACAATGCCGACACGCGCGGACCGATGGAAATTTGTTCGATAACCTTGTAGCCCACCATTGGCGACACGCCAAAAGCGAACACACTCGATTGGTTACTGCCCGAGAAACCGAGCGTAAGGCCGCCTCCGTACCAAAGCCGGTCTTTGAACGCCTTTGCCCCTTCCTCGCTTCCGGGAGCGCGGAACCCGACCTCACGGGAAGCGTACGCCATCGTTGAGTACTGGGCATGCAAAATGGTGGTGAGAAATAGAAATAGGCCCAAAAGGCAAACGGGTAACAGACGCAGATGCTTCATTGCTTTAGGTTTGAAAGTGTGTGTTGTTACGTACAATGTGCTAATTAGAAAATGTGCTAATGTGCTAACTTACAACGAGGTGCCATCTGTTTTAGGTTAAACTAAATTTTGGCGACGTACTTAGTTCAAAGGATGCTGCTTTCAAATTCGTCAGGATTTTGACCAAATTATCAAATTTGAAAAGTTGGGAAAATGATTCTACGGAACAAGTTCTACTTTCGCGGCTTGAAGTTCAGTAGTTAAGAGCGTGTTTAAATTTCAGTGCCGAGGCGAAAGCGAGCAAATTTTGTTTCAGACAAGGCAAAATTTGCAGTCGTAGCCGGGTGCCTACGGCGAAA
>JBEBHD010000289.1:0-6159 GCA_040080915.1 Saprospiraceae bacterium
GGTGGCGCTCAGGCCTTGTTCGCCATTGCTCCAGGTAACGGATATGCTACCCGTTCCGCCTGCTGGCAATACGGTTGCCGTTCCGTCGGGCGTGTCTGGGCAGGAGGCATCGGTGGTGCCCGCCGGGTCGAGGGTCAGCAGGCTCGGCTCCCCGACCGTAGCCGAGGCCGTGAACTGGCAGCCGTTGGCATCGGTGACGATGACCAGGTAGGTGCCCGCCGTGAGATCGGAGGCCGTCTCGGAGGTGGCCGACGTGCTCCACAGGTAAGTGAACGGTGCCGTTCCATCCTGCGGCGTGGCCGTGGCGCTTCCCGTGGCATCGCCGTGGCAGTCTACATCGGTTGTCGAGGTGTTGGCGGCCAGGTTGCAGGCTCCGCCGAACACATTGACGGTCTGCACGGCGGTGCAGCCGTTGGCATCCGTGACGGTCACCGTGTAGTCGCCGGCCAGCAGGCCCGTGATCGTCTGTGCGGTGGAGCCGCCCGTCCATTCGTAGGTGTAGGTCGGTGTGCCACCCGTGGGCATTGCCGAGGCCGTGCCGTCGCTGCCGCCGAAGAAGGTCGGTGCCGTGCTGGAGGCGTTGGGAACGACCGCCGTCGGCTGACCCACTGTGCCGCTGATGCTCGAGGTGCAGCCTGCCGCATCGGTCACCACGACCGTGAAGGTGCCCGCCGTCAGGTTTCCGGCGGTGGGTGTGTTGGCACCGTTGCTCCACTGGTAGCCAAAAGTGCCCGTACCGCCAGCGGCGGACACGCTCAGTGAGCCGTCGGAAGCGCCGAAGCACGTGGCATCGCTTTGCCCGCTGAGATCAGCCTCAACCGGGTCGTTTTGGGCCACCGTGGCCTGGGCCGTGGCCGTGCAGCCGTTTTGCGTGTTGGTCAGCGTGAGCACGTAGGTGCCCACCTGATTGGCCGGAAGCACGGGATTGGTGCCCGTGCTTGTGGTGCTTCCGTCGGGAGCCGTCCATTTGTGGTCGAGCATCGCCGGGTCAACGTTCGACGAGCCGGTGAGGTTGACCGGGGTCAGGTGGCAGTCTAAGTTGCCGGCGACGGAAAGCCCGACGGTCGGGGCCTGGCCGTCCGACATTACCTGTACTGAGGCCGTATCGGTGCAGCCGTTGGCGGTGTTGGTAGCCACCAGCGTGTACGTGCCAGCTGCGTTCACCTCCGGTTGCAGGGTGTTGGCCCCGCTTGTGATGTTGCCGCCACCAGAGGCCGACCACTGGTAGGTGTACGCACCAGAGGGGGCCGTGTTCTGGCCCTGAAGGGTGACGGTGGACACCGCGCAGGTAAGCGCATTCGGCGCGGCTATGCCCATGTCGGGCGCGGTCACATCCTCGCCCACGGTGGTGGAAATGCTGGCCGTGCAGCCGTTTTCGGTGTTAGTGGCCAACAGCGTGTAGGTTCCGGGCGCGTCAATCTCGGGCTGCAGCATGGTTTGCCCGCTCGTGATGTTGCCGCCGTTGGAGGCTGTCCACTGGTAGGCGAACGTGCCGGAAGACGCGGCGTTTTGCCCCTGCAAAAACTGTTGGGTGAGCGTGCAGGTGAACATCGGGGCGGCACTCACGGACACGGGTGGCTCGGCGGTGTTCTGGCCCACCACTGCCACATCGGTGGCCGTGCATCCGTTTTCGGGGTTCGACAGCCACAACTGGTACGTGCCCGGCTGGTTCACGGTGGGCGTAGGCGTATTTGCCCCGTCCACGATGTTACCGTCGGCGGTCGTCCACGTGTAGGTCAGGTCGGGGTCGTTGGTGGAGCCGTTGGCGTTGAGCAGTACGGAGGTGCTCGCGCAGGTGAGCGCAGTTGGCGCGTTGGCGATGGCGATGATGGCATCCGTGTCGGCGTTGACCAGAACGGAATCGGTGTCGGTGCAGCCGTTTTGCGGATTGGCGATCACGAGCGTGTACCAGCCCGGAGCGTTGACGGTGGGCGTGGGCGTGTTTTCCCCGCTGACTATGTTGCCCCCCGGAGAGGCCGTCCACGTGTAGGTCAGGTTGGTGTTCGCAGTGTCCTCCGTGGCAACCAACGGCACGAGTGGAAGGATGCACGACACATCTGACGGGGGTGCGATCTGGGCCACCGGCGGGGTGTTGTTGTAGGCCACTACGATGGTGTCGTAGCGGATGCACTGGTTGACGATGTTGGTCACCTTGAGGATGTAGGTGCCCACCGTATTGGCCAAGGCGATGATGCTGTCCTGGCCGGACACGATATTGCCGTCGGGCGTGGTCCAGGCGTGGCGGAAGTCGGTGCCCTTGGACGACCCCAGGCCGTTAAGTTCGGAGTCAAACCGCACGCAGGTGATGGCGTTGGCGTTGGCATCGGCCTTTGGCGGGATGGTATCGGCCACCACTTGGCGCTCCGCCTCGGCGGTACAGCCGGTGGCGTTGTCGGTGACCAGCAGGGTGTAGGTACCGGAAGCGTTGATCTGGGCGTTTTTGGTGTTGGCACCGGCCACGATGTTGCCGCCGTTGGCGGCCGTCCATGTGTAAGAATAGTTGCCGCCGGGCGTGTGCCCCCCGTTGAGCGTGATCTGCTTGATCGCACAGTTCAGGTTCGCGGGTGCCGTGATCCAAGCGGACATCTGGCTGGGTGCCTCGAGCACAACGGTGGTGGCCGTGGCGGTGCAGTTTTGGAAGTTGGGGTCGTCCAGTGTTACCACGAGGGTATAGGTTCCGGGGGCATTTACCACCGGGTGCAGAGTGTTCTCGCCGCTGACGATGTTGCCGTCGGGCGTGCTCCACTGGTAGGTTATATTCGGACCGGTGGTGGAGCCTTCGCCGCTGAGTGTGATTTCAAAACCTTCGCAATGATGCACAGAGGGTGCCGGTTCGGCAACGGCCTCCACTTTGGTCATGTGGACGGTCATTTCGTCCTCCGACTTGCACAACGGGCCGAAATACAGGTCGTCTATGGCGTTGGCATTTAAAGTAAAAACAGAGCCGACCTGTTCGATAGAGAGGTTGGCGACTAAGTTGGCACCGCTATTCCAAGTCATGGTGAATTTGCCCCAGTTGCAGTTTGTGGGCGGAAAAAACGATTGCATTGCGCCATTGATTCCAAACCGGATAGCGCCTTTAAACTGCAGGCGGGTGGCCCAGCCGGAAAAGATGTACTCGGTGTTTGGTTCTACCGGTACACTTTGAGCCCATATTACTTGATCAGTTTTGCTGGAGCTGGTAGCCAGCATAAAAACACCGGGATCGGGGGTATGATCAAGGCAGTTGGGATAGGCCGGGTTGGCATCGGGCAATTTGCCCAAAACATCATAGCGGTCTTGCTGCACGAGGTCGCCAGGGCTGTATTTGAGGGAGGAGGTGAACCCCACGTTTCCGTCCTCGAACGTGGGGTTGGTAATCAAGTTGATCAAGGAATCGAAACTCCAAACAATGAACTTGAATGTGGTTGTTTCATGGACGGTTACGCTTGGCGTGGCGTTGTTCGGCGGTACGGTGATGCCTTCCCAGTAGTACCTTGAGGGCGTGGAAAACAAGTCGTTGTTGTTTTTGACCACAATCCCGAAAAGTTGGAGAATGACTTGATCCTGGTTGCAGAAGTATCGGTCGGGGCCAGCGTTAGCCTCAAAGGGGCAGGGGGAAAGAGAACTTTCCGCCTGTGGTGTGGCATTGGATTTCTCCAACCGAAGGTTTTGGCCTAAGGCGGAATTGCTTGTGGCAAGTACCATCAGGAGGAACAACGTGAGGCAACTGTGGAGGAAGTAGTGTTTTTTCATGCGTGATCGAGTTTTTGAACTGTTTTGAAAACATAGCATTTGTCTAAACGGATGCAAAGTAGCCGTTTGCGAACAACAAATGTGCGCATTTACTTTCTTTTATTCTACTACTTTTTGTGTAGAAAAAAGATTGTCTTTTCCGGCAACGGATTTTTTGATAGCCTTTTTTAGTCATACAACCCGTGGTAAAAGCCTCTGTACTGCTGCCATCAGAAAAAGGCAAGCCTCCATTTTTACGCTTTTTATCCTTTTTTATCAAGTGTTTACCTTTGACAGATGAGCTGTTCCCTGACTTTTGCGTCGTTCTTCTATTTCCAAACACACACAGTCAACCTTCATCCTATGCTCCTGCAACTACTCGCACGCTTCTGTTTCCTCATTGTCTTTTTATCTCTTCTTTTTGTTGCTCACGGCACCGCCCAAGTTGTCCACAACAACATGAACGTGACCTACTCCCAAAATTTCAACACGCTGCCGTCCAACGGCACATCGGTGAATTTTACCAGCAACAGTACCATCACAGGTTGGTATGTAGCTGACAACAACGGCAATACCACGCTTAGCATCCAATCGAACAGCGGATCTGGCTCGGGCAATATTTACAATTATGGCTCCGCCAATTCGGCTGACCGCGCCCTCGGTTCGGTTGGTCTGAGCAACCCGCTCAAGGAGTACGCTTGGGGATTGCGCCTGAAAAACAACACGGGCCTTGATGCATATTCCGTGACGGTTACGTTTGTGGGCGAGCAATGGCGCCGCAGTACTGACCCCGAAGAGCAGCTGATCAGTTTTTCGTATAAAGTGTCTGGAGCGCCCATCACGACTTTTGAGGCAAACGAAAGCGGGTATTCCAAGTCGCCCTTTCTGAATTTCATCAGCCCCCAGTATTCCGGGGGGGCGGCCACGTCGCTCGATGGAAATCTCGCTGCTAACCGTTGCTCTCTGGCTTTGAACTTCAACGTCCATATCCCGGCAGGCCACGAGATCATGTTCAAGTGGTTTGACCGCAACGACCCTGATGCCGACCATGGACTGGCCATTGACGATGTGACGGTGAAACTCTCTACCCGTGTGATGATCAATGACTTCTGTACGGGAAAAATGCCGCTGACGCATTTTATGAAAGGCTTCATTTTCGATATCCCCGACGAAGGCTCGGGCACACCTTTCAACGAACCGACCCAAGCACAACTCAACGCTTGGGAAACCGCCATTGCCCAAGTTATGAACGGGGAATATTCAAACGCGCGTTTCACCTTGGGCACCAACAATCTCGGCTACCGCATCACAAGCTATGCCCAGGCTGCTGAAGGCAATCTGCCTGCGCGTACCTATTACATTTTGAGCAAAGACGGCCTTGGCTCCAATCACTGGGGCACCTATGTATTTTCGCCTTCTGCGGGAAAGCCCTGCCTGAGTTTCCAGGCTCCACACCCGCTCCATGACGGAAACACGGGCGAGCAGTCGGTGTACCTCTACCGGCAGTTGGATGCCTACCATTTGGCCGTCGCAGGTGCGCACCGATGCCTGGAGCCGGATATTACCGCATGCACGGGCAGCAGCGGGCCTTGCCGGGAAGACGGGTTTAACGTAATCAGTGACCATGCGCACAACACGGAGTCGGTGTTTCAAAAAACCACGGAAGCGATCGCTGCTGCCCGCCCGACGGAGCGTTTTTTGCAAATGCACGGCTTCGGATCTATGACCGATACCATGCTTGTCATCTCCAACGGAACCCGCCTCACACCGGTTAACGACCGGGCCGTTCAATTGGGAAATGCCTTGCTGATAGCCAAGCCAACTTGGAAATTTACCACCCCGCATACCTACTTAAACTTGAACAAATACATGGGTCTCACTAATGTGCAGGGTCGCTTGCTCAACAAATACCAATCCGATATCTGCTTGTCGGCGGCGGCGGGAGACTCCATTACTGGCCGTTTCATGCACATCGAGCAAGCCCCGGAGGTACGATTAGTGGCGAATTTTGCCACCATGAAAAATGCTCTTGCCGCCAATGGCATTTGCAACTGCGCCGCTCCGATGGACCTGACTTCCGAGGAATCATCAAGCGACCGAACTCAAGAAACCACCACGACCAGCCTTAGCGGGCTGCATGTGCGCTACGGGACCGCCGCACTGACAGCTTGCGTACAAACGACCGCAGCAGAGGTCAATTTTCAAGTAACAAACATGGTTGGTCAGGTTTTGTGGGAAAACACCGAACACTCGGTTTCTCAAGAAATGCCCGTGTGTGTGCCCCTCGACGTGCATGCAAGCGGGGTTTATGTGCTCACCGCCACCACCCCCGCTGGTGAGAGGAAGGCGGTAAAATTTGTTCGTTAAGAGCGTGTTTAAATTTCAGTCGCCGGGCTGCAAGCGGCAAATTTTGCTTCTACTGCGTTAAAATTTTCGCCGTAGGCA
>JBEBHD010000060.1:0-22098 GCA_040080915.1 Saprospiraceae bacterium
AGTTCGTAAATGCCCTCTTTTTTGAGCAAATTGATGAGAAAGGTGGGAGTGCCGGTAGCAAACCAGAAGTTCTCGAATTCCTTGCGGTCGAAAAACAAATTCACCGACACTGGATTGTACACTTTTTCACTCAGGTAATGAAACCGATACCCGTTGTACCAGACGCGCATTTTTTCCAATAGGTCTTCGCGCATAAGGCCCATCGCGCGGGCTGCGGCTTCGATCTCCTCGGTAAAATTGTGCTCCAGCTCCGCCTGCGTGTAGCCCAGCATGGTGGCGTACTCCGGGTGCATCGTCAGGTCGGTCAGGTTGTTCAAGCCCGAGAAAATGCCCGTCTTGCTGAACTTGCTCACACCGGTGAGGAAGATCAGTTCCAGCATGGCATCGGAATCCTTGAGCACCGTGTAGAGCTCCCTGAGTATCTCACGGTTTTCTTTTGCACGCTCAATGTCCGTTCCGAGGTAGTGGATGATGGGCGCGTCGTATTCGTCAACGAGCACCACGACCTTGCCGTCGGCAGACATCTGCGTGATCAATTCCCGAAACTGTGCGCCAACGCCCCGGGTCTGAAGGACGAAGTTCTTACTGGCTGCAATCTGTTTCAGTTCCTGTTCAATGGCATCGCGCAGGCCGATGCTCTGGAAGGAAATGGCCGTGAAGGAAATGCGCAACACCGGGTTTTTGCGGCTCCAGTCCCACTTGTCCTGTATCCACAGCCCGTCGAACAGTTCCCGGCTGCCGTTGTACAGCTCGTGCAGTGTGGCAATGGTGATGGACTTGCCGAAGCGGCGCGGGCGGGAGAGAAAGAAGTATTTCCCACTCGAAGCCATCTGGTGCAAGTACTTAGTTTTGTCAATATACTTGTAACCGCCTTCGATGATGCTGCGGAAGTCCTGTAGCCCGAGCGGGAGTTTTTTTGCCATGTTTGCGGTGGTTGTTGCGCAAAGTTACGGGGAATCGCCAGTTCTACTCACCCCCCAGCGTTTCCGCCGTCCAGCCCTCGATATTCTTGGTTTCGCTGGAAAAATTCACCCCCACGCCTACGACCGGCTTGCCCGTTTCCCAGGCGCTGCGGTAGTACTTTTTGCGCTTGATCTGCTCCAGAGCGGCTTGCGGGGTTTGGTCGAGTTTGTACTCCAAAATGTACACGTGCGTGGGGGTTTCCACCATACTATCCACCCGGCCGTCGGAGGTGCATACCTCGCTGCGGATGCGGATGCCCATGTAGGTAAACAACAAGTGAATGGCCGCGTGAAAAAACCGTTCGGGGTGTTTTTCGTACAGGGAATAGGGTATGCCGGCAAAAATTTCCTGCAGAATGCGCATCACCGCATCCAGATTGTTGGCGACAAATGCTTTTTCCATGCCAATGGCCATCGAGACCCCCGTACCCTTGGACACCCCGCCGAAGGCTTCCAGCAGGTAGGTCAGCATGGAGTTTTTGACTTCCTGATTGGGGTAGTCAAGGGTGTACTGGCCGTACTTGTCGCGGGACTGGATGGTCAGGTAGCCAGTCTGATACAGCAGGCCGTATGGCCGGATGTCCTCCAGATCGAAACTGTCGAAATCCAGCACCGTTTGCTCTGCCGAGTTGAGTTCGTAAATGCCCTCTTTTTTGAGCAAATTGATGAGAAAGGTGGGAGTGCCGGTAGCAAACCAGAAGTTCTCGAATTCCTTGCGGTCGAAAAACAAATTCACCGACACTGGATTGTACACTTTTTCACTCAGGTAATGAAACCGATACCCGTTGTACCAGACGCGCATTTTTTCCAATAGGTCTTCGCGCATAAGGCCCATCGCGCGGGCTGCGGCTTCGATCTCCTCGGTAAAATTGTGCTCCAGCTCCGCCTGCGTGTAGCCCAGCATGGTGGCGTACTCCGGGTGCATCGTCAGGTCGGTCAGGTTGTTCAAGCCCGAGAAAATGCCCGTCTTGCTGAACTTGCTCACACCGGTGAGGAAGATCAGTTCCAGCATGGCATCGGAATCCTTGAGCACCGTGTAGAGCTCCCTGAGTATCTCACGGTTTTCTTTTGCACGCTCAATGTCCGTTCCGAGGTAGTGGATGATGGGCGCGTCGTATTCGTCAACGAGCACCACGACCTTGCCGTCGGCAGACATCTGCGTGATCAATTCCCGAAACTGTGCGCCAACGCCCCGGGTCTGAAGGACGAAGTTCTTACTGGCTGCAATCTGTTTCAGTTCCTGTTCAATGGCATCGCGCAGGCCGATGCTCTGGAAGGAAATGGCCGTGAAGGAAATGCGCAACACCGGGTTTTTGCGGCTCCAGTCCCACTTGTCCTGTATCCACAGCCCGTCGAACAGTTCCCGGCTGCCGTTGTACAGCTCGTGCAGTGTGGCAATGGTGATGGACTTGCCGAAGCGGCGCGGGCGGGAGAGAAAGAAGTATTTCCCACTCGAAGCCATCTGGTGCAAGTACTTAGTTTTGTCAATATACTTGTAACCGCCTTCGATGATGCTGCGGAAGTCCTGTAGCCCGAGCGGGAGTTTTTTTGCCATGTTTGCGGTGGTTGTTGCGCAAAGTTACGGGGAATCGCCAGTTCTACTCACCCCCCAGCGTTTCCGCCGTCCAGCCCTCGATATTCTTGGTTTCGCTGGAAAAATTCACCCCCACGCCTACGACCGGCTTGCCCGTTTCCCAGGCGCTGCGGTAGTACTTTTTGCGCTTGATCTGCTCCAGAGCGGCTTGCGGGGTTTGGTCGAGTTTGTACTCCAAAATGTACACGTGCGTGGGGGTTTCCACCATACTATCCACCCGGCCGTCGGAGGTGCATACCTCGCTGCGGATGCGGATGCCCATGTAGGTAAACAACAAGTGAATGGCCGCGTGAAAAAACCGTTCGGGGTGTTTTTCGTACAGGGAGTAGGGTATGCCGGCAAAAACCGATTGCAGGATGTTCATCGCTTGATCAATATCGTTGGCAATAAAGGCATTGCGCAGGCGTATGACCAACGATGCGGAGCGCTCCACATGCACCCCGGTGAATCCTTCAATCAGGTGTTCGAGCATGGAGTCGCGCACTTCCTTGTTGGGGTAGTCAAGTTGGATCAGCCCGTCTGCGTCGCGGGACTGAATGGTCAGGTAGCCGGTCTGGAACAGTATGGCCTCGATCTTGAGGCGATCCAGTTCAAAGGTCTCAAAACCGCCGGGGTTCACAGGGGGGAAGTGCAGTTCGTAAATGCCCTCTTTTTTGAGCAAATTGATGAGAAAGGTGGGAGTGCCGGTAGCAAACCAGAAGTTCTCGAATTCCTTGCGGTCGAAAAACAAATTCACCGACACTGGATTGTACACTTTTTCACTCAGGTAATGAAACCGATACCCGTTGTACCAGACGCGCATTTTTTCCAATAGGTCTTCGCGCATAAGGCCCATCGCGCGGGCTGCGGCTTCGATCTCCTCGGTAAAATTGTGCTCCAGCTCCGCCTGCGTGTAGCCCAGCATGGTGGCGTACTCCGGGTGCATCGTCAGGTCGGTCAGGTTGTTCAAGCCCGAGAAAATGCCCGTCTTGCTGAACTTGCTCACACCGGTGAGGAAGATCAGTTCCAGCATGGCATCGGAATCCTTGAGCACCGTGTAGAGCTCCCTGAGTATCTCACGGTTTTCTTTTGCACGCTCAATGTCCGTTCCGAGGTAGTGGATGATGGGCGCGTCGTATTCGTCAACGAGCACCACGACCTTGCCGTCGGCAGACATCTGCGTGATCAATTCCCGAAACTGTGCGCCAACGCCCCGGGTCTGAAGGACGAAGTTCTTACTGGCTGCAATCTGTTTCAGTTCCTGTTCAATGGCATCGCGCAGGCCGATGCTCTGGAAGGAAATGGCCGTGAAGGAAATGCGCAGCACCGGGTTTTTGCGGCTCCAGTCCCACTTGTCCTGTATCCACAGCCCATCGAACAGTTCCCGGCTGCCATTGTACAGTTCGTGCAGTGTGGCAATGGTGATGGACTTGCCGAAGCGACGCGGGCGGGAGAGGAAATAAGCACCCGGGTTAGCGACAAGTTTGTGTATGTAAGCCGTCTTGTCTACATACAGGAATCCGTTTTCGATAATTTTGCGGAAGTCCTGTAGCCCAAGCGGGAGTTTTTTTGCCATGTTTGCGGTGGTTGTTGCGCAAAGTTACGGGTAATTGCCAGTTCTATGCCTCAGCAGTCCCAAAACCCTCCGCGTCTCTGCGGTGAATTTCCAATTGTCCAGTAGTTTTTTCCTGCTTCAACATCGTGACAAAAAACAACCTAACCATCGGCATCGCCGTGCCTGTGTACAACAACTGGCACCTCGCGCAGCGCAACGTGCAACATTGCCTGCACTGGGGCGGCGTACACATTCGTCAGATCGTACTCGTGGACGATTGCTCGCCCCAGGCCAACCCGTTTGTTTTCCCCGAAAACGTGCGCATCCTCCGCAACGCCGAAAACCTCGGCTACACCCGCACCGCCAACCGCGCCCTGCAGGCCCTCGACACCGACCTGATCGTGCTACTCGACTCCGACGCGCATCCCGTGCGCCCGTTCGCAGACGACCTGCGCCATTATTTTTCGGAAAACGAAACCCTCGGCCTGCTCGGCCTTTGTACGGTGGACGAAACCGGGCGCGACAGCGGCAACTACGGTTACGAACCGCAGGCTTGGGAATTAGTCGCCGGCCAGCGCCTGAGCGGCATGTTGGCTTTTCTGAAGAAAAAAAAATACCGCATACCGTACTCCTGCGCCGTGGTTTATCGAAAAAAATGCCTCGCCGAGGTCGGGCCATACGACGAGCAGTTCCGGTTCCTTGATGCCGACGTGGACCATGCCATGCGCATCCATCGCAGCATATGGCAGTGTGTTTATGCCCCTGACGTGGCCGTGTACCACGTCGGGGGCGGTTCCATCGGTGCCGACTCCCGGCGCGTGTTGATGTACTACGACAGCCGCTGGAAACTGCTGAAAAAACACGGCAAGATTGCGTGGCCTGCCGCGTTTCGGGCGCTCGTGCTGGCGCGGGTGTTTTTGGAAATAATCCTCCTGCGCACGGCCGGGCAGTTTTTGTTCAAAAACCCCGCCGTGCTGTCTGATAAAATTACCGGCAGGAAAAACCTGTTGGCTTTCTGCGTAAAAAATTACCGCTGACCAATGGCTTACGACCAAGATTATTTCCGCACAGTTTACCCCGCCAAACTCGAACCGAGCGCGTACAACGACAAGGTCTCGCGGTTTTGGATGTACAACCTGTTCGAAGCCAACGGCTACGATGTGGCTGGCAAGACCGTGCTGGATTTCGGCAGCGGCCCCGGGCACCTGACGCGCAGCATCGGGGCCTGGTGCTACGACGTGTCCGAGTACGCCCACGGACTGCTTGCGCAGGACAACCGCCGCATCGTGACCGATCTGGCTGCCGTTGCGGACGGTTTTTTTGACTTTGTGCTCAGTTCGCACTCGCTGGAGCACACACTGGAACCGCTCGCCGAACTGGTACGACTGCGCCGCCTGCTCCGCCCCGACGGCCGCCTGCTGCTGGTTTTGCCCATCGAGCCGCACCCTGGGCCGGTGGCGCTACGACCCGACCGGCACCGGCACGGCTACTCGTGGAATTTTCAGAATATTACCAACCTGCTGGACGAGGCGGGCTTTGCCGTAGAGCACCAAAGTGTGGTATACGGCCCGACTGGTCTTCGTTTTTTTTCCAACATGCGCATGGTGCGACAACTCGGTCGGCTGCGGCGGCTGTGGCCTTCTATGCTGACGGTGGCACATAACATTTTATGAAAATCGCCCTCTATTCTCCCAACTTTCTCCCGCTCACTGGCGGCTTGGAAAACGTGGTACACGATCTGGCCACCGGGTTTTCCGAAGCGGGCCATACGGTCACGGTCGTGACGGCCACACCTGCCGACGTGCCCGACAATTTCCCGTTCCGGGTGCTCCGGCGTGCCGGTTTTTTCGGGCAACTCCTGGCCATGCGCCGCGCCGACGTGGTGCTGATGTTCAATGTCAGCCTGCGGGGCGTGCTGCCGTGGCTGGTGTCGGGCCGTCCGCTGGTGGTGTCGCACCACACCCCGAGCAGCGATGACCGGCGCGGGCGGCTCAAAGCCTGGGTCGCTCGGCGGCTGGCGGCACGAAACGTTGCGTGCAGCGCCTACCTGGCCGGGCAGTTTGATGGTGCCGTGCCACTGCCCAACCCGTACGACGACCGTGTTTTCCGCAGCAGCCAGCCGTGGGTGTTTCGCCAACGCGATGTCGTTTTGGTGGGCCGCTTAGTGTCGGACAAAGGTGCCGACCTGATGCTGGCAGCCCTCACCCTGCTGCGGGAGCACGGCCACAGGCCTCGACTCACCATCGTGGGCAGCGGCCCGGAGGAGGCTGCCTTGCGGCAGCAAACCCGCGAACTGGGCTTGGAGGAACAGGTAGTTTTTTTAGGCGAAAAAAAAGGTACCGAACTGGCTGCGGTGCTGAACGAGCACCGGTTCATCGTCGTCCCGTCTCGATGGGCGGAGCCGTTCGGGTTGGTGGCGCTGGAAGGGCTGGCGTGCGGGTGCATAGCCATCGGCTCCGACGGGGGCGGCTTGCCGGAAGCGCTCGGCGGCTTGGGCTTGACGTTCCCGAACAACGATGCCAAGGTACTGGCCGCTTGCCTGCGGCAGGTGGTGGAAAATCCGCTGGCGTACCTGCCCGAACCCGAAAAGTTGGCTGAGCATTTGCGCAGGCATGAGCGGGCGGCAGTAGCTCAATCTTACCTCAGTTTTTTATCATTGAACACAAAAATGTAACACCGTGACCCACGATCCTGGACAGGCAGATAACCTCGATACCCAGCAGCGCCGCAACACCCGCCTGCTGGCATTCGTGCTGTTGTACACTGTTTTTGCCGGAGCCTTGCGCAAGTGGGTGCTCTTTGGCGGGCAGGCGAGCAACCTGCTCCTGCTCGGGCAAATCCTCCTCCCGTGGTTTTTCTATTTCACGGCCCACGGCCGCCGCGACCGCTATCTGCCCGTTTTGTTGGTGTTCGGCGGGGTGCTGGTGCTCATGGCGCTCAACCCGCTCAACCAGACCATTTTCCACGGCATTTTCGGCCTGCTGCTACACCTCGGGTTTTGGCTGCTGGCTTTTCACTATTTGGAAAACAGGCACTTGTACTGCTGGGATCGCCTGTTCGGCCTTATGCTGGGCATTGTTGTCATCGAAGTAGGGTTGGGCATTGTGCAGTACGGTATGCCCAAAGACCACATCATCAACCGGTATTCCAACGAATTGGTGACGAGCATCGCCTTCGTCGGCGAGGCAGCCCGTGTCACCGGCACGTTCAGTTTCGTGGCCGGGTTTTCGTCGTGGCTGCTGCTGGTCAATCTATGGGTGTGGGGGCTGGCGGTTTGGCGGCGCCAAACGGTGCTCGTGTCGGCACTGATCGGCGTGAGCGTGGTGGCCAGTCTGATTTCCGGCGCGCGGATGGCCCTGGCGCTGACGCTGTTGTTCGGGGTGTTTACCTACTGGCACTTGCTGCGCCGGGTGCCCGTACACCGGCCGGTTTTTGTGCTGACGCTGGCCCTCGCGGCCAGCGCGGTTGTTTACCAGGGCAATGCATTTTTGCAGCAGTCGTGGACCAATTTCGCCACTCGTATCCAAGACGGCCTGCGCGACGAGGAGTACGGACGGCGCACTGTCGGTGCTGTGGGAGAAATCATCAACTACCGGGGCGACTACGCCTTGCTCGGCACCGGCTTGGGCGGCACCTACCAGGGTGCCCGGCTCATCTGGGGCGAGTCGTACCACCTGTTGCAGTACGGGGGTTACGAGGAAGAGGCCGAACGCGTCGTGCTGGAGGGCGGTTTTGTGCTGTTGCTGTCCCGGGCCGGGTTGCTGTTGTTGTTCCTGCGAAGGCTGCGCATCCCGTTTTTTGCGAAAGCCTTTTTCTTTGTCCTGATCACGTTTTTTGCCCAAACGATCTTCAACGCCTACAACATCGTGTTTTTCACCTTCGGCCTGAGCATGCTCGACTGGAGCTATCGCCAGCACGATCCCGCGTAATATGCGCAGCGTCATTTTTCTCTACTCGCACCCGATCCAGTACTTCGCCCCGTTGAGCCGTTTTTTGGCCGAATCGGGCCGCTTCGACCTGACGGTGTGCTACTGCTCGCGGCAGGGGCTGGATGCGTTGCCCGATGCCGGTTTTGGCCAATCGGTGCAATGGGATGTACCCCTGTTGGACGGCTACCGATCCGTTTTCCTGCCCAACTGGCGAAGCGGCGCGGGCACGGTCGGCGGTTTTTGGACCCTCCTCAACCCCGGAATCATTCGTGTTTTGTGGAAAACACCGCCGAGCACACTCGTGGTACACGGCTGGGGGTATTGCACGCACCTGTTGGCCATCGTGTTCGGACGGCTGCTCGGGCACACGGTTTGCCTGCGCGCCGAAACCCCGCTCAGCCACGAAGCGATGGTTCCTCAGCCCAAACGGTGGCTGAAAAAATGGCTTTTGCGGCTGGGGCTGTTCCCGTGGGTCAACAGATTTTTGTACATCGGCACACAAAACCGGGCGTTTTACCGGCACCTTGGCGTGCCGGAGAATCAATTGGTTTTTACGCCCTATTGCGTGGACAACGCCCGATTTTCGGCCCAATACGAGGCGCTGCGCTACAAAAAAAGTGCCCTTCGGGCAAAACTCGGCATACCCGAAAACGCCCGAATGGTGGTATTTTCTGGAAAATTCATTTCAAAAAAACGGCCTATGGACCTGCTCCGGGCTTTTCACCTGGCTGGCGTGCCGAACACTTTTCTCGTGTTCGTTGGCGACGGCGCAATGCGCCCTGACATGGAAATGTATTGCCAAAAAAACGCCCTCACAACCGTCCTGCTCACCGGTTTTGTCAACCAAAGCGTTATCGGGCAATACTACGCCGCCGCCGATGTGTTCGTCATGTGCTCCGGGGCGGGCGAAACCTGGGGCTTAGCCGTGAACGAGGCCATGAACTTCGGCCTGCCCGTCCTGTTGTCCGACCTGACGGGCTGCGCCGACGACTTGTGCCGGCCAGGCATCAACGGCCACACGTTTCCCACTGGCGACGTGCTGGCCTTGGCCGGGCTGCTGCGCCAGTTGCTGACCCTGCCAGCGGAGCAATTGCAGGCTCTCGGGCGGGAGTCGGAAAAAATTGTCGCCGGGTATTCGTTCGAGAGTGTGGCGAGAAATTTGTTGGTGGGCGCGTGCGTGTGCGGTGCAGCCGAGCGTGATTGCCCGTTGTGACGTGGGCGGATTTCTCCGAAATGTCTAGCCGAACGTACAACATTCTAACCAGAAACCAGAAACCCCCGAAACCAGTATTCCTGAAATGAAATTCATCGTCGCGCACTCGGATCGGCAGTATTGCAACCACCTGCTTGTGGCCTTGACCCGGCGGGGCTGGCTCGTTCGGTTTTACACACTTTTTTCCTCGAACAAACTGTGGGGATGGCCTTGGTTTTTTCCCAAAAAAATACGCAACGCGCTGCGCAAACGCGCCGTTGACCCGGCAGTCACGCCGTATATCCGGCATTTTCCGCTGCTTTTTGGGGCGGGGCGGTTGGCGGGACTGGACTTGGTATGGGCCATTCAAAACACTTACGTTCGGTTCGACCGGCGCGTGGCGAGGGGTTTAGGCAGGGCCAGGTTCGATGCCGTGGTCACCTACGAAAACGCCAACTTGCACACGTTGAAAACCGCCAAGCAGCTCGGAAAAATCACCGTACTCGACCTCGCACAGATTCATCACGACGACATCGCACGGTACGGCCGTTGGTTCCTGTCGCCCGAAGGGCTGCTGGCCGAAACCGAGGTCGTCAACCCGCGCAAGGCGGAGGCGCTGGCATACACGGACTTCGTGCTCACGCTGTCGTCGTTTGCCGCCGAGTCCATGCTCCGGCACGGCTGGCCCGCCGAACGGCTGTTCACTGTGCGCCTTGGCGTGGATGCACACCGGTTTTCAGCCAAGGGGGATTACCGCCTTGACGGGCCTCTCCGCTTGCTTTTTGTGGGCACGCTGACCAAGCGAAAAGGGCTGGAGGTGCTGTTTCAGGCACTTGCCCAACTGCCCGAAGGCGCAGTCGAGACCGCCCTCATCGGCCCGGTTTCAGACGCGGGCGGCCTTTTGCAAGAAAATGTCGGGCGTTTTCGGCTCCTGCCGTTTCAGCATCACGAGGCGCTGGTGAGCCATTACCAAGAGGCCGATTTGTTCGTGTTCCCTTCGCTGCTCGACAGCTGGGGGCAGACGGTTTTGGAAGCTATGGCATGCGGCACGCCAGCCATTGTCACCGAAAATACCGGTGCCAAGGATGCTGTGCAGCAAGGCGGCGGCTGGGTCATTCCCGCCAACGACGCTCCGGCACTGGAAAACGCGATTCGCTACTGCCTGGAAAATCGGCGCGAAATCGAGGAAAAGGGCATGCTGGCGCACCAGATCGCCCGGCAGTATACTTGGGAAAATTATCAAAAAAACCTGCTGGCGGTTTTTGAGGAAATGTCCCGCCGCCAAGGTCTATAAGAGCGTGGTTATACCTCGCACCGCAAGGTGCGAGGTATAAACAGAAACCTCTAAACCAGTAACCACACTACATGCGCATTCTTCACGTCACCCCCTACTACCTGCCCGAAGACGAATATGGCGGGCCGGTAATCACGGTCAGCCGCTTGGCCGAAGAGCAAGTGCGGACGGGTGCATCGGTCTGTGTGTTCACGACCACAGCAGGCAAGTCAGGCAGTGGTTTTGAGCCTGCCCGTGTACAGGTTTTGCGGTTTCGGCGCTGGGGCGAGTACGGTTTTTTCAGTCCGGGATTGTTGTGGGCGTTTTGGCGCATGGCTCCGACTTTTCAAACAGTCCACCTGCACACATGGTGGAATTTTACGGCGTTCGGTGTGGTGGTGTTGGGTCGTTTGCGAGGCATTCGGATGGTAGTTTGTCCGCACGGCATGCTCAGTCCGTATAGTTTGAGCAAGAGTTGGCTGCGGATTTTTTTCCAAAAAACGGTGGGGCGGTGGCTGCTCAGCAAAGGTCGTTTGCAGGCTACCTCGCGCCAAGAGGCTGCGGAATTACACGCGTTGCACCCCGGCATACCGGCTCGGGTAGTGCCCAACATTGTGTGCCTCCCTTCGCCATCGGCGGTATCCGAAAAAGAACCATCGCCGGAAATGCGCCTGCTTTTTTTGTCCCGCGTTCACCCCAAAAAAGGGCTCGATCTGCTGCTTGAGGCATTGGCCGGGATGCCGGGTGGGCGGGCATGGCGGCTCTCGGTGGGTGGCAGTTCAGAGGGCAATTATGTTGAAAAAATGCAGGAACTGGCCCAAAATCTCGGCATAGCCGACCGCGTGCATTGGCACGGCTGGGTGCAGGGCGATGCCAAATGGGCGCTCCTGGCTGAGTCCGACCTCCTCGTCTTGCCTTCGCGAAACGAAAACTTCGCCATCGTCGTCCTCGAAGCCCTTGCGATGGGCACGCCCGTACTGCTCAGCGACCAAGTCGGCCTGCAGGATTATGTCCGCGAAAACGACTTCGGCTGGTGCTGCGAACCAACCATCGAATCACTGCGCGAAATGCTGTGGGCCGCTTTTGCGGGCACAGCCAAACGCCAGCACATACACCGCCTCGCGCCCGGTGCCGTCCGCGCCGACTACGCGCCAGAAAAAACTCTGCAGGCATATTTTGACCTGTATTATGACTGAACCAATCAAAACCGTACTCATTTTTCGCCATCCACAGCCAGGCGGGCACTACAGCATCGAGCGCTCGTTCGGGGCCTTGCTGTCCATTTGGGAAAAGCACCGTGGTGCGCCATCATTCATCATTCATCATTCATCATTCCTGAGCAAGGGGTTGTGGCCGCGCTTGTGCATCCTTGCCCAGATGGTCCGCCTGCGGGCCGACGTTTTTCATATCACCGGCGACATCCACTTTGCGGCCTTGGCGCTGCCGCGCAAAAAAACCGTGCTGACCATACACGACTGCGGTTTTATGCACCACCGAAACCCCTTGGCGCGGTGGCTGCTGGGCGTTTTTTGGTTGAAATGGCCCGTGCAGCACTGCCATCTGGTGACCACCGTTTCGGAGGCCACCAAGGCGGAAATTATCCGGCACACCGGCTGCAACCCGGCCAAGATCGCAGTGGTGCCGAGCGCGGTGCCCGATCATTTTCGGCCTGCGGCCAAACCATTTTTTGCCGAAAAGCCGCGCATCCTGCACATCGGCTCGGCACCGAACAAAAACCTGCGCCGGCACATCGAGGCGCTGCGCGGCCTGCCCTGCGTGCTCCACATCGTGGCCAACGTTCGGGACGAAGACAAACGGCTGCTGGAGCAGTTTGGGATCGAGCACGAAATCACGCCCTGTCTCGACGATGCGGTCATCGTTCGGGCGTACGAACGGTGTGACCTGCTGCTGTTCGCCTCCACACTGGAGGGTTTCGGCATGCCCGTCGTGGAGGCGCAGTCGGTGGGCCGGCCGGTGGTGACGAGCAACTGCTCCAGCCTGCCGGAAGTGGCGGGTCGCGAGGGGGCTTGTTTTGTAAACCCGTTCGATACAGCCTCCATTCGGGAGGGTGTGTTGCGCGTGGTCAACGATGCAGCATTTCGAGAAAACATAGTGCAGTGCGGGTTTGAAAACACGCAGCGCTTCCGGGTCGAGGCAATTGCGGCGGCATACATTCGGCTTTACCAAAAAATACATGCCGGTGGTTGACCTATCCAGATACGACAACAGCGCCTTCGAGCGCGGCGCACCGCGTTGGAAAGAGGCGCTTTGGCTGCTCGTCAGTGCGCTTTTTTTTCAGCACGGGCTGGCCGTTTGGAATGGCCCCAAAATCTGGCTCCTCCGCCGGTTTGGTGCGCAGATCGGGCGCGGCGTATTGCTCAAGCCCCGCGTAACGATCAAATTTCCGTGGAAACTCATCATCGGCGACCACGTATGGATCGGCGAATCGGTGTGGATAGACAACCTCGCACCGGTGGCCCTCGCAGGCCACGTGTGCCTGTCACAAGGAGCCATGCTGCTCACCGGCAACCATAATTATACGAAACCGGCATTCGACCTGATCGTCCGCCCGGTCCGAATCGAGACTGGTGCCTGGATCGGGGCCAAGGCCGTGGTGTGCCCCGGTGTTGTGGTACAAACCTGCGCCGTTTTGGCCGCCGGCTCAGTAGCAACGCACGACCTTGAGGCGTTCGGCATTTACCAAGGGAACCCCGCGACATGGAAATCGAAACGGGATATTGGCTGTTAACCGTTGGCATTCGAGCGTGATGCCAAACCATAGCGGTACACCCTTATTCAGAAGCCAATAGCCAACAGCAAATAGCCAACAACGGCCATGAAAATCTCTATCATCACCGTATGCCGCAACAGTGCCGCTACCATTGGCGACACGCTGGCAAGCGTGCGCGACCAGACCCACCCAGACGTTGAGCACATTGTGGTAGACGGGGCTTCCACGGACGGCACGGCCGACATTGTGCGGGCGTACCCACATGTGGCCCACTTCGTCAGCGAACCCGACCGGGGCCTGTACGACGCGATGAACAAGGGCATCCGTATGGCCACGGGCGACGTGGTCGGTGTCCTCAATTCGGACGATTTTTACGCCAGCCCGCACGTGCTCGCCCGCGTAATTTGTGCCCTCCTGAAGAGCGGGGCCGACACGTTGTATGCCGACCTAAACTATGTACACCCGCACCCGCCGCACCGCACCATCCGGCACTGGCGCTCCGGGCCGTACCGCCGCGAGCAGTTCAGGTACGGTTGGATGCCGCCGCACCCCACGTTTTTCGTGCGTCGGGAACATTACGAAATCGTTGGAACCTACGACCCGCATTTCCGCATTTCCGCCGACTATGAACTGATGCTGCGCTTTCTGTACAAACAGCGCCTCTCGGCCTGCTACCTTCCCGAGGTGCTCGTCCAGATGCGTGCGGGCGGTGTCAGCAACTCGTCGCTGCGTCGGCGCTGGCACGCCAACCGCGAAGACCACCGGGCATGGATACAGAACGGTCTTCAACCCGCCTTTTTCACCCTTTGGCTCAAGCCGGTCCGGAAGATTCCGCAGTTCCTAATCTATTGGCCGTTGGCTATTGGCCGTTGGCTGTTAGCCGTTGGTTTCCGAGCGTGATGCCAAACCATAGCGGTACACTTTTATTCGGAAGCCAATAGCCAACAGCAACTAACATGAAAATAGCCCTCCTCGTCGGCACACGACCCAACATCATCAAGGCGGCTCCGTTGTGGCGGGCGTTGCGGGATCGGGCCGAGGTATGCCTGATCCACACCGGCCAGCACCGCGACACGGACATGAGTGCCGTGTTTTTTGACGATCTAGGGCTGCCCGCGCCGAATGTGTTTTTGGTCAGTGATGTCACCTCGCCAGTACGGGAAACTGCCCAGATCGCCCTGGAACTGGAGCCTGTCTTGGAGGCCATGCAACCCGACTGGGTCGTAGTCATTGGCGATGTTACGTCCACGTTGGCTGGCGCATTAGCGGCCAAGCAACTGGGGCTTCGAGTGGCACATGTAGAAGCGGGTTTGCGCAGCGGCGACAGGAGGATGCCGGAGGAACTGAACCGGGTGGCCGTGGATCATTTGGCCGACCTGCTGTTTGCCACCGAAGCCTCGGCGGTGGCAAACCTGTATCGCGAGGGCATAGCCGCCGAGCGCGTTTTTTTTGTGGGAAACGTGCTGATTGACGCACTGAGCGCTGTATTGCCGACGGCGGAAAAAATGGATCGGCGGTCATTTTTTGCCGGAACGGCGGAAAACGCTTACGCGCTCTGCACATTTCACCGGGCGGCCAATGTGGACGAGCCGGAGGGCTTGTTGTGTGTACTTGACCTGATCGAACGGGCCAGTCGGCACCTGCAGGTCGTTTTCCCGGTACACCCGCGCACTGTTCAGAAAATCCGGCAGCACGGGTTGGAGGGCCGCCTGTTTGGAAAGTCAGCGGTGTGTGCGTTGTCGCCGGTTTGTTACTCCGAAATGGTGTGCCTGATGCGAAACGCCCGCTTGGTGATCACCGACTCGGGCGGCGTACAGGAAGAAACGACGTGGCTCGGTGTGCCCTGCCTTACCTTTCGGGAAAACACCGAGCGGCCTGTTACGGTGGAGCTGGGCACCAACACAATCATTTCCGACCTCAACCCGGAAACGGCGGAGCGGCAAATTGAACTACTTTTGGCCGGAAAATACAAACAAGGTTCCGTGCCGCCGCTGTGGGACGGCAAGGCTGCCGAACGCATCGCTGATATTCTTTGCTGATGGCTGTTGGATGTTGGTTGCTGGTTACCGAATAAGAGCGTACCGCTTTAGTTTGGTATTGCCTTCGGCAGCCAATAGCCTACAGCCAGCGGCCAACCGCCAGCACTTTTGAAATATGAAAACCGCACTCATCACCGGTATCACCGGCCAAGACGGCGCTTACCTCGCCGAGTTGTTATTGAAAAAAGGGTACATCGTACACGGCATCAAGCGCCGGAGCTCCATGTTCAACACCGACCGAATAGACCACCTGTACCAGGACCCGCACGTAACGAACCGCAACTTCATCCTGCACTACGGCGACCTGACGGACAGCACCAACCTGATCCGAATCGTGCAGGAGGTACAGCCCGACGAAATCTACAACCTCGGCGCGCAAAGCCACGTCAAGGTGAGTTTTGCAACGCCGGAGTACACCGCCAACGCGGATGCCGTGGGCGCGTTGCGCCTGCTGGAAGCGATCCGGCTGCTGGGCTTGGAGCGGAAAACAAAATTTTACCAAGCCTCCACATCCGAATTGTACGGACTCGTGCAGGAGGTGCCGCAGCGGGAGAGCACCCCGTTTTACCCACGCTCGCCGTACGGCGTGGCCAAGTTGTACGCCTACTGGATCACGGTCAACTACCGCGAAGCGTACGGGATTTTTGCCTGCAACGGCATTTTGTTCAACCACGAGTCGCCCCTGCGCGGCGAAACATTCGTGACCCGCAAGATCACCCGTGGCGCTGCCCGCATCGCCCTCGGCTTGCAGGAAAAAATCTGGCTCGGCAACCTCGATGCCCAACGAGACTGGGGCCATGCACGCGACTATGTGGAGGCCATGTGGCGTATGCTCCAACGCCCGGAGGCCGAAGATTTTGTCATCGCTACAGGTACGGCCACGTCCGTGCGCGATTTCGTGCGCATGGCTTTTTCTGAAGTGGGCGTGGCATTGGAGTTTCGTGGACAGGACGAACAAGAGGTCGGCATCGTCACGGCCTGCTCCAATCCGGCCTTTCAACTGCCCATCAGTGCCGAGGTGGTGGCCGTGGACCCCAACTACTACCGCCCCGCCGAGGTGGACCTGCTCATCGGCGATGCTACCAAGGCCCGCGAAAAACTCGGCTGGACACCCACACACTCTCTCGCCGAAATGGTGGCTGAAATGGTAGCCGCCGACCTGGAGGTATTCCGCCGCGAGAAGCTGCTGCACGAATCCGGGTTTGCCGTGAAAAGAATGATGAATGATGAATGATGGATGATGAATATGGCGCGGGGTGGTCTTTTTGAGGCTGTTTTCAATTGGGATTTAGCGTGTTGGGCGGCCGGTGTTTCGTTGATTTTTGCCTTCACCTGCCCTTCCCATTTTCTCGTCGCCGACGAGGTGGCCTATTTCGAGCAGGCGCTGGCTTGGGCGGGAGGTAAAGCGACTGTTGTTAGCGACTATCCACCGGGCACGGCGTTGGTTGCCGCCGGACTCATCGCCTTATTTGGCCCAAAGGCCGTGTTTTGGAGTGGGATAACGGCTTGGCTTGTAGGCATTTTGGCGATAGCCAGCCTGTTGAATCGGCTGGATAAACCGACGATTTGGGCGCTGTACCCTGCTCTGTTTCTGCCCGGCATCGTGCTTACCCGCACGCTGATGAGCGACCTGCCGAGTTTTGCCCTCGCGGGAGTTTTCCTCGCGCTCCACGTCCGGTCTGTCAGAGAACAGGCTACCCGGCATGTTACCTTCATCGCCGGGATGGTCGCCGGCCTCGGTTTGCTGTTTCGGGAAACGAACCTGTTGTGGGCATTGCCGTTTCTGACAGGGGCTGCACTGCGCGGGCAAGCGTTTTGGAAAATTTTATGGCTCGGCTTTGCGGCAGGTGTGGTGCCACGGCTGGTGTGGGGTTGGTGCGCATTTGGCAATCCGTTTTTCGTGCGGGATTCGGGCATTGGTTTTTCGATTGATTTTTTGCCCCAAAATGTAGTTTTTTACTTGTCGGCGTTGCTCGTGCTGATGCCGGGCGGGTTGTATTTTTGGGTGAAAAACAAATCGCCGCTGCGCTGGGAAATCTGGGCAGCGGCGATGCTTTTTCTAGGTGTTTACGGCTGCTACGGGTACGATGCGTTTGCCAAAAGCGGGCTGAAGGGGCTGGTTCTGCAAGGGCGGTTTTTGCTGCCGTTGTTGCCGTTTGTAGTGCTGGCTGCGGCAGAAACGGTTACCAGAATCGGGCGAAAGTTCCAAATTGGCATCGGCGCCGTTGCGATGGCACTATTCGCCAGCGTACAAATGCTGGGGCACATACACAACACCGAGCAGCAGCGCATCACCGATGCGCTGCTGCGGCTGCCCACGGTGGTGCATTACACCTTCACTCCCGACGAAAGCCACAAGTACCTCAACACGCTGCACGGCCCACAAACCTTGCTGTCGCTTTGGCCCACCGAAGCCTTGGCGGAGAGAGGCAGGCCCCAAAATCCAACCCGCTACGCCCACCTCATCACCCGTTCGGACACAGCGGATTGGCTCAAAAAAAACGGAGAGGCCGAAGCCGCGTTTCAGCGGTATTTTCGCGGCTACCAAACGGCGCTCGTGTGCGATCTGACCATCCGGGACGGAACGAGGCTCCGGGCGTGGCGGGTTCAAAAAGCAAAAAACGATGAATAAAAACGACAAAATTTATGTGGCCGGTCATACCGGCATGGTGGGTTCGGCCATCCTGCGCCGGTTACGGGCGGAGGGATTCGACAACGTCGTACTGCGGCGTTCGAGCGAATTGGACTTGCGCAGCCAGGCCGATACGGACGATTTTTTCCGGCATGAAAAGCCCGATTACGTGTTCCTCGCCGCTGCCAAGGTGGGCGGCATTTTGGCCAACGACACCTACCGCGCCGAGTTTTTGTACGACAACCTGATGATCGAGTCAAACACGATCCATGCCGCTTGGCAGCACGGCGTGCGCAAACTGTTGTTCCTCGGCTCGTCGTGCATTTATCCCAAACTGGCACCGCAGCCGCTGCAGGAAGATGCCCTGCTGACGGGCACGCTGGAGCCTACCAACGAGCCGTACGCCATTGCCAAAATCGCTGGCATCAAACTGTGCGATGCCTACCGGGCGCAGTACGGCTGCCATTTCATTTCGGCCATGCCCACCAATCTGTACGGCCCCAACGACAACTACCACCCCGATAACAGCCACGTGCTGCCCGCACTGATCCGAAAGTTTCACGAGGCCAACCGCGACGGCCTGCCGTTCGTCACGCTCTGGGGCACGGGCACACCGTTGCGGGAGTTTATGCACGTGGATGATCTGGCCGATGCCTGCCTTTTTCTGATGCAGCGCCACGACGAGCCGGGGCATATAAACATTGGTGTGGGTCAAGACATCTCCATCCTTGATCTGGCCCGGTTGGTACAGCGCACGACGGGCTACACGGGCGAAATCCGGCACGACACAAGCAAGCCAGATGGCACCCCGCGCAAGTTGATGGACGTGAGCAAGTTGACAGCCTTGGGCTGGCGGGCGAGCATCGGATTGGAAGAGGGCGTGGCGGCGGTTTACCGGGGGTATCGGGAAAAACAGGCTTGAGTTTTTTTTAAAAATTCCTGTATGTTTGGGGCCTGATTTTTCAAAAAATATAACTCAGCCATGTACACCGAAATCGAACAAAAAATGAGCGACCTAGAAATGGTCCTTTCCGAGTTCATCGTCCAGACGAACAAGTCTTTTAAAAATCTCCACAACGAGATGAAAGACTTCAAAGATGAGATGAAAGACTTCAAAGATGAAATGAAGGACTTCAAGGATGAGATGCGACAAGACCGCCGGGATATGAACAAACAGTGGGGCGAATTAGCCAATAAAATGGGCACACTAGTGGAAGACATCATCGCCCCGGCTATTCGCCCTGCAATCGAAAAATATTTCAAAGAGGAGGTCACATACCGGGCCGTGAACGTTCGGAAAAAAGATACTGCCCTCAATTTACGCGGCGAATTTGACATCGTCGCCACCACCCCGTCCGCTGTTTTCCTGGTGGAAACCAAAAGCTCGCCCAAGGCCACGCACCTGCAGGAGTTTCAAAACGACGTGATCCCGCGTTTCCGCCAGTTGTTCCCGGAATACAAAAATTTGAAGATGGTGCCTGTACTGGCCAGCCTCCGGTTCGAGGGATCCTTCCTGCCCTTGGCTACCGAGGCCGGTATCTACCTGCTCGCCTACCGCGAGTGGGACTACATGGACCTGCTCAACTTCGATGCCCTCCAGCCCAAAACCGTCTAACCAGCCCCCTTGCGGGGTGACAAAAAACCAGAAACCACCGCTCACCATGCACGCATCCAACACAACTTATGTCGCCATCATGGCTGGCGGCGTGGGCAGCCGTTTTTGGCCCGGCAGCCGCGAGGCGCGGCCCAAGCAGTTTCTCGACATGCTCGGAGTAGGCAAAAGCCTGCTGCGCCTCACCTTCGAGCGCTTTTTGCCGATCTGCCCGGCATCCAACATCTTCATCGTCACTAATGCCGCATACCGCGACTTGGTCAGGCAACAGCTGCCCGAACTGTCGGACAACCAGATCATCGGCGAGCCGAGTCGCAACAACACGGCCCCGTGTATCGCCTACACCGCGCTCAAACTCGCCGCACTCGACCCCAACGCCAATATGGTGGTGGCCCCGTCCGACCATGTCGTGCTGCACGAAGCCGTTTTTTGTGAAAAAATCAAGCAGGCGCTCGCGTTTGCGGGCAGCCGCCGGGCACTCGTGACTCTCGGCATCCAACCCTCGCGCCCCGACACCGGCTACGGCTACATTCAGTGCGGCCCCGCTGTGGAAGCGGGCGTGTACGCCGTCGAGCGGTTTACCGAAAAACCCGACCTCGACAACGCCCGCCGCTTTGTGGATTCCGGTCAGTACCTGTGGAACGCCGGTATTTTCGTCTGGAACCTGCAAACCATCCTCAGCGCTTACCAAAGATTCGCTCCCGATATTTACCAAATCCTCGAACAAGGGCGCGGCCTGTTCAATACACCCGGCGAGCAGGGTTTCATCGAGCAGCACTACCCGACTACGCCCGATATTTCCGTGGACTTTGCCATCATGGAAAAGGCCGACAACGTTTTTACCCTCCCTGCCGACTTCGGCTGGTCCGACCTTGGCACCTGGGCCAGCCTGCACACCGAGCGCCCACAGGACGAAAACGGCAACGTATTTCAAAGCCAAACCATCGTGGCCCAAGGCGTTAAGAATTGCCTCGTACGCGCTCCAGAGGGCAAATTGGTAGTGCTCAAAAACCTTGACGGATACATCGTAGTGGACGAAGGAGATGTGCTGTTGGTGTGGCCAAAATCCGAAGAACAGGCCATTAAACAGGTCAGATCAGAGGTGTATACCCAGTTTGGGGAAACATTTCTTTGAGATCGGGAAAAAAAATCAGCATGGAGTTTGGTGCGTCGGAGACATTGCCTACTTTAGCCCCCGCAATTCTAATAGATAATCCACTACCGTTTCTAACTCACTTGAGTTGACCGGCTTTGTCTGCACCTTTTCTTCGTCAAATCATTAAACAGCAGCACCGTGAGACAATGTCAATCCATCACCGCACACCCTGAAATTCAGGATGGAGCGCCCGTGTTCAGCGGCACCCGCGTCCGCGTCGAGACGTTCTACGATTTCATGCGCATCGGCATCAGTGTGAATGAATTTTTGGACGAATTTCCGTCCATCACCCGCGACCAAGCCATGGACGTGTACGATCTGGTCAAACAGCAATACACCCTGGAGCAGATCACTTCCTTAGTGGACGGGCCGCAAGCAGCGCATGCTTCCCCGCGCGTACATGCGTGATGCTTGAATCCGTGCCAAGGAGGCTCAACAAACACCGTTAGCCGTTGCACTACTTACGCATATCACGCCCTGTTCACTCGAAACTGCGCCATTTGTCCTACGCGACAAATGGCGCAGTTTCTTTTGCAACTGTTGCTTTTTTATGTCTCCAAAAAAAATCCTGCTCGTAGCCAATACCGCCTGGAATCTGTGGAATTACCGTCAGGCATTGACCCGAGCCTTGCAGGATGCAGGCTTCGAGGTGGTATTGGCTGCCCCTGGCGACAGATTCATCTCCCTGCTCGAAACGAGGTTCGTGCCGCTTCTGCACTTGTCGCGACGCAGTTTTTCCTTTTTTCAAAACCTGCGAACCCTGCTGGAATTGTACCACCTGTTTCGGCGGGAACGCCCTGACGTGGTGTTGCTTTACACCATAAAGCCCAATATTCTCGGCAACGTGGCCGCATGGTTGGCCTGTTCGCCGACTGTTTCCGTCGTGGAGGGTCTCGGCCATAGCGGAACTTCGGCAGCGCAGTGGCGCTGGTTGGCAGCACCGCTGTACCGGCTGGCGTTGCGCAGCGCCCGTCGGGTCATTTTCCTCAACCACGACGATGCGCAGGCGTTTTTGCAACAAAAAATAGCGGCCCCGGCCCAGATCGCTGTCATTCCCGGCCCCGGTGTAGACACGGATTATTTCTGCCCGCCCACCACCCCACGCACCCCTTCAACCGACACCGTTTTCCTGTTTTTCGGGCGATTGCTATCCGAAAAGGGCATACACGAGTTTGTCGAAGCAGCGCACATGGTGGCCCGGTTGGGGGGAGTGCGAGCCGAGTTTCGCGTGCTGGGCAGCCCCGACCCTGGCAACCCGGCCACTGTCCTCGAAGAGCAGGTTGGCATTTGGCAGCATGCAGGAATCGTACAGTTTATTGGCGCAGCCGACGACGTACGCCCGCACGTGGCCGCAGCCGACGTGCTGGTCGTCACTGTGCCGCTGACGACCGCCACTGCCGCCATGATCGCCGCCCGCCAGCTCGGCCTCATGAAGCCCGATGCC
>JBEBHD010000290.1:0-6121 GCA_040080915.1 Saprospiraceae bacterium
TGTATAAGAGACAGCCGCACTCACACCGCCGGAGCGCAAACAGTTCGGCTTGTGGCTCCAATCGCCCTTCTTTTGCCGCCGCTCGCAACCCGTGGCTCTGTTCGGGTATTTCCGCGAATGCATAGAATCGGGCAGGCCCCCGGAACAGGCAACAGCCCGAGCCGTGCTCGGCTCGGACAAGCCAGCCGATGCCCAGGCGCTCCGAGCCGCCATGACCGAATTGATGGGCCACGTGGAGCATTTTTTGGTCTATTCCGAAAAATTCGGCCAGTCGGGCGATTTTTACATTCGACTCGCAACCGTGTACCGAAAACGCGGCCTCGAAAAACACTTTCGGCAAAGTCTGCTCGCAGCCCGCGCCGATTGGGCCAAACAACCCCACCGCCACGCCGAGTACCACGACGCGCAGGCGGCCATCGAGTACGAACTCTACCAACACCAAACAGCAGGCCGCCGCACCGAATCGCTAAACTGGCAGCAGCTGTCCGACCAAAGCGACGTGGCGTTCATCGCACACAAACTGCGGCAAGCCTGCTTCGCCCTCAGCCACCAGACCGTGTACACCACAGACTACCGATTCGGCCTGCTCGACACGGTGCTGGAGCATGTGCGGCGCTTCGAAAACCTGCAGGATATCCCGTCTGTGGGCTTGTATTTTTTTTGCTGCCTCTTCCTGACCGAAGACGAGGGTGAGCCGTATTTTCAAGAGTTCAAACCCCGCTTGCTGGCCAACCTTCACCGCCTTCCGGTGGACGAACAGCGCAACCTCCACCTGCTGGCCATCAATTTTTGCATCCGAAAAATAAACCTCTCGAAAACGGCCTACTACCGCGAGGCGCTCGATCTGTACAAATCGGCCCTCGGTGCCAACCTCCTGCTCGAAAACGGCCAACTGTCGCACTTTGCCTACAACAACATCGTGGCCATCGCCCTCAAGGTGAACGAGGCCGAATGGGCCGAGCAGTTCATCCACCGCTCCGCACCTTTTTTGGAAAAAAAACACCGCGAAGCGGCGCTCCACCTCAACCTGGCCCGAGTGGAATACGGCCGCCATAACATGCGGGCAGCCCTGCTACACCTCCAGCAAGCCGACTACAAGGACTTGATCAACAATCTGATCGCTAAAACACTGCAACTGAAAATCTACTACGAAACCGATGAGTTTGATACGCTGGATGCGCACTTGCAAAGCATGCAGACCTTTATCCGCCGCCAACGGGTGATCGGCTACCACAAAACCAACTACCAAAACATCGTTCGCTATGGCAAACAACTCTTGCAACTCAACACGAACAGCAGCGCAGCCCGAGAGGCCCTGCGCACCAAGGTCGAAAACGAGCCGGTACTCACCGAAAAGGAGTGGTTTTTGGACATGCTGCGCTGAGAGCAAAGACTTTCCAGATTTAAACACGCTCTAATAACCTGGAAAGTCTGCCACCCCGCCTACTTTTGCGCCTCTGCAAAACTGCTCATGCCCGCCCAACACCTCCACCCACACGATTTCCTGCAAACACGCCCCGACCGCGTGCTGCTTGACGTGCGCTCGCCCGGGGAACACACGCAGGGGCACATCCCCGGAGCGGTCAATTTTCCCTTGTTCACCGATGCAGAACGGGCGGAGGTAGGCACGGCCTACAAACAGCAGAGCCAAGAGACGGCCCTGCTGCTCGGCCTGCGCATCGTCGGCCCTAAAATGGAAGGCTTCGTGCGCGATGCCAAGGAACTGGCCCCACAGCGGCGGCTGGCCATACACTGTTGGCGGGGCGGGCAGCGCAGCCAGAGCATGGCTTGGCTCCTCCGGCAGGCGGGCTTCGACGTGGTCACACTTGACGGCGGCTACAAAAACTACCGCCAGCACGTACTGGCCGGTTTTGAGGAAAAAATACTGCCACTGATCGTGGTTGGCGGGAAAACCGGTACGGGCAAGACCAAAATCCTGCATGCCCTTCGCGACCAGGGCGAACAAATCGTTGATCTCGAAGCGCTGGCCTGCCACAAAGGTTCCTCGTTCGGCAGTATCGGCGAGGCTCCCCAGCCCACCGTAGAGCAATTCGAAAACAACCTGTTTGAGGCCGTTTCCAGACTCGACCCCGCGCAGCGCGTGTGGGTGGAAAACGAAAGCCACAGCATCGGGCGACTGTACATCCCGGACGGTTTTTGGCGGCAGTTACGCGCCGCACCGTTGTACAACATCAAGGTGCCACAAGCCTGCCGCATCCAAAACTTGGTGACTGACTACGTCGGTCATTCGGCCACGGAATTGGAGGAGGCCTTTTTGCGCATCGAAAAAAAACTCGGCGACCAAAACCTGAAAACCGCCATAGAGGCCCTGCACCGGAGCGACTACGCCGCTGCCGCCGAAATAGCCCTGCATTACTACGACAAAACGTATCATTACGGCCTCGAAACCAGCGCCTCGCCTGAAATTCGCACACTGGAGTTTGATCATGGGGAGCCGGGACAGATAGCGCGGGCATGCCGGGAGGCGGAGGGAGCGTGACCCATGTCACGGTTTGGCGGCCTTGGCCGCCGATACCTTTGCACCGGCTTGGCCCGAGAGGCCCGGCGTACTATTTTTCAACCATAAATTTTTTCCATGTTTCAATTTCTGAAATCCATCCTTGGCGGTGCATCCGATGCCGATTTTAAGGGCCTTGTGGCCGCTGGAGCGCTCATTGTGGACGTGCGCAACCCGGACGAGTACGCCTCCGGCCACATCAAGGGCTCGGTGAACATTCCCCTTGGCCAAATCGGGCAACATTTTTCCACCCTGCAAAACAAAAAGGTGCCGATCATTGCGGTTTGCCGCAGCGGTGCCCGTAGCGGGGCAGCCGTGGACATGCTCCGAAACAAGGGTATCGAAGCCTACAACGGCGGTTCGTGGGACGGATTGAAGGCGACAATCGCCTGAATTTTCTTCTTTTTTTTACAGATAACCAATCACTTCGATATGCTTACTCAAAATCTTTTCCTGCCCTTTTTCGCTATCCTGCTGTTCACTGCAGGCCTCCAAGCCCAGTCCGGAATGGTCAAAAAAACGGTGAAAGCCGCCCCTCCTGTAACCCTGAAAACGGAGACATTTTCCGTACTCGGCAATTGCGGCATGTGCGAACGCACCATCGAAAAGGCCGCTCTCGGAGCCGGTGCCGTCAAAGCCGAATGGGACATGGAGACCGATCAGTTGGCCGTGGTATTCGACCCGACCCAAACCTCCACAGATGCCATCCAAAAGGCTGTGGCCCAGTCCGGCTACGACAATGCGGGCTACAAAGCCCCCGATGCCTCATACAACAACCTGCACGGGTGCTGCAAGTACGACCGCAGCGGCGCACCCGGCACAGCAAAGGCCTGCGACACACCGGATTCACAAAAAAATTGATCAATCTATGAGACTTTTCCTGCCAATTGCCACTTTTTTTCTCTTCGCTACCGGTGCATTTGCGCAGAGTAACGAGGTCGCCTTCCGGTTTGAACACCGCGTTGGTGGACAACCCTTGGCGCTCGACACGACGGTCTTCACCCTGCCCGACGGGCGCAAAGCCCTGCTCAAGCGTGCCGAGTTCTACATTGCCGAAACCGTGCTGACCGCCACAGACGGCAGCAAACTTCCGCTGGACAATTTTTACATGCTCGTGAACGCCAACACGCCCAACCGCACCTACGAGGCGGGCAACTGGAACGTATCCGGCATCAGCGGCCTGACTTTGCACCTCGGCGTGGATGCTGCCCACAACCACCTCGACCCGTCCGCCTACCCCGCCGGGCATCCGCTCGCCAACCAAAACCCCACCATGCACTGGGGCTGGACGGCGGGCTACCGGTTTATGGCCATTGAGGGCCTGTTGGACAAAAACGGCGACAACGTACCCGAAACAATTTTTCAGTACCACAACCTCGGCGACAGCCTGTACCAGACGGTGGAACTCGTGGGCACTGAAACCGTGCAAAACGGCACCCTGCTCATCCGGCTGAAATTGGACTATACGCGCCTGTTCGAAAAATTGGACATGACCGGCAACCTAACCCAGCACGGCAGCGGCCCCGTCAATGCCGCAATGATGAAAAACGCCGCCTCCCCAAACTTCATCGGCATGGGCCAGGCCAGCGCCGCATCGGCTCTTGCCTTGCAGTCTGACCGTGTTTCGCTGTCGCCAAATCCCGCTCGTTCGAGTACGACCGTCCGGTACGATTTGGATGCCACCGGGCCACTTCGGTTGGCGTTATTCGATGCCGCAGGCAGAACGGTGCGCGAGTTTGGCGGCTTGCAAAAAACAGGTGTGCTGGAATTACCGCTCGACGGTTTGCCTAAAGGCGCGTACCAGTGCGCATTTTTCCAAAACAGCCAACTGCTGGCGGGCAAAACGCTGGCAAAAATCGAGTAGGCCATACCGGGCCGCCAGTAGTTTTTTGCAGTACGGGTCGCGCTGTTCAGCGGATGCGGCAAGGCCGAACCTCCCACCGACCCCGACACGCTCTTTTGCTGGCCGTTCCTGAACAGCCTGACGAACGAGGTTTTTTTGACCAACCCGGCGTTTCACTGACGCGATATTTTTTTGCAGTTGGAAAACTACCTCACAGCAGTACTTTTGCGCCCTCGCATATTCACATATACTCAACCGCGCAATCACGCAATGAATCTTCACGAATATCAGGGCAAGGAACTGCTCAAATCGTACGGCGTAAAAATACAGGAGGGCATCGTCGTCCATACAGCCCAGGAAGCAGTAAATGCCGCCAAAAAACTCAAGGAACTGTACAACTCGGACTGGTGCGTCGTCAAGGCGCAAATCCATGCGGGCGGGCGCGGCAAAGGCGGTGGCGTGAAATTGGCCAAAAGCCCGGAACAGGCCGGTGAACTGGCTGGCCAGATCATCGGCATGATGCTCAAAACCCCCCAAACTCCCCCGGAAGGCAAACTCGTGCGCAAGGTACTCGTGGCTCAGGATGTGTTTTACCCCGGTGCCAGTGAACCCAAAGAGTTTTATGTCAGCATCCTGACCGACCGCGGACGCGGCGGCAACGTGATCATTTACTCACCCGACGGGGGCATGGACATCGAAAAGGTGGCCGAAGAAACCCCCGAACGGGTGTTCACCGAGTCTGTGGACCCGCTGCTCGGCCTGCGCCCGTTTCAGGCTGCAAAAGTTGCTTTCAACCTCGGCCTGAGTGGACAGGCCCACAAGGAAATGGTGGCGTTCGTGCAAAAACTGTACGCCGCGTACGTCGGAAGCGATGCCACGCTTTTCGAGATCAATCCCTGCCTGAAAACCTCGGATGACCAGATCATCGCCGTGGATTCCAAGGTGTCGCTCGACGACAACGGCTTGTTCCGCCACACCGATCTGGAAGCCCAGCGCGACACCGACGAGGAAGACCCTACCGACGTGGAGGCCCGCGAGCATGACCTGAACTACGTCAAATTGGACGGCAACGTGGGCTGCATGGTCAACGGGGCCGGCTTGGCCATGTCCACGATGGATCTGATCAAACTTTCCGGCGGCGAGCCAGCCAACTTCCTCGACGTGGGCGGCACCGCCGATGCACAGCGCGTGGAAAATGCCATGCGCATCATCCTGAAGGATGCGAACGTAAAGGCCATTCTCATCAACATTTTTGGCGGCATCGTCCGCTGCGACCGCGTGGCCCAAGGCGTGGTGGATGCCTACAAATCCATCGGAAACATACCCGTCCCAGTCATCGTGCGCCTGCAAGGCACCAATGCCGACATCGCCAAAAAGATCATTGACGAGTCGGGCCTGAAGGTCATGGGTGCCACGGAGTTTCAGGAGGCCGCCGACTTGGTGGCCGAGGTGCTGAAACGGTAAGTGCCTGTTTTGTGTACGCCACATTTGTCATTTCGTAGAAATCCGCCCACATCACGGACGCAAGCGGAAGCCTCGCTCGGTTTTGTCATTCCGCAGGAATGACAAATGCGGCGTACATATATTACGCGCAGACAGCACTTGGTTGGAAATGTCCAGTAATGTGGATGCAGCATTAAACCCGTATTTGTTAAGCAGGTCTTAGAGCGTGTTTAAATTTCAGTGCCGAGGCGAAAGCGAGCGAATTTTGTTTCAGGCAAGGCGAAATTTGCAGCCGTAGCCGGTTGCCTACGGCGAAA
>JBEBHD010000291.1:0-6094 GCA_040080915.1 Saprospiraceae bacterium
GTGTACCTGCGCGGACAAGGTCGGCGATTTGGCCCGCCACGTCGGCCAGTTCGCATAGGCGGTTTTGGTAGCTGCGCACGTGCAGCGTGCCGGTTTCTTCGGTGGCAGCACGCAGGTTTTTCTCCAACGGTTCGTCGAGCTGACTCACGGCACGCAGGGTATTTTTTTCGATTACGAGGGCTGCCGTGTCGAGGATTCCCTGCGTGGATCGGTAGTTTTCTGACAGGACAACGGTTTGGAGGGCGGCGCGGTAGCGGTTGTGGAAATCGAGCAAATTGCCGAGTCGGGCACCCTGAAACTCGTAGATGCTCTGATCGTCGTCGCCGACGATGAAGGCGTTGGGGGTGTCCCAAAATTCGAGCAACAGGCGTAGCAGGTGGTACTGGGCACCGTTGGTGTCCTGAAATTCGTCCACCTGCACGTACAGGTAGCGCTCTTGGTAGGTGCGCAGCAGGGCTTCGTGTTTCTTGAACGCCCGCAGCACCCACAGGATCATGTCCTCGTACTCGTAGCGCCCGGTGTGCTCCATAGCGTGGATGTACTTGGGGTACAGGTCGGCGGCGGCCCGGAGCCGCTCCATGCGTTCCGTGGTATTGGCAATGATCTCGATTTTGGGATCGCCCTTTCGAGCAGTGGCAGTGTTTCGCTGGTAAATGAAATACGGGTTTTCGGGCAGTCCCCTCACAAAATCATCGGCTGTTTTCAGCACGAGGCCGGGTGTCCAGTCCTCTTTTTTCATGGTGGCGAACAGATCACGCAGGTGGTTTTCGTAGGCAAAGGCGTTTTTTCGTCCCTCACGCAGCGGGTGTTCGGGCGGCAGGTCGGCAAGTAGGCGACGTACGATTTCGATACGCTCCAGATCGGACACGGGTTCGAGCGTGCCGTGGCCGAAGTACTCCATGTTTTCCTGAATGACCCGGTTGCAAAAACCGTGAAACGTGCTGATAGACACCCTGTAGGCATCGGGACCGATCATGTCGAGCAGGCGAGTACGCATAGCATTCACACCGGCATCGGTGAACGTGAGGCAGAGGATATTTTGGGGGCGCGCGTCGGTTTCGAGCAGGATTTTGCCCACGCGGGCTGCAAGAATGTGCGTTTTGCCGGTTCCTGGCCCGGCGATCACCAGCACCGGCCCCTCGATGTGTTCGACGGCGCGGTGTTGCCCGGGGTTAAGCGAGTCGAGCAGGGAGCGGAATGTGTCGTTGAGGGTGGTCACGAGCGCATTGTTGATTAGACGACGGCGAAAGTAGCGGCTTCGTATTGAAAAATGGTAATTACCTAGCCTAAACCCGTTACCGCCGAGCGTTAAAAACTATTCCCCGAACTGCCCGTAAACCTGATCGGCTTCCCGTCCAGATGAAATCAAAACCAACTTGGGCAGTATTTGAGCGGCAAAGGCTTGCCAATTTGGCGTAATTTTGTGCTCATGTGCAATTGGACAACTGTTACCCTACTCACCCTCTTGGCCCCCGTTGCCGCATTCGGCACTCAATTTTTCGTCGCTCCAAACGGCAGCCCCGCCAATGACGGCTCGTTCATCAGCCCTTGGGATTTGCAAACGGCGTTCGACCAACCGGCAGCGGTGCTGCCCGGCGACACGATCTGGCTGCGTGGTGGCACCTACTTCGGCAACCCGAACAACACCACACAGAACGAGGTTGCGGGCTTCGTCAGCCGACTCAACGGCACAGTGGACAGGCCCATCATCGTGCGGCAGTACCCCGGCGAGCGGGCCGTCATTGACGGCGGAAACCGCCCCCATCCCGTGCAGGACCCGCCTGCGCCCGACTCGTACACGCTCGGTATCCTCGGCGACCACTGCTGGTACTGGGGCTTCGAGGTCACGGACAGCAACACCCACGCCCGCGCCGACTCTTCATCCGGATTTCGCTGGCGGGTCGGCAGTATCATTTCCATCGGCACGGGCATCCGGTTCATCAACCTCGTGGTACACGACACCGGCAGCGGTCTGGGGCCGTTTTCCGGCTGCGTCGGCTGCGAGGTGTACGGCTGCGTCATTTTTTACAACGGCTGGTCGCACCTCGGCGTACGCGGCCACGGCGAGGGGATGTACGGCCAAAACGACTCGCCCACCAAGTTTATCCGCGACAATATCGTGTTCAAACAGTTCGACAGCGGCATTATCCTGTACGGCACGGCAAACTCCACCATCAACAATTTCCACCTCGAGGGCAATATTGTTTTTGCCAACGGCACCATCAACGACGACCCGAACGGCTGGGGGTTTTTGTTGGGAAAAAACTCTACAGCAAGCGGGCCGGGCAACAACTTCGTCATCCGCGACAACTACCTGTACAACCGCTTCGACTACCTGCGCAGCAACAACCTCGACATGGGCTACCAAAGCGGCCTGAACAACGTGCAGTTCCAAAACAACTACTCAGCGGGGCGCTGGTCGGTGCGCAACAACCTGCCTGTCACCAACCTATCCGCAACCGGCAATACCCTCGTGGGCGAACTGTACCCGGTGTCCGCAGCCCAAATTTCGCCCGACAGCAACACGATCCTGCCCGCCACACCACTGCCTACGGCAAATGCTGTGTTTGTGCGGCCCAACATCTACGAACCGGGCCGGGCGCACGTCGTGGCGTACAATTGGCTGAAACTGCCCACGGTCAACGCCGATCTGACCAATGCCGGCCTCGCTGCCGGTGATATGTTCGACATTTTTGACGTGCAAAATTTCTTCGGCCCGGTCGTGGTTTCGGGGGCGTTCGATCCAGCCAACCCGACCGTTTCGCTGCCCACGAACCTGACTGCCGTGACTGGCGTGATCGGCGAAAAAGTGCCCCGGCCCGCCGTACACACCGACAACGTGTTCAATGTTTTTTTGGTAAAAAAACGCGAGCAGTCGGTCGGCACCAATGCGCCCGACCAAAACGATCGGGCTTTTATCCACTTTTTCGATGCCTCGGCCCGTCGGCTTACCCTGCATTTTTCGGGCACTCACGGCAATCTTCAGGCGCAAGTGCTGGATGTAACCGGACGCGTATTGGTGGAAAAAACTACAGCGGATACTGAAGCGCGTATTGACCTCTCAGGCGTACCCGCCGGTGTGTATGTGGTATCAGTGCAGCAGGGAGCGTGGGTACGAAGTGAGTGGTTTTTGGTTCCGTTTTAAAACACATACCCACTCAACAGCCGCTCCACCCGCTCCTGAACCGCAGTGTCCACCACCAATTCCGGGGCATGGTGTGGTTTTTTGCGCGCGTCTAACACCACAGGTCCACGGCAGCCCCAATGCTTGTGCTCCGCGAACGCCCCCACCCCGTACAGGTCGTGGCTGGGGTTTGAACGGGTGAAGGCAACCCACAGAAAATTGTTCAGCGCAGCGGCTGCGAACCGGCTGTCATCCACCAACAGGATCAACGGCACATGCGACAGGTCAAACGGCTCCAGCGCCCGGCAAAACTGTTCGGCCTGCTCACGGGCCGGTATTTCGGCCAAAAAAGCCGGTGCCCGAACGGCCAAAACACCTGGCAAGCAAAAGCACGGCTCTGAAAAACCGGGAGGCAATGCCACGTTCTCGGGCAGTTCAGCCTTGAGTGTCCGGCGCACATCGCCCCGGCAGGCGACCACGACCTTGCTTCCAGCGTTCCAGCCGCTGCCGGAATAGTCCAGCGTATCTATGGTGGTGCGGGTCTGGAAGTGCAGATCGCGCGACCAGTCCACCCGTTCCAGCAGGTGGTGGAAAAAACGCGGGATATCGTGCGTGTCGAGGTTCGGGTCGTCGTCGGAGGCGGCTATGAACAGAAACTTGGCCAGCGAGGTCTGTCCCGAACCGAGGATACGGTTGGCCACGGTCAGGATTTCCTCCGGCACGCGCTCGCGAAAGGGCATGTACCGCTCGTGCGCGACGGCCAGCAGCAGCGGGTGTACCCCGGCAGCATCCACGGCGTGCAGTTCCTTGAGGCCGGGAAATTCCTGAGGGGCAAGCGGGGCCACCAATTCGTGGATCAGCCAGCCAAAGCTGCTGTCCTCCTGCGGTGGGCGGCCCACCACGGTGAAATGCCAGAGCGGATTCTTTCGGTGAAAAACCCGGTGGACGCGCATCACCGGGAAGTCGTGCGCCAGCGAATAGTACCCCAGGTGGTCGCCGAAAGGGCCTTCCATTTTTTTTACCTGTTTCAAAATCTCGCCTGTGATGACGAAATCGGCATCGCAACTGAGCACGTGGCCGTCGTGGCGGGCATAGCGGAAGCGGCGACCGGCAAGCATGCCCGCAAAGGTGAGTTCGCTCAGCCCCTCCGGCATGGGCATGATGGCCGCGAAGGCATGGCTGGGCGGGCCGCCCACGAAAATGCTGCACCGGAACGGCTCGTCGCGCTGGTTGTACTTGGTGTGGTGTACCCCGATACCGCGGTGGAGCTGGTAATGCAGGCCGATCTCTTCATTGGGCACGTAGTTGTTGCCGGAAAGTTGGATACGGTACATGCCGAGGTTGGCATTCAAAGGACCGGGCGCGTCGGGGTCTTCGGTAAAAACTTGCGGAAGGGTGATGAATGCGCCGCCATCCATGGGCCAACTTTTGATTTGCGGCAACTGGTCAATGGTCGTGGTGGCGTACGCCACGGGCGCGGGAAACGGGCTTCGCCAAGGCAGGGCCGTCAGGGCTGTAAATGGTGCAGAGAGGTACCGGCCGGGTTTTTTGAAAAAATTTGCCGGGTCTTTTTTCAACTCAACCACGCGCCGGACGCGCTCCAAGGTGTGGCGAAACAAAAACTCCGTACGGGGCAGCGTGCCGGACAAATTGCTCACGGCCGGGCCTTGCCGGTCGTACACCTGTCGGTGGATTTCCGCCATTTCCAAGTCAGGGTCTGTTTCTTCCCGGATACGCAGCAGCATGCCGTGTTTTTCGAGGTCGCGCACGGCTTCGCGCAAGTTGGAGTAGGCCATAAAAATCGAAAGTGCTGTTCCTTGGCAAGAACAGCACTTTCGCGCCAAAGTTGGTAAGAGCGTGTATAGAATTCAGTGCCGAGGCGAAAGCGAGCAAATTTTGTTTCAGGCAAGGCAAAATTTGCAGCCATAGCCGGGTGATTATGGCGAAAATTTTAACGCAGCATGAAGCAGAATTTGTCGCTTGCAGCCCGGCGACTGAATTCTATACACGCTCTAAGCCTCCCGGCTTATTCTTTGATGTGGGCCAGTTTCACGTTGTGGTAGCGCGGCTCCTTGAGCATTTCCCGCATGCGTTTGATGGTTTCGCGCGGACCCATATCGAGCGCCAGGTTGATGACCCAATTGGGAAGGCTGCCGCCAGGGTCGGAGTACAGGTAGTACTCTAATTCGAGGTGTTTGCTGGCACCGGGGCGCACCGTCCACCTCGTATGCACTTTTTTCATGCGGATTATGCCATCAACCTCCGGAACGTGTATCGGCTCGGCAGTGCTCGTTGCTGTTATGATCCGGTTTTCGGGGTCTTGTACTAATTTGGTGTGCAAGACCAGATCGCGGTCGTTCAGCGGCCACGGAAAATCCACCCGGGCGTAGTAAATCATTTCCGAGGGCGAGATGCGCTTAACCAAGCGGGCTTCCGAGATTTTATAGCCCCATTTGGTGAAATACGGTACCTCGTCAAGCATTTGGGCTACGCCAGAAAGGGATGCCTCGAGCGTGGTGGCCAATTTCATTTCGTGGATGTCGGATGTTTTGCGGTAGTACACCTTAATGCCCGATTTTTCTTTTTTGAAAATCCAGCCGCTGCCGTCGGGGTTGGGGATTTGGCCACAAAGTGGTGATGAAGAAAAAACGAGTGCAAAAAGGGAGCAGGAGAGCAGGAGAGCAGGTATTGGTTTGTGCATGGCAAGATTTATTTGAAAAAGAGAACCACCAAACGAAACACAGGTTGGGCATGTTTCGGAAAAAATGTTAACGGCTTTTATACTTCGCGCTGCGAGGTTTTGTGCGTGGCCTTTGGCCTACTATTTTGATTAGCAGCGCTCAGTATGACAAAAGCGGCTTCGCACCTTGCAGTGCGAGGTATAAGAGCGTGTTTAAATTTCAGTCGCCGGGCTGCAAGCGGCAAATTTTGCTTCATGCTGCGTTAAAATTTTCGCCATAGACAACCGGC
>JBEBHD010000061.1:0-21960 GCA_040080915.1 Saprospiraceae bacterium
GAGAGTGAGAGAGTGAGAGAGTGAGAGAGTGAGAGAGTGAGAGAGTGAGAGAGTGAGAGAGTGAGAGAGTGAGAGAGAGAGAGAGAGAGAAGAGACGAAGGCATCCTAATTCTAATTTGTCATTTTGAAAATATTCGTCCACATCACGACGGGTTTTGCTCCAAATTTTCCCGCCGCGATGCGGACGGATTCCTTCAGAATGACATAACCGAGTGCGATTCCTTTAATCTGACAAAGTAGAATTAAGAGCGTGTTTAAATTTCAGCCTGTCCACACCGGAGGCCCGATGCCTCTGCAACACACCATCGCACCATGCCACGCCACTGCCTTGCCCTTGACCTCAAGCCCGATCCCGACCTGATCGCCGAATACGAAGCTCACCACCGTGCCGTGTGGCCGGAAGTGCTGGCCAGCATTCGCGAGGCGGGAATTCTTGGTCTGGAAATTTACCGCACGGGCAACCGGCTCGTCATGATCATAGAGGCCGACGATCATTTTTCTCTCGAAAAAAAGGCCGAGTCAGACGCGGCCAACCCGCGCGTGCAGGATTGGGAAACCCTCATGTGGAACTACCAACAGGCCCTGCCAACGGCCAAGCCCGGACAAAAATGGATGCTCATGGAGCGGATATTCTGCCTTTGAAAATTGGACGTTGGCTGTGGTTACGAGCGACCACAAGAGTCGCCCCTACGTCGGTCAAATCCCAAAATCCTCTAACCCCAAACCTCAATTATTCAGCATCACCGGCATCACCAGCATGAGGATTTCCCGGTCGGTGTTGGCCTCTTCCACGGGCGTGAGGATGCCAGCGCGGGAGGGCGTGGAAAACTCCATGCGCACCTCTTCGCTGTCGAGGGCACCGAGCATTTCCACCAAAAACTTGGCGTTGAAGGCGATACGCAGCGGCGAGCCGTCGAACGAACAGGTCATTTGCTCAGTGGCCTCGTTGGAAAAATCGAGGTCTTGGGCAGAGATGGTCAGGCTTTTATCCGACACGTCAAGTACGACCTGGTTGGTCGTTTTGTTGGCGTAAATGGCGATTCGCTTGAGCGAGTTCTGGAAATCGGCGCGGTTGGCCGTCATCAGGTTGGGGTTGTCCACGGGGATGACGGCGTTGTAGTCCGGGTAGCGGGCATCAATGAGGCGGCACACGAGGTTCATGGCTCCGAAGGTAAAAAAAGCGTTGGCCTTGTTGAACGACATGCCCACTGTGTCGTCGCCAGGCAGAGCGTTCTTGAGCAGGTTGAGCGCTTTTTTGGGTACGATGAAGGACGTGGCTACCTCCCCGGCCACTTGAGGCGTGGTGATCTTGACAAGTTTGTGGGCATCGGTGGCCACGCAAGTGAGTTTGTTGAAATCCACCTGAAAATACACGCCGGTCATGGCCGGGCGCAGCTCGTCGTTGGAGGTGGCGAACACGGTTTTGTTGATAGCTTCCAGCAAGTGTTTGCTGCCGACTTTCACGGAGTCCACGTTTTCCGGTTCGGGGATTTGTGGAAAGTCCGAGCCATTTTCGCCCGCAAGGCGGTACTTGCCGTAGGACGACGTGATTTCAATGCCGAAATTTTCCTCGTTCACGCTGAGCGTGATGGGCTGTTGGGGCAGAGCCTTGAGCGTTTCGAGCAGGATTTTGGCCGGTACGGCCACGGTGAAATCGTCGTCGGCCAGCACCTCAATCGTGGTGGAAATACTGGTCTCCAGATCGGTGGCTGCTATGGTGAGTCTTTTGTTTTCGATTTTGAACAGGAAATTTTCCAGAATGGGCAGCACGGGGTTGGAGCCGAGCGCGCCGGAGGCGATTTGGACCTGCTTCAAAAGTTCGGAAGACGATACACTGAACTTCATGGGTGGATTGCTTGATGGTTGAGCGTTGACACTGCCCGGCCAAATCGAGCCGGCGGGTGGGTGCTATTCTTGATTTTCAGGTGTTTGCGGAATGAGTTCCGGCGCAAAAGTAAGCCCTCCATTCATCTTTTTGCGGAAAAAAACCAACAGGATGTTAAAAACGGAAACCCTACCTTTGGCCACTTTTTGAAACAGGCCAACAAGACCCGAACGCAATGCCCAGTTCAGCAATTCCGAAAACAAGCAGGCTGCCCAAACGCCCGCCTCCGGCCATTCATCTGGTGGGCCACTTGACCCTGCCCCTGCCCGTGGAGCTGCGGTTGGACAACGGCCTGCAAGTGTTCGCCATGCACTTTCCGGGTCAGGAAATCCTGAAAGTGGAGGCGGTGTTTCAGGCCGGGCGGCCGGAGGAGACAAAACGATTGGTGTCGAGGGCCACGGCCAGACTCGTGCGCGAGGGCACCGCCTCCCGAACGGGTGCTGACATTGCCGAGCATATTGATTTTTACGGCGGAACGCTCGGCAACCCATCGAGTTTGGATACCGCCGTGTTTTCCCTTTTTTCCCTCCGGAAATACGCGAGCGAGCTCATCCCGGTGTTCGCCGAGGTGCTGCACGAGCCGTCGTTCCCCGCCGACGAGCTCGAAACTTTCCGCCGAAACAGCCTGCAAGAGCTACTCCTCGACCTCGACAAGGAAGAAGTGCTGGCCTACCGAAAGGTTACCGAGCTCATTTTCGGAGAGGCTCACCCGTACGGGTACAATTCTGTACCAGGCGACTATGCCGCCCTTTCCCGCGATGACCTTTCGGCTTTTTTTGACCATTGGTATGTGCCCGCCAACTGCCGGTTGTTTGTGAGCGGCCACGTAGACGAAACCGTACTCACATTGCTCAATCAGCATTTTGGCCAAACGCAAAAAACGGGTGACACGCCACGGCTCCACCTACAATCAAGCCCAGTGGCCCAACCCAAAGTGGTAAATATCCCACACACCGGCTCGCTACAAACGGCCATCAAGATCGGTCGCAGGCTCTTCGCCCGAAATCACCCCGACTACGACGGCGTGTTTGTCCTGAACACTATTCTCGGCGGCTATTTCGGCTCGCGCCTGATGACTAACCTCCGCGAAAAACGCGGGTTCACGTACAACATTTACTCCACCGCCGATGCCATGCTGCACGACGGCTGCCTGTACATAGCCACCGAAGTGCATAAAGGCAAAGTGGCGGAAACGCTCAAATTGATAGTTGCCGAAATGAAAAACCTGTGCGACAAACCCGTGCCCGACAGCGAACTGGATATGGTACGCAACTACCTGCTGGGCATACTGCTCAACAGTCTGGACGGTCCTCTCAACATCTCCGACGTGGTGCGAACGCTCCTGACCGAGTGCTCAAGCCTCGATGTGTTCGACCAGTTGGTGAGCACCGTCCGGAGCATCACGCCCGAGCAACTACAGGACTTGGCGCGTCGCTACCTGCGGCCCGAGGATTTTTGGGTCGTGACCGTCGGATGAAAAAAGTTTTCCAGAAAACAAGTTCGCCGCGCAAACGGTATTTTTCACCGAAAGCCTGCGCAAAAATTAAAATTATCCGGCGGGGCTTGCACGCTTTTTAATCCAAAAAAGGTGCGTAGTTTTGCGCGTTTTTAGCGCGAACCGTACTATCCGAAGACCTTTAAACTTTAATACGTTGAACTTTTTGAAATTTTTCAAGCAGGAGCTGGCAGTGGACCTCGGCACGGCCAATACGCTCATCATGATGGACGGCGAGCTGATCGTGGACGAACCCTCCATCGTGGCCATAGACCGAAAGACCGGACAGACAATCGCCGTCGGCAAACGTGCTATGCAAATGCACGAAAAAACCCACGAAAACATCAAGACCGTCCGCCCCCTCAAAGACGGTGTGATCGCCGATTTTCAGGCCGCCGAAGCCATGATCGAAAGCATGATTCGCATGGTGGGCAAGCGCAATTCCTTCTTCAGCCACCTGAAAATGGTCATTTGCATCCCCAGCGGTATCACCGAAGTAGAAAAACGAGCTGTGTTCGATTCTGCCGACCACGTGGACAGCAAGGAAACCTACCTGATACACGAACCCATGGCGGCAGCGCTCGGCATCGGACTCAACATCGAAGAGCCTGTTGGCAACATGGTCATTGACATCGGCGGCGGCACGACCGAAATCGCCGTCATAGCCCTGTCCGGTATCGTTTGCGACCAGTCCATCCGCATCGCGGGCGACGAGCTGACCAACGACATCATGGGCTACATGAAACGCGAGCACAACATCCTCATCGGCGAACGCACCGCCGAACAAATCAAAATCCATGTAGGCTCTGCCCTGCACGAGCTGGAAAACCCGCCGGAAGACTACGCCGTGAACGGCCGTGACCTGATGACCGGCATCCCCAAGCAGATCAAAGTCAGCTATCAGGAAGTAGCCTACGCTTTGGACAAAAGCATCACTAAAATCGAGGATGCCGTACTCCGGGCATTGGAGATGACACCGCCCGAACTGGCCTCCGACATCTACAAAACCGGCCTGTACCTGACCGGTGGCGGTGCCCTCCTGCGCGGTCTCGACCAGCGCCTCCAGCAAAAGACCAAGCTCCAGGTGCGCGTGCCCGAAGACCCCCTTCGTGCTGTGGTGCGCGGCACCGGCATGGCCTTGGAAAACACAGAACGGTTCTCGTTCCTGATTGACCGGAAAAGCGTGTGACCCGTCGTTCGTAAACCTGCCAGCGGCCAACAGCCAACGGCCAACCACCCAAAAGCATGCATTCCATCCTGCAGCTCTTCATTCGGCATGGCGGCTTGCTCACGCTGGTTGTGGTGCAAATGCTCTGCTTTTACCTGATTGCCAAGTACAACGACCCGCAAGGCGCGGTATCCAGCGCCAGCTGGACCATGTACTCCGGCATAGTGCTGGGCTGGAAAATGGAAGCACGCGATTACTTCAGCCTGCGCGACGAAAACACCCGCCTGCGCGTGGAAAACGCCCGTCTGCAATCGCAATTAGCCAACTTCCGTATGGTGGAGGTTCCTTCGATGGACACCGTCAGGCGTTATGCCCGTATGGACACTCTGGAACACAAAATCGTGCGCCCGGAGTACGTGCTCGTCAGCGCCCGTGTGGTGTCCAACTCCATCAGCGCCCGCAACAACTGGATGATCATCAACCGCGGCTCACGCGACGGCGTGCGCCCCAATACGGGGGTCATCACCCGCAGCGGCGTTGCGGGCGTGGTACGCCACGTGTCCGAAAATTTTTCCCTCGCCATGTCCGTACTCCACCCACAAACCAAAGTATCGGCCTCTGTCAAGGGCTACGAGTACTTCGGTTCTTTGGTCTGGGACGGCGACGACCCGCGCTACCTAACCCTTTCCGATATTCCCTATCACCTGCCGGTAAAACCCCGCGACTCGGTGCTCGTCAGCAACTACTCGTTGATGTTTCCCGAAGGGCACATGGTCGGCATCGTGGACACGGCGTATCGCATTGACGGCAGCAGTTTCCTGTACATCCGCGTGCGGCCTACCCAAAATCCCGCCAGCGTGCGCGACGTGTATGTGGTGACCAACCGGTACATCAACGAGCTCGATAGCTTGCAACAGCAGAAGACAAAGGATGAATAGCGACGTTTTTTTCCCGAACCTCTGGCGTTTCCTCGGCTTGGTGGCTGCGCAAACGATCATTCTGAACGAGGTGTCGCTCACCACCGAAGGGTACTGCAATGTGCTCCTGTACCCTCTGTTCATCCTTTTTTTGCCTATCACATTGCCCGTTCCTCTCGCGGTAGTACTCGGTTTTTTGGTGGGCTTCTCCGTGGACATACTCACCGGCCACTATGGCGTGAACGCCAGCGCCGGTGCCTTTTCCGGCTATGCCCGCGCGATCATTCTGCACCGGTTTTCCAACCGGGGCGGCTATTCGGGCAAGGAACCGATCGCGTCGCCAGCCTATTTCGGCTGGAGGTGGTTCGTGAGCGTGGCGGCTGTGTTCTTCGCCGTACACCTGTTTTGGTACTTTGCCATGGCCCATTTCACGCCGAGTTATTTGTTGGAAAAAATACTGCCGCAAACAGCCATCGGATGGTTGGTCACCATGCCACTTGTGCTTATCTTCACGCGCTTGTTTTATCCTAAAATCTAACCATGGCCGACATCTTCCGCGAACGACAACGCACGATCCAGATCGTAATACTGGCCTGCGCATTGGTGCTCATCGGCAAGGCCGCCCAAATCCAACTTTTTGACGACTCCCTAAGCCGTCGTGCCGATGCCACCACCATCCACAAAATGACCGCCTACCCCCCGCGCGGATTGGTGTACGACCGAAACGACACCCTGATTATCAACAACAACGCCATGTATGACCTCATGGTTACCTACAGCCAGGTCTCCCCGGACATGGACACAGCCAAGCTCTGCAACCTGCTCGGCATCACCCAAAACGATTTTCGGGCTTTTATCAAAAAAGACTGGCGCAGCGGCAAATTCTCCCGCTCGGTGCCTTTTGTCTTTATGAAAAAACTCTCCTCCGTCACCTACGCCCGCCTGCAGGAGTGCCTGTACCAGTTCCCCGGATTCTTCGTGCAGGTGCGCACCATACGGGCCTACCCCCACAGTACAGGCGCGCACGTGTTGGGTTATATCAACGAGGTGAATCCCCGAGAGATCGAAAGCAGTGGCGGGCTGTACGCCTCCGGTGACTATATCGGCGCAGGCGGCCTCGAATCCGAGCACGAAGGGCGTTTGCGCGGCAAAAAAGGCTGCACTTTCCTGCTCAAAGACAACCTCGGTCGTATCGTGGGCAGCTACGCCAACGGTGAATTAGACACCCTGCCGGTCAGTGGCGACGACCTCGTATCGTCCATTGACATCCGGCTGCAGCAGTACGGCGAGGCGCTCATGGCCAACAAAACCGGCAGTGTAGTCGCCATCGAACCCGCCACCGGCGAAATCCTCGCCATGATCAGCCTGCCCACCTACGACCCCAACGACCTGACCATGACCAAAGACCGCGGCCCCGTGTTCAGTCGTCTGCGCACCGATCCGCTCAAGCCGTTCTTCGACCGGACGGTCATGGCCAAGTACCCGCCCGGCTCCATTTTCAAAACCGTGGTATCCCTCGTCGGACTGCAAGAAGGCACCATAAACCCCAATGCCGGAATGGGCTGCAACGGCGGCTACTTTTACGCTGGCCGCTTGTACAAATGCCACGGCCACAGTGGTGTCGGCAACGTGGTGGACGCACTGGCGTACTCCTGCAACACCTATTATTTCAGTGAATATCGCGACATTGTGGACAAGTTCGGGTTCGGCACCCCCCACCAAGGGCTGGACATGCTGGCCAAATACTGCTATGAGTTCGGCCTCGGCCACAAACTCGGCGTGGACTACCCGAACGAAAACGCAGGCAACATACCCGACTCCAAGTATTACGACCGCATTTACCCAAAACACCTCGGCGGCTGGCGTTCGCCTACCATCATGTCCTGCGGCATCGGTCAGGGCGAGCTGCAGCTCACCACCCTGCAAATGGCCAACCTCGCCGCCTGCATCGCCAACCGGGGCCACTGGTTCCCACCCCACTTGGCCAAACGATTCAAGTCTGGAGGCGACATTCCCCGCCCCTTCCTCACACCGCAGAAAGTGAATATTGACAAAAAATACTTCGACCTCGTGGTGGAGGGCATGGCCCAATGTGTGGTACGGGGCACTGCGCATTCCTGCGCTATTCCCGACATTCAGGTATGCGGCAAAACTGGCACCAGCCAAAACCCGCAAGGCGACGACCACTCGGTCTTTTTCGCCTTTGCTCCCAAGGAAAACCCCAAAATAGCCATCGCCGTATTCGTGGAAAATGCAACGTGGGGGGCCACTTATGCCGCACCCATCGCCAGTTTGATGATCGAAAAATACCTCAACGACACCATCGCCACCGCCCGCCTGCCCATGGAAGAACGGATGCGCAACGCCAACCTGACCGACAAGTACCTCGAGATGGTTCGCCGCACCGCCGCCGCCAAGGCAGAGCCTAAAAAAGCGAGTCCTGGGCTGCCCTCGCCCAATGTGCCGTTGGATGAGCCTACCGGCAAAACACCCGCCGTGAAGGGTACCGAACGCCGCCGAAAATAGGCCGCCATGAAAAAACTCGTCGTACTCACCGGGGCGGGCATTTCCGCTGAAAGCGGTATCAGCACCTTCCGCGACGCGGGCGGCCTGTGGGAGCAGCACCGCATCGAGGACGTGGCCACGCCCGAGGCTTGGGCGCGAAACCCCGAACTTGTGCTGCGTTTTTACAACCAGCGCCGCAGCAAACTGAACGACGTGCAGCCCAACGCGGGCCATTACGCACTGGTTGACCTCGAAAAAAACTTCGACGTGTACGTCGTCACCCAAAACGTGGACGACTTGCACGAACGCGCTGGCAGTACCCATGTGCTGCACCTGCACGGCGAGCTGCGCAAGGTGCGCTCCGAGCGCCACGAAAACCTGATCTACGACTGGCCCGGCGACCTGAACCTCGGCGACTGCTGCGAAAAGGGCACCCAGTTGCGCCCGCACATCGTGTGGTTCGGCGAGAGCGTGCCCATGCTCACCCTGGCCGCCGAACTGGCCGCCCAAGCCGATATTTTCCTCATCGTGGGCACCTCGTTGCAGGTGTACCCCGCCGCCAGCCTCATGGTGTACGCGCCGCGCCGTATCCCGGTTTTTTATGTGGATCCCGCACCCCAGATCAACTGGGAACTGGAGCAAATGCCGAACCTTATGGTCGTGGCCGAGCCGGCTACTACGGGTGTGGCGAAGGTGGCGGAAAGGTTGGTGGGGTAGGTTTTTTTATGTGAACCGAAAACCTGTACTTTTGTGCAAAACACACGCACGCAACATGGTCATCGAAAGCACGAGTACCGAAACGATCATTCGCATTCCAACTTCCATGATGACCCAGATGGAAGTGCAAGACTTGTTGGACTACTTGTTCTACAGGGAAATAACCCTCAAAAGCAAGGCAACCAAAAAGGACGTGGTGCGTTTGTCAAAACTGGTCAAAAAAGGATGGTGGGAAGCCAATAAAGACAAGTTGATGAAAGATGAACATCGTCATAGTTGATGCCAATATCCTGTTCAGCGGGATTCTAAACGTCAATAGCCAGATCGGGAATTTACTCCTAACCTCGCACCGGTTTTTCCAATTTTATGCCACTGAGTTCATTCAGCAAGAAATTGCCCTCCATAGATCAAAACTTGTCGCTTGCTCCGGGCTCTCCTCAGGTGAAGTTGATTTGCTCGTTGATCGCTTCTTTCAACGGCTGAATTTCATCCAAGAGGTATCCATTCCCTTTGACTTTTGGCAAAAAAGTGCCGCCCTGGTCCGGGATATTGACCCCGACGACATTGCCTATGTAGCGTTGAACGAGTTTATGGATGGCAGACTTTGGACTGGAGACACTAAACTGCGGAAAGGGTTAATTGCCAAAGGCTACAATAAATGTATTTCTACAAAAGAACTGGCAGAGTGGCGGTCAAATCTTTGGGCTGAACAGCGCTTTCATGAAAAAGAATGAATTCGCGATCTCGGGCCTCGTTTTGCAAAGGGCCTAATCATGCCCGGCAGTGTACCCTCAGGCTACATAAACCGCGGAATGTGCCACGGGGGGGCAAATTGCGGTCATTTCGCTGAGCCTTTTCCAGCATATCTTCCACGGGCCGTTCGAGCAGTTCAACAACCGAGATGCCGTAAAACCCGGCGATCTGCTGCAACCGTTCGAAGCGGGGCATGCACGACTTGCACTCCATTTTCTGGTAAGCGGACTGGGTAATGCCCAGATGGGCGGCAACGACGGCTTGTGGTATGCCAAAGTGGTTGCGCAGGCAGCGCAGCTTCCGATTGAAATCGGCGGGAGGGGGATGGTTCATAAGGAAAACGAAGCAATGTTAGGATGAACGTTTGACCGATGAGGGCAACTTTGGCAGTGTCAAATTTAAGCCAATAGGGTTGACTGCTGCAACACTCGATGCAAGATTATTCCCAAAAGGAATAAAATGCACCATTTGACTATTGGGGCGATTAGAATTTAAAGCATTGTTTTTCAGGAGGTAGGGCGAATTTTTTGGTGTGTGTTCTGTGGGTCGTCCACAGATTATTCCATTTGGTTGTTGGAGCGAATGGGGGCCGGGACGACCTTTGTGGGCGTACATCGCGAGGTACCAATCCAAAATCGAGAGGCGCCGCAGCTGGCGGTAATCCCGTCTCTCTAATTATTCATCTCCTAAATCGATTTGTCATGAAACAAACCAAGCAATGCTCCATACGGCTGGCTCTCGCCTTCCTGTGGATATGTTATTCAACCTTGCAATTTGCACAAGGCGTCCAATGGACGACTTCCGTAAACGTCGGCGGCTCCAACGGCGCACCTTGGGCCGGTTGGGTGCTGGACGTAATCACCACCTCCCAAGGAAACTACTTGGCTGTAGGTTTTGCCAAAGAGGACGAAACTGCTCCATTTGACCACCCGGACGTGCCCGCCTACTGCTTAATCTCACCGGGCGGTGCGCTGCTTCGCGATGGGGTTATTGAAACCGATCCCGTTAACCCCAGCGCCGGGCGGCTTGCCAATGTGGTTGAGGCAAGCAACGACTCCTATTATGCTGTAGGATTTTTAGGCGGCTTTGGAGGGGCGCAACGCCTGTTGGTGCGGATAAATAAAAACTCCCTCGATGCAGTTTATTATCAACCGCCTGTTGTACATGACGACCCGCTCAAAAAAATACTGAATTCGAGGCTGATTGAAGTGGTTGATGTTCCCGGCACCGATCCGTACTTACTTTGTAGCGGATGGGTCAGGGGAGATTTGTTAGATCAAAACGGCCTCAAAGTAGGGGAATTCGACAGAGAGCGGTGGCTGCTTACCGTTAACTACAACGGCACGATTCGGCATCAATCATTTTTGCCGGTAAGTGGGTCTGAATCCAGCGAACTCAAATCTTGCACGTTTGATGTCTTGCCCAATGGCGTAGTTCGCATTTTTGGGGCTTCTTACCTGTTGAAGGAAGAAGACGGCGGCTTTGGACAGCACCGCCACCATGATTCGGACATCATGATTTCCAAAATCGAATACAATCCTTTGACCGGTTTCCAAACGGAAACAGCCACAGCCCACAATTCGATAACCTGGACAGCGCGCAACGAGACGGCTGATGCCCAGGCTTTGCCAACCGATATTTTTTATCAATACCCGCCCTCGTTCCCCTCGGGCACCTATGACAAGTACCCCTATGGCCCAAAATATGTGACGACGCCTTTTGAACGGAGTTTTACCAATTGCAACGAATCAGCGGAAACAAACGGGTTCTACATCGAGGATTGGTCGGACGGCTCGGAGGACGTGCCCCACAGCATGGTGTTGACCTCGGACAAGATCGTGGTGTCTGCCATGTTGAACCAACTCACCATGTGGAACGCGACAAACGACGCACTTGGAGGCGACCCAGGCCCGGGCTTGCACTGCAATGAAGGCGCTTGCAGTAACTTTGACTCGGACTATTACCTCTGGGGGGAAGCGTATCTGCTCTTTTATGACAAAGCGAGCTTGGCGCTTACGAAGGCGACCTATCTTGGCACCATGAGTGGCGGCGATTTTATCCCGAAAGTCATCAAGACCTCCGACGGGGGCTTCGCGGTATCCGGAACGGTCACTGGATGCCCCGACGGCCTGCCCGAAGTGACCGGTGCCGAGCACATGATGGCGATAAAACTGGATGCCAACGGCGATGTGAAATGGCGCAAACACTACAACGGCCAAGGGGAGGGCGCTTGCGGGTTTGCCATCACGGAAACGCCTGACGGAGGATTGTTGCTGGCTGGTAACACCGAGGACGATGGTCAGGAACACGAAGAAAACTTCGGCTTTATCAAGTTTGGCAGCGATTGCAGCTATCAGGCAGACATACTGCCTAATTCGGGGAAAGACTACATAGTGGCCGCCGACGAGCCGACCTGGAATACCAGCCGCACCGTCAGAGCAAAAGTGGTGGTGCCAAACGGGCGGCAGCTCATCATCAGTGGGAGCGGCACGACCATCCGCTTTGCCGACAGCAAAGAAGTGTACGACGCACCGGAACGCTACCCTATCGGCATCACCGTAGAGCCGGGCGGCAGGCTGGTGGTCAGTGGCGCCACGCTCAAAGGCTACGATTGCAATGGCAAGGAAAAAATGTGGGACGGCATAAACGTGGTCGGCAACCCGGCCGCCGAGCAAACGGCCGCCAACCAGGGGCTTTGCTCCCTGTTCGTGGCCAAGATCGTCAACGCCCGCCAGGGCGTGGTGGCCTCCGCCGTCTGGTGCTCGACTACCACCGTGGTCGGCCCGCCCTACGGCGGCACGGGCAGTCGCTCGTCCGTGCAAACATCGGTGCTGAACCACGGCGGGCCGTACGGGGGCGGAAGGGTGAGCGCCTGGGCCACGGAGTTCATTGACAACCAGCGCAGCGCTATATTCATGAAGTACCCGCACAACTGGAACCAGAGCAGGTTCCTCCAGTGTAAGTTCATCAGCAACGGCTCCTTGGTGGACCCGAACGACATACGGCAGCCCGTCCCGAACGATTACAACAACAACGAACCACGGGGAACGTCCATCCACGCCTCGATCTGGAGCACACGGGTGCAGTTCGTCGGCTGCGAGTTTTCCGGCTCCACCGGCATCATACCCGAGTACCGCCCCTTTGGCATTGAGGGCGACGACCCGAAGATCGTGGCCTCGGGCGGCAGCATGAAAGACCTCAAGGTGGGCATCGAGTGCCGGGGTGCTCTTGGCGGCCTGCTTGCCAGCACGGAGGCCAGCGGGATCACGTTCGACAACGTGGTGCAGGGCATCAACCTGCGCAACTCGGTGGCCGACATCGTTTCCAACTGCACGTTTCTGAACATACCCGAGCCGAACACCTACTCGGGGCTAAGTCCGTCGGGCATTTTCGGCCAGTTCAACAAGGGTGCCCTGATCAGCAACAACGAGTTCCACGGTGCCGATGCCGGCAAGCCCTCCTGGGGCATCGTGGAGCACAACACGCAAAACCAGGGCTGCGAGATCAAGGAAAACCAATTTTTCACCAGCCGCGTGGGCAACCAGTTCGAGGGCAAGAACACCCAGCTCGACGCCTCCTGCAACGACTACACCGGCATGGGCCTGAGCGCTTGGTACGCCGCCGTCACGTTTGGGGCAGGGCAGTTGAAGCCACAAGGCAATCCTGGCCCATTTGATAAAAAAGCGGACAACGAGTTTTTTGACTTCTGCGACGGCTCTTCCAACATCCACATCGAGGCCGACGACAACTTCACACCGTTCGGTTATTACGACAAGACCGGCAACCCCCACCCGGTGGACCCGGATTGCGTGAATGATCTGGTGAATGTGGATGTAGACCAAACCAACACCTCACCTCTCGCTTGCACAGTCCCGGACCCGCCCTGCCCGAACCCGCCCTGCGACCGTGTCGCCCTCTACATGGCCTCACCCAAGACCATTCGGGACAGGAATGTGGCGCTGCGGGGCCTCGTCCACGCCGGCTTTGCCGCCGACACCACCGATCTGGCCGCCGACTACGAAGGTGCCTTCATTGTGCTGCTCGACCGAAACCAGCCCGAAGACCGCAGCATCCTGGTCGGCTCGCTGGCCGGCATGGATCGCTACGCCGAGGCCCAGGCCGCAAACGCGCTGTTGACGGGCACCGATGCCGAAAGCATCGCGTACAAGGCCTACCTGGCGAACATCCTCGACGCGGGTGCCGACTTGACCGCCCTGCCTGAAGCCAATTACCAGAGCGCAATGGCCTCGCTCACGGACGAGAACGTGTCCACCCGAACGATGGCGGAAAACCTGCGCTACCTGCGTGAGGGCCTGTACGCCCCGCTTATCGCCGTTGACCCGGAACCGGCAGCCGAACGCTCGCAGCGGCGCAAGGCGACCGGAGCCGAGCAAACCGTCAAATTGCCCGTTCGCCCCAACCCGTTCAGCGGCGAAGTGGTGTTCGATCTGAGCGGTTTGGACGCATCGGCGCTGTACCAGCTAGTGCTGACCGATGTGTACGGGCGGCAAATCGAGATACGCCAGGCCTTCGGCGGACGGCCCCTGATCTGGGGCGCGGCCGGCCTGCCCGATGGCCAGTACGTTTACCAGATTCGTTCGGAAACGGCCGTGATCCAGAGCGGAAAACTGCTGAAGGTCGGCCATTGAACTTAATTTCTAACCAGCCCTGTCGAGCACTTGCCCGACAGGGCTTTATTTGTTTGGATATGAGACCGTTGATTTTTCTTTGTCTGCTCTTTTGGCAGGCGTTGCATGGGCAAGTGCCCTACTTCAATGTACAATTTGATTATCAAAACAGGTTGGAAACCTCCGGTTATGGTGTCGAAACAGACAGTTTTTACATTGTTCCTGTTAAAGGGGCTTCTCCCTTCCAAAGCGTAGCAGATACCTCGTTTGTATTGACGATCAACAAATTCACGTCGCAAACTAATTACAATAAAGTCTCTTACTATGAAGGGCAGTCTGTTAGAAATATATTGAAAGGGGGTAATGGCTTGTTCATACATGGTAATAAATACAACGCGCCAAAAGAATTTCTTATAGATAATGATGAATACTTTTCGCTGGTGGATACAAAAAATTTTGACACTATGTTGTTAAAATACTTTGGCCTACCCGGCAGATTGGATGCATTTTATCGTCCTATCATAACTTCAGATGGTGGTATATTTTCTTCTGGGTGGTCCTTCGGTACGCAGCAATACGATCGTTCGTCCCTTGTCGTGTTCAAATGCGACAGCAACCTGAACCAGCAGTTTTTTAAACTGTACAGCGTGAGTCAGGTAAACAACCACTTTGGCGGCGGAGTGGTCGAGACGCCGGACAAGGGTTTCATTATTGTGGGAACACGTCATGTAGGAAATCCAGTAGATTTTCTCTACGCCCTCACAGTCAAAGTGGATTCCGCAGGCGACTTGGTATATTGGAAGGAGATACCCCACAGCGGGGACACCACCGACTTGATCCTTGTGGATGTCAAGGCGCTAGGCAACGGCAATTACATCGCCGTAGGCCGGATGGTGTTCGACCCCCAGGTCGGCCCCGGCTGGGAGCGCTCCTGGGTGGTGGGGCTGGACGGCCAGGGCAATGTGCTGTGGTCAAAATCGTACGCCGAAAACGAACGCTCCGGTTGGAACAGCATCACCCCCAGCCACGACGGCAATTTTTACGCCTGCGGCTACGAGCGGGATTGGGTTGATCCGCAATCCAAACAATACGGCACAATTAGCAAGCTCGCCCCAAATGGAGACCTGATCTGGCACCGGAAATATTCCGTGGAGCCATTGGCAAAACTCTACGATAACTTTTTCAACGTGCTGGCCACCTCCGACGGCGGCATCCTGTGCAACGGCACCACCTTCGGCCACGACGGCAGCCTGCAAAATGCCTGGGTGATCAAATTGGATGCCTGGGGCTGCGCCTCGCCGGGCTGCCAGACGGGCGTGGGCGTGGCGGAGCTGCCCGTGGGCCGGAACAGTTGGGTGGTACTGTCGCCCAACCCCACGTCGGGGGCCTTCCGCATGGAGGCCACGGGCGAACATCAGATAGAGGCCTTTCGGATCGCCGCCCTCGGCGGGCGGGTGCTGCTGGATCAGCGCGGGCTGCGCGAGGCGGCCGTCGAAGCCGACCTCGGCAGCGAGCCAGCGGGGGCATACGTTGTCTCGGTGCTGGTGGACGGGGTGTGGCAGGTGCGGCAGGTGGTGAAGCATCAATGACTGCTGTGCTCAAACGTGATCCAGAGCGGAAAACTGCTGAAGGCCGGCCATTGAACTTAATTTCTAACCAGCCCTGTCGAGCATTTGCCCGACAGGGCTTTATTTGTTTGGTAATGAGACCGTTGATTTTTCGGTAGTGGTATTTTTTAGTTGTTGTTTATCTTTGTAGAAAAATTCAGGCAACATGATTATCAGTGTCAAAACGTGTCCCAATTGTGGCAGTAGCAACCTCATCCGCTTCGGCAAGAACTGTGCTGGCACGCCGCGCTGCCGGTGCAAGGACTGCGGGGCTTGCCGGGTCATAGATCCCAAGCGCCCGGAGTTGACCCCAGAAAGACAGGAACTGGTAGCCAAGACCTACCAAGAGCGCAACAGCACCCACTCCACGGCGCGGATTTTTGGAGTCAGCCATGTGACAGTTCAAAAATGGCTAAAAAAAAAGCCCGCTCTCTGAGCCCCTTCAAAGAGACCATCCAGCCCGCAAAACCAGAGGGCACTTTGGAGGTTGACGAGGCTTTTACCTTCATCAGGTTGAAAATCAATCAGGTGCGCATCTGGATCGTGCAGTGCCGCCGCACCAAGCAGATACTTTCTTTCTTCATCGGCGACGGCTCGATGGCATCCTGCAAAAAACTGTGGCGCAAGTTGCTGACCCCCTACTTGTACTGTTTCAGTTTCTCTGACTTTTGGGCCGCCTACAACTGCATCCCCGAAGTGACCCACCAGAAAGTAGGCAAAGGCTCCGGTGAAACTTGCCATATTGAGCGCTTGAACAACACCATTCGGCAGCGATTCAGCAGGATGGTCCGCAAAACCTTGTCTTTCTCCAAAAAGGACTATATGCTCAACTTGCATTTCAAACTATGGGCTTGGCACTACAATCTTTTCGTCGCCCCATTTGTCGCAGCCAAACTCCAAACCAACTGTTAGATACCACTACCTAACCTTCCAACCAGAAACCTATTTTTTTGGTGCAAAAAAATCGCCTACTTGTTATTTGCAAAAAGTTTCTACTTTCGCCCCACGGGTTTGAGCCACCCGGTTTCCCTGAACATTTTTTTGGCGTTGCAACAGCGCCGTTTTTCTACAATCCCAATTCCCTTCCCGTCGCAATTTTCATGTAAAGGTTTAGGCTTTCTGGAGCACAGGAAAGAGCCTCCGTATGCTCCCAATCCACATCATCTCGCGCCTGGTTTTGCTTGGCAAACCCGATTCCTTTACGTTTAAATCTTGCATACTTATGTTCCAACGGGATACCCGTCTCTGGGTCGTGCTCATCCTTGCCTTCACGGCAAACACCCTTCTGTTTTCACAAAATCAACCGGTTTCCGTTTCCATGACCGGAACGACGCACCGGGAACCCCTGAATGTTTTCCCCGGCCAAACAACCCTCTCCCTGTGCGGCCTCGTGCCGGGAAAAACCTATCAGGTCATAGCCACACCTGCCTATCCGGAGCAAACCTCTGCCTTTCGGCTGGCACTCGCCGACCCCGCCCTTGAGGCCAAGGCAAAAACCCAGTCGCCCGCCAGCAGGCCGCATTTGCGCCGCTTTGTGGCCCAAAGCAAGTGCGCCCAGTTTGCGGTCGTTTGCGACGCTGGCCAGATAAAAACGGAGGTGCCCATGTACCTGTCAGCCAGTTGCGTGGACTGTACGGAAGCGCCCGCGCTGGTCAGCACACTGGCCGAGGCGGCCAAACTCGTCGTCACAGAGGGCAACTCGGCTACCGACTTGGTCACCAACGTGCTCATCGGCGGCAACTGCTTCGACGTAGCCAATATCAAATCAACCGGGAGCTCGCCCTCGCGCGGCATTTTTTCCCAAGGGCAAGGCACGCTGAACTTGTCCAACGGGGTCGTACTGTGTACCGCCCCCACCAGCGTGCTGCCCGGCCCGAACGACCTGCCGAACGTAAACGGTGGGTTCGGCAATAACAACTCCGACGACCCGCACTTGGCCACGCTCACCTCCGGCAACCAGTACGACGTTTCCATCATCGAGTTCGATTTCAAGCCCACGGCTAACATGGTGCAATTCGATTTCGTGTTCGGTTCGGAAGAGTACTGCGAGTACGTCAACTCGATTTACAACGATGTGTTCGGCTTTTTCATCAGCGGCCCCGGCATCAGCGGCGTGCAAAACATAGCACTCCTGCCCGGCGGCACCACACCCGTGGCTATCAATAATGTCAACCACCTGAAAAACCAGACTTTCTACCGGAATAACAACAACTTCGGCACCTGCAACGGCCTTCCCACCGTCAGTTTGAACGACATCCAGTTGGATGGCTACACCACCGTGCTCACCGCTACGGCCAACCTCCAATCTTGCCAGACCTACCACATCAAATTAGCTATTGCCGACATCGGCGATGCCAACTACACCTCGGCTGTTTTCCTGCGTGCCAATTCGTTCGATGCCGGCGGCAAAGTACTGGCCAACGCGGTGTACCCCTCCCCCACCACGCCGTACACCCGCGAGGACTGCGGCAACGCATACGTCCGCTTTTACCGGGGCACCGGCGATGCCAGCCTACCCCTTACGATCAACTACACCTACGCCCCCGGCGGCACAGCCACACCGGGTGTGGACTTTGAACTACTGCCCGCCAACATCGTCATTCCCGCCGGTCAAACCGAAATTCTCGTGCCGGTCAAGGTCATCAACGACCAGATAACTGAAGGCTCGGAGTGGTTCCGCCTCGACCTCGACAACTCCTGCAGCTGCGACCAGCAGGACGTAAATTTTGTCATCCAGGACAAGGCCCCTCCGCTGGCCACGCTGGCCAACCAACTTGGCTGCGCTGGCAGCGCCACCCTGGCCCCGACGATAACCGGCGGCCTGCCGCCCATGACCTATAACTGGAATACCGGGCAGAACACTCCCAGTATAACGGCCACCAATTTTGGCAGCGCGGTCTATTCCGTCACCGTGACCGACGTATGCGGATTCAGCACCATCGCCTCGGCCACTGCCACCGTAGACCAGTCACCCACGGCCATTCTCTCCGGTGTGGCACAGTTTTGCCCCGGCGGTGTCGGCTCTTTCCCCTTAAATTTCACCGGAAACGGCCCCTGGATCATCGGGTACACCGCCAACGGCGTTTCCCAAACCCAAACATTCACGAGTACGCCAACCGTACTCGTTGTCAATCAGCCCGGGACGTACACATTGACCTCCGTCGTGTCGCAAGCCGGTTGTTCTGGCCTCGCCGGTGGGTCGGGCACAGCCCAGGAGGCCTCCATTTCGCTGAACCTGACTCCCAACAACCCATCCTGCTTTGGTGGCAAAGGCTCGATAATGGCCACGGCCGTCAGCAATTTCACCCCGCTGACTTACCTGTGGAGCAATGGCTCTACCCTGCCGCTCAACATCAACCAGCCGGCCGGTATCTACAACGTGACCGTGACCACGCCACAGGGTTGTACGCAAGTGGCCACCACCGCCCTCGTGGAGCCGCCGCTGCTGACCGCTTCCATTGGAAATGTGGTCAACATCAACTGTTATATACCGGTGGGCAGCGCCGACCTTACTGCCGGAGGCGGCACCCCGCCCTACAAAATCCTGTGGAGCAATGGCGGTCAACAAGCCAACAATACGTTTGCCGCAGGCGGAAACTACGCCGTAACGGTTACAGATGCCAAACTGTGTACAGCAATTGCCAGCACCGCCGTAGCCCAAAACACCACGCCGCCAATGGTGGCGGTGGCATCCACGGAAGAGATTGATTGCAATACGCCTGAAGTGACGATCAGCAGTGCTGGATCCTCATCGGGCACCAATTTCGTGTATAGGTGGTCAACTCCGGACGGCCATATCATGAGCAATATGGAGGAAACCACTGCCACAGTGGACGCTTCGGGTACCTATATATTATTGGTCACCAACACGGTGAACGGCTGTACCGCCACAGCACAAACTACGGTTTCGGAAAACACCAACTACCCCGTGGCCTTTGACCTGGAGGTAGAACAGCCTGGTTGCAATGATAAGCCCGGATCGGTTGAGATAACAACCGTGCAGGGCGGCACTGAGCCGTTCGTTTTTTCGATTGACGGCGGCCAGACGTTTTTCAACCAAACCGACTTTGGCAACCTGCCGCCCGGAAACTACACCATCACCACCCAAGATGCCAATGGCTGTGAGTACGACCAGACCGTACAGTTGTTGCCGCCCGTGGAGCCAGAAGTGCAGATCGTTCCCGAAGTGCAACTGGCTTACGGCGAAACTGCCGAGATCACGCTCCAATTGAATGTACCCGCTCAACAATTGGACAGCATTCTGTGGACACCGCAGGAGGGCATCACACCGAGCAACCGGCCTGACGTGTTTTTGGCACGCCCGTTCCGCAACACCCAGTACACCGTGACCGTGGTGACCAAAGATGGCTGCCGCGACCAAGCCAAGGTGCTCATTCGGGTAGGCCAGCCGCACATTTACGCACCCAACGTGTTCAAACCGAGCAGCAACGACGGCATAAATAGCCAGTTTGCTCTGTTTTCCACCGAGTACACGATCAACCGCATCAGCCAGATGCAAATCTTCGATCGCTGGGGCAATTTGGTATTCAGCCGCGACAACATCCTGAACAACGACCTGCGCTCCGGCTGGGATGGTCGCTACAAAGGCAAAATCATGGAACCCGGTGTGTTTACCTGGTGGGCCGACATCGAACTGGCTGGCGGCGAGCACGTCCAGATGCGCGGTGATGTGACGCTGGTGGATTGACGAAATTCAGGTTCAGGGGGCTATCTCACAAGTCACTTGCTCATTGGTCATTGGTCATTGGTCATTGGTCATTGGTCATTGGTCATTGGTCATTGAACATTTCCAAATAGTAATTTTTCAATTTGAAAATTCTAAATGTTCAATGTTCAATGTTCAATGTTCAATGACCAATGTTCAATGTCCAAGTGACTTGTGAAATACCCTCCTTACTTTTGAGCCGCCACCGTTTTTTTTAACAAACGCCGCCAGTTTATGTGGACTCTGCTCGAAGGATTTGACCACCTCACCACCGACGAAATGGACACGTTGTTGTCCACGCCAATTTGGATCACCGTGCTCGTCGGTGCCGCCGACGGCGAAATTGACCGGGAAGAGCGTGCATGGGCCGAACGGCTCATGCACGCTCGCAGTTATTCCCTGCCCGAGCCGCTGAACGAGTACTACCGGGTCGTGTCCGAAAATTTTCTTGAAAAATTAGATTCCACGCTGGCCGTACTGCCCAAGGAACAGGAGCCTCGGAATGCTGCTTTGGTGCAAAAAATAGCGATGGCCAACGCGGTACTCGCCAAATTAGACCGCCCAACAGCGGCCATCCTGTACCAAAGTTACCGTGCACTGGCGGAAGAAACGGCCAAGGCATCGGGTGGCTTCTTGCGCATCGGTTCCGTGAGCGCAGCCGAAAAACAATGGATCGGCCTGTTCATGCTCACGCCCGTACAGGCGGAGGGGGCAAGTTTGTACAAACCCTGGGAGGAAGAAAACGGCGACAAAAACGAAGAAAAGTAGCACCCGCTACCCGTTTGCCTTTCGGTGATCCGACAAAAATTTCTCCAAGCCAATGTCCGTGAGCGGGTGGTGGAGCAGGCCCAGAATGGCTGCGAGCGGACAAGTGACCACATCCGCACCTGCCTTGGCGGCCTCAATGATGTGCAGCGGGCTGCGGATACTGGCCGCCAGAATGGCCGTGTCAAACCCGGCATTGTTGTAAATTTCCGCGATTTCTTTGATGAGCGCCATGCCGTCCCAGCCGATATCGTCAATACGGCCGATGAACGGCGAGAGGTACGTGGCCCCGGCCTTGGCGGCCAGCAGAGCCTGTCCGGCAGAGAAAACCAAGGTGCAGTTGGTGCGGATACCTGCATCGGTGAAATACGCGATGGCTTTCACGCCCTCGCGGATCATGGGCACCTTTACCACGATGTTTTCGTGCAGATCAACCAAGCGTTTACCCTCCTCCACCATACCCTTGAAATCCGTGGCGATCACCTCCGCGCTCACATCGCGGCCCTCGCCGACGATGTCGCAAATCTCCCGGTAATGCTTCAGGATATTTTTTTCGCCCGAAATGCCCTCCTTGGCCATGAGGGACGGGTTGGTGGTCACACCATCGAGAATCCCCAGTTCAGAGGCTTCACGGATGTGATCGAGATTGGCAGTATCAACAAAAAACAACATAAAAAAGGGTTACGGGTTGGAGGTTTTCGGGTTAGAGGGGAAAATCGTGCGTTTGCGAAAGCCATTTAGATTGGTCGAAACTGGTACAGTCGCGCAGCGGCTGGCCCTGTACGGTCGGATTG
>JBEBHD010000292.1:0-6080 GCA_040080915.1 Saprospiraceae bacterium
AGGGCTGGGTTTCAAGGTGCCGACAGCGAGCACAACCTCCCCCCCGGGGGAGGGGCTGGGGTTGGGGTTGCCCGAGCGCCGCTCCTGCTCCAACATCGCCGACGTAATCGCCTTTTGCAATGCCTGGCAGAACTACCGCGATGCCTATCCCTACGAAATTGACGGCATGGTCATAAAGGTGAACAGCCTCGCCTTGCAGGCCAAGTGCGGGTTTACTTCCCACCACCCGCGTTGGGCCATCGCGTTTAAATTTAAGGCCAAACAAGCGACCACGCGCCTGCGTGACGTGGAGTTTCAGGTCGGAAAAACCGGTGCTGTGACTCCCGTGGCCAAGCTCGAACCCGTGCAACTGGCCGGAGTGATTGTGCAAAACGTGAGCCTGCACAACGAGGATTTTATCCGCAGCAAGGATATCCGAATTGGCGATCAAGTACTGGTGGAACGCGCTGGCGACGTGATTCCCTACATCGTGAAAGCCTTGGACGACCTGCGCACCGGCTCTGAACGCCCCATCGAGTACCCGACCCGGTGCCCGGTGTGCCAGAGTGTTTTGGTAAAACCCGAGGACGAAGCCATTTGGCGTTGCGAAAACGCCGAGTGCGAAGCGCAGGTCATCGAGCGCATGATTTTCCATACCTCCAAGCACGCCATGGATATCGAGGGCATGGGCGAAAGTACGATCGAGCGGTTTTTCAAACTCGGCTGGCTGCATTCCATCGCTGATATCTACCGACTCGACTACGCGAAAATCGCCGAACTGGAGGGCTTCGGGGAAAAATCCGCAGCCAACCTGCAAAAGGCCATCGAAAAGGCCAAACAAAACCCGATCCACCGGCTGCTGCACAGCCTGAGTGTACACCACTTGGGCCAAAAATCGTCCAAGTTGCTCGCCGCTGTGGTGGAGCATGTACTCCATCTAAAAGACTGGGATTTGGAGCGGTATCAGGAAATCAAGGACATTGGCCCGGTGCTGGCCCGCAATGTGTACCATTTTTTTCAAAACGAACACAACCTCGACCTGCTCCGCAGCATGGAGACCCTCGGCGTTAATTTGAGCCAAACGCCCGAAGACCAGCGCCCGGCAAGTGCCGCCGACGGGCCGTTGGTGGGCAAAACGATTTTGTTCACCGGCACACTCGCTGTGCTTTCCCGCGAACAGGCCGAAGCCCGCGCCGCCGCTGCCGGAGCCAGTATTTCCAGTGGCGTAAGCAAAAACCTCAACATCCTCGTGGTTGGCGAAAAGGCCGGCAGCAAACTGAAAAAAGCACAGGCCCTGGGCATCGAGACCTGGACGGAAGCGGAGTTTTTGGAAAGAACGCTCTAACGTTTACCGCCTCCCCGTGTCCACCAGAAATAAAACGGCACCCCCGTCAGCATCAGTACCACGCCCAGCATGGCTTCTCGCGGGTGGTTGAAACAAGTGATCACAATAAGGGCAGCGCAAAACAAAATGAACAGCCCTGGCACAACAGGGTAGCCCCACACCCGGTAGGGCCGCTCGGCGTTCGGCTCGCGCACACGCATGATGAACACGCCCAAGGCCGTGGCACCGTAGAAAAAGAAGGCCGCGAAGATCAGCATGTCCGTCAATTGATCAAAACTGCCCGACAACACCAGCAGACAGGCCCAAAGGCCCTGCATCCATAGCGCCGGGTTCGGCGTGTTGAACTTCGGGTGTATCTCAGCGGCGCGGGGGAAAAACAGCCCGTCGCGCGCCATGGCGTAATACACGCGAGGCGGCATCAGGATGGTGGCATTAGTGCAGCCCAGCGTGGTGATGAGGATGATGATGGAAATCAGTCCAGCCCCCACATCGCCAGCAAAATGCCGCACCACGGCCACAGCGGCAATCTCGTTCTGGCTTTTGTACCCGTTCACGATCTCGTCAATCGGGAGTACGTACAGGTAGGTAAAGTTCACCACCACATACGCCCCGATGATGATGAGCATACCGGAAAATAGCGCCAGCGGCAGGTTCCGGTTGGGGTTTTGAATTTCACCGCCGATGAAGCCCACGGTGTTCCAGCCCTCGTAGGCCCAAAAAGCGGCCAAGAGCGCTGCGAACATGGCTTTGATAAAATCCCAGTTCAGCCAACTGCGGTCCACGTACTGGGCCGCCGGCGTTTGGAACGTCTCAAAACTGCCGCCGCCAAAAAACAGCCCCGACACCACGATCAGCCCCAGCCCCAGAATGACCATGCGCGTGATCCAGGTGCTGAGCGCCGCCGCCCCGCGCAGGCCGCGGGTGTTGATGAATGTCAGCACCAGAATGAGCGCGATGGTCATCGCCTTCACGCCCGCGTTTTCAAACGGCTTGAAAACCCAAATCTGAATGCTCTCGACCGATTCTGGCAGGTGCGGTAAGGGGGAAATGGCATTGAGCGACTGCGAAAACACGTACGCTATGCTGGATATGGCCGCTGTTTTGATCACGGCAAACGTCGTCCAACCCCAAAGAAAGCCCATAAACCGCCCGTAAATTTTCCGAAAATACACGTACTCGCCCCCCGAATCAGCCAGCATGCCCGCGATCTCGGCGTTGCTCAGCGCACCGCAGAGGCTGATGATGCCCGCCAGCACCCAGGCCCACAGCACCAGATCGGGCGAGCCGAGCGCATCCGACATGGGTGCTACTTTTTTGTAAACGCCCGATCCAATGACCGAGCTGACGACGAGGATGGTGGCAGCCCCAAGGGTGAGGCTGCGGACGAGTTGGCCTTGCTGTTTTTCCATGAGCAGTTGAGCAGTTTACCGCAGCAGCGCGGAGGCGTGGAGGTTGTCTCCAAAAAACCCGGTGTAAAGGTGGCAAAAAAAATTATGCCCTCACCGTTTCCGAAAAACCAAAGCGCTCGGCCCTTGCATGCCGCTGCCCTCGAGGTACACGCCGATGGATATGCCCGTGTCGGCCTCTAATTTTATTATCAAATTCATGCGGGCATCACAGGCGTATAAGAAACCATCGGGGCCGGGTGCTATGCCGCCGATTCGGCCAAAACCGTCCGCAAATGCCCCCCGGTACACAAAACCTTGGCTCTCGGCCCGAAAACATTTGACGGAAACCTGATCAAAATCGGCCACCAACAAGTCGCCTTCGGGCGCAAACCACAGCGCCGACGGGCCGCGCAAGCTTCCGGGCGGAGAGACAAGTGACGCACCGGGAAACTTCCGAACGCCTGCTTCGTGTGTGCAGGCCACATACAGGTTGCCTGCCCCGTCCCACGCGAGGCCCGACGGCCCTGCCAGCGGCCCGGTCGCATCCCGGTCGAACTGGCCAGTGGCGGCATCGAAGCGCAGTACACAACCCTGCCCCTCGCCCCACTGGCCGACGTAAAGAAAACCATCAGAGCCGAACGCCAGGCACGCCGGGTTCCGCAAGTCGCGCCCGGTACTGAAATTGCCCAAAAAAGCGCCCGTGGCCGGATCAAATTTCAGCACATGCCTGGCCCCTGACGACACAACGTACAACATCCCGTCGGGGCCGAGGGTCATCCCCTTCGTTTGCCCGCCGATCTGTTCTTTCCCGAAACTGCCCTTGTGTTGGCCGGTGAATGCGTCGTAGCACTCCACCGTTCCGGTATTTTCGTTGCCAACAAACAGATCGTAACCGTTGAGCGTCGGCACGATCCGGGTTTGTTCCTCGGTCACGCGGTTGAACCACAACACGAAAGATTGATCGCCGCCGCTGACGGTAGCACGAAGGGTTTCGTCGTCTTGCAGCCAGTACTCGATGGTTTGCGGAAAATCGTGTGCCGGGTTCTCGAACGTCCACGACGAGCTGGTAAAAAATGTGAGCGGAAAATTGATTGTAGCACTGTCGTTTTGATCGGGCACAGTGGCCTGGTACACGATGGAACCATCGTCTTGCTGCACGATCCGCAGGTGCTCGTTGGTCTTTTTCCCTCCGTCGGGCGTTTGGGCGTAGCCCTCACCGAGGAGCACACCGGGAGCGGCGGCTTCCCATTTTTCAAAACTGGCTTTGCCCGTGCGTTTCCAGGTACCGGCCAGGCGCTGCAACCCTTCCCACGGGCCTTGGGCAGGAAGAGCAAACGCAGCAAGGGAAAAGAGCAGAAGCGTTACAAAACATTTCGGTCGAGATGGCAAAAGCAAACGTTTTCTCATAAGTACAATGTGCTAATTAAATAAGGTGCTAATACCGAACGAAGTGGCAACTGGTTAGGACCCGCGTGCGGTGGCACTAAACGCAAAAAAATGCACCACAGGTTTTCACAGATTCACACAGATTTTTTAAACGGAAGGGAAAATCTGTGTGAATCTGTGGTGCATTTTTTTGGGCAAAGAAACGCAATCTGATGGCCCGATGTTGGGCAAAAAGTTGCGGCGGTTTTGTTGAAAAAAATGTTTTTCCCCGCCCAAAACGACGAAGCGGTAGTTTTGCTTGAAAAACACGACTGACCAACCACAGCCGATCCTTATCCATGAAAATTCAATTTATCCGAAACGAAAAACACTACCGGGCCGACCTCGCCCGGCCTATTGACCTGTCGCTGCTGCTGCGTAACGGCCTGCAAAATCCAACTTGCTTTTGGGCACCGCCCGTGGAATACGAACCGGTTGTCGCGGGCGATTTTGTCGGAAGCACCGAGCACGGCGGGCCGGTCAATTTTTTCAACGTCCGCTTCAACCCCCACGGCAACGGCACGCACACGGAGTGTGTGGGCCACATTGCCCGCGAGCGGTACGTGCTGCATGCGTGCCTGCGCGAGCACCATTTTTTTGCAAAATTAGTGAGCCTGTACCCCCGGCCCACTGAGCAGGGCGATAGGGTGATTTTCCGAGATCAGGTCGAGGACGTGCTGGCTCCTGGCGAAGCCGAGGCGTTTGTTTTACGCACCCTTCCCAACGACGACCTAAAAAAACAGCGCAACTACTCCGGCACCAACCCGCCATACTTGCACCCCAAAGCAGCGGCCTATCTGGCCGAATGTGGCGTGCAGCATCTCCTGCTTGATCTGCCCTCGGTGGACCGAGAAGAAGACGGTGGCCAATTGTTGGCCCACCGAGCGTTTTGGCGATACCCCGACGCCGTTCGGGAAAACTGTACCATCACCGAAATGATCTTCGCGCCCGATGCAGTGAAAGACGACTACTACCTGCTCAACCTCCAGACCTCCTCGTTCGACTTGGATGCCAGCCCGTCCAAGCCGGTGCTCTATTCCTTGGCACCGTATTGATCTATAAAACCCCGGTACCGCTCATCCTCGCGCAGTACGTCGGGATTGCCCAGCACGATCACCTGCTCGCGGGCGCGGGTGAGCGCCACGTTTAGTTTGCGGTCCACACCCTCAGCCGAAAGGCTGACCAATTTAGCCAATTGGCTGGCACTGTGTACGCAGCAGGAAATCAGGATCACCTCGCGGGCACCGCCCTGATAGCGTTCCACGGTATCAATCGTGATCTCGTCCGGGTCGCTTCCCGCCTCTGCAATGGCTTGCCGGATTTGCGCGATCTGCGCCCGCCAGGGCGTGATGATACCGAGGCTGTGTTCCCGTTGCCAGGACTTGCCCTGCGCGGCGTATTGATTTTTGAAAAACTGTACCAACTGAGCAATTTTCAAGGCTTCTTCGGGGGCGGTTTTTTGGTTGGGCAGGGCGAGGGGGGAACGTACCGGCAGGAAAAGCACGCGCGACCCCACCCCCTGCCCCTCCCCCGGGGGGGAGGGGGGCTTGTCTTCGTGTGACCGGGAGATTTCGGGGTAGGGCTGGTGGTTTCCGGCAGGCTTGGTGCTTTCAGTGTCAGGGGGGCTTTGTTTTCGCATTTCGGGATGTTCTCCGGAGCGAGGGTCAGCCCCCCTCCCCGTCGGGGTTGGGGTTAGTGCCCGGTGCTGGTAATGCCCGGAGTCTGTTTCGTCTTCCGACAGCGTGCGCAGCAAGCCGTTGTAAAAATGCCGGTTTGGAAAATCCATGATGTCAGCGTGCATGCGCCCCTGACGGTAGAGTTGGCCATAGTGATCGTGCATACCCAGCGCGACACAGCGGCGGTAGACGCGGCCCTGGCGGCCATGACCGTGGCGGCCGCCCGCGAGCCCAGCAACGATCTGGCGGAGAACCTGCTGACCCTGG
>JBEBHD010000293.1:0-6057 GCA_040080915.1 Saprospiraceae bacterium
GATCGGGCGCGCGAGGTCGCGTACCTCGCCGTTGACCGTGGCGGCCAAAACGACGCGGGCGAGGCCTTCGCTGATGGACTTGGCCACGTCCAAGGCGGTGGTTCCGGCGGCATACTGACGAATGTTGCCGTCGGGAAAGGTAATGTTGATCATAAAAAAAAGTGTGGTTTTGCCCGCCCATACGAGAGGCGGGTGCCCACTCGTCCTACAAACGACGGGGGCGGTTTACGATTGAGGCGCAAAAATACATGGATTTCCTGTGCCACCCGAAAATCAGGCACCATTCATTTCCGCTGCGAGTTCTTCGTATCGTTTTTTGAACACATACTGCGGGGTTTTGCCATACAGGTGGAGGTACAGCTCGTGGGCACGGGCGCGGTGGGGCGCAGGGTTGTCGGCAACTTTGCGCAGCTCGTAGTGGACAGCGGCTTCCTCCCGCTCGGTGCGGGCAAGGGCCTGTAGCTGGCTGAGCTGGCGCATTCCTTCGGCGCGGTTGCCTTCGGCCAAAATGGTCTGTGCACGCAGGATATTGGCGGCAAAGGTAAGTTCGCCATTCCCGAGGGTGAGTGCGATGTCACGCCCTTCTTCCAGCAATTGCCGGGCTGTAGACGGGTCGCCTAACAGAAGCTGTACCGTGCCTTTTTCGATCAATGAATGGCCGAGTACCAGGCGGTTACCCATCGCGCGGGCATACTCGATGGCCTCGCCGTAGTACTCGCCGGCACGCTGAAAGTCGCCCTTGAAATACCAGTTGTCACCCAACGTGTTCAGGGCCTTGGCGATGCCTTTTTTATAGTTGAGCTCGCGGGAGAGGGCGAGGTTTTGCTCCTGCATTTCGGTGGACCGGTCAAACTCGCCAATGGAAGACAGCAAGTCGCCGATGAGGCCGCTGGCGATGGCGAGGCCCTGTTTGTCGCCGAGTTCCTGGCAGAGCGCCAGGTCGCGCTCGAACATTTCCATAGCCTTGCCAAAATCGCCCTTTTTTTCCCAGACAGACCCGATGCAGCCGATGCAAATGGTCATAAAAAGTTTGTTGCCGAGTTCCTCGGAAAGGGTGAGGCCTTTTTCAAGACAAAGCAGGGCGCTGTCGAGGCTGCCTTTTTCTAAATAAATGATACCGAGGTTGGTGTACAGGGTGGTGAGGCCCTGTTTGTCTTCAGCCCGTTCGGCGATGTCGAGCTGCTCTTCGAGCCAACGGATACCCTCGTCGTAGTGGCCCTGGTTCATAAAAATCAGGCCAAGGTTGGCCACAATGGCGGCGTTTTCGGCATCCCGCTGGAGGGCGCGGTTGATCTCGATGGCCTTGGCAAACCAGCTTTGGGCGGACTCGTAGCTGCCCTGTCGGAAAAAATAGGTGCCGAGGTTGCCATAAGTTTTGGCTATACCGACCTGATCGGTGGCAAGTTCGAAACAGGTGACTGCCACGTCCAGGTGTTTTTTGCCCTCATCGTACTTGCCGCGCAGCACGAGCAATTGGCCCAAGCGGCGATTGCCGCGCCCGATGAGGTACCAGTCGTTGAGCACCTTGGCACGTTTGAGGGCTGAGCGGTACTCCTGCTCGGCCTCTTCCCAATGGCCGATAAGCTCGTGGACAGCGCCTTTGCGCAACTCGAACTTGATGAGTTTTTTGTTCTTGCCGTCGTGCTTGATCAGGTTGGTGATCAGTTTGGCGTAGTACTGGATAGCCTGGCGGTTCAGGTAATTTCGCTGGGCATACCGAGCGGCTTTTTCGAGGTATTTGTTGGTCTTTTTTTCAATTTCGGCCTGTTCGTAGTGGAACGCAAGGTCCACAAACCGCTCCTCCGAGTCGGGGTACAGCTGCTCTATTGCCTCGGCGATGAGTTGGTGCAGCTCGCGCAAGCGGGTGCGCAGCTGCATATCGTAGGCGGCCTCGCGCAATAATGAGTGGCGAAAAATGTAGCGCAACTCATTCATGGCGTGCCAAATCTGCCATTTTTCGGCAGTTTGCACCTGTTCCTTGAGCACGAGCTCGAGGTCGCCGTTGTACTTGACAAACTCCTCCTGCCGGGCCATGACCGCCGACAGCACCGGCAGCTCGAACTCACGCCCGATGACCGCCGCTGCTTTCACGGTTTCCTTTACGAGGCCGCTGAGCCGGTCAATGCGGGCCATCATGATTTGTTTGACCGAATCGGAAATTTGAATCTCCTGGTTTTTCAGCTGCAACAACCCGCCTGTTTTTTTCAGCATCCCCGCTTCCTGAAAATAATCGGCCATTTGCTCTAAGTAAAACGGGTTGCCCTGGGTCATGCGCTGAAGCAGCTCCATCAGGTCGGGGTGTATGGCATCACCGAGGCGGGCCACGGCAAATGCACGCAGGTCGTCGGGTTGAAGGAAATTCAGATCCAGTTCGCAGTACTGGGCCTGAATTTCCTGCAGCTGGTTGAGCCGAAATATGTAGGCCTTGCTGCCATCATCTTCGTACCGACTGGTAGCCAGAAACAACAGCGGATAACCCTGAGCACGGCGGATAAACTGAGCCAAAAACTCGCGCGACATGTCGTCGTACCAGTGCGTGTCCTCCAGTTCAATTACTGCTGGCTGAAGGATAGATTCGGCCACGAGCAAGTTAGCCACGGCGGACAGGGCGTTTTGGTATCGGCCACGGGCATCCAGCTGTTCCCACAACGAACCGGGATATTGGATACCGACGAGGGCTGCCAACACACTTTGCGTACGGGCGATTTCGCGGCGGATGGCATCGGCTTCGGGGTGCCGGCTTTCCGACATATCGGAGATCAGTTCGAGAAAATTGGACTCGAACAGCTCGCGGTTGCGCTCGGTGGAATTGTCGGGACTTTGCTCAAAATAATTTTTGAGCAGGTAAATAAACGGGTTGAACGGCTTACGCAGAATCTGGTCGCTTTGGCAGTTGAGCCAACTGACCGTCATGGCATCACGAATGGACCGGCGGAACTCGTAGCTCAACCGGCTTTTGCCAATTCCTGCTTCGCCAAAAATAAAGGCGATGCCGGAAAAACGGCCCTCGCGCAGCGGAGTGGCAAAGTCCTGCATAGCCTTGAGCTCGGTAGCGCGCCCGTAGTATTCGCCGCTGAACGAGGTGCGCCCGCCGAGGTTGCGCCCGCTGAGCAGGTAGGTGGGTATTTGTTGTTCAAAACCCTTGTACGTCTCTTCTCCCCGGAAAATAAACTTGAAATTGCGGTTGTGCTGCACGTTGTCGTCTGCTACCACTTCGCCCCAGCCAGCCTTGGCCATGAGCCGGGCGGCGAGATTGACGCGAGCGCCCACGGCCGCGTATTGGCAACGCTCGGCGCTGCCGATCACGCCAGTGAACGCCAAACCGGCGGATATACCAATTCGGTAGCGGGCACCGGTGAGCGATTCCAGGTGCAACAGCTCTTCCTGAATCGCGGCAATGAATTCCAGGGCGCGTTCGGTATTGTTTTCGAACGAAACCGGTGCACCGAACAAGCAGCAGATGACGGCTCCCTTGTCGCCAAAATCAATTTCCTTGAAATAACCGCCAAAATTGAGGCTCTGGTCAAGCACAACGGAGGTGAAATGGTCGAGCGATTCGTGGGTTTCCACATTTGCAAATGACAGGAACACGCTCACCACATTACGGAATTCCCCGGCGTTGCCCTCGGCGATGGCCTCCTGTGGCAAAAAATCGGCGATTATCTTGGCATCGGGCAGGGGTAGTTTTACCGGGTTGGCACCCGACTTTGCCGGGGCTACCTGCTCCAGATCGAGACGAAAATAGCCATTGTTCAACGAGGTAGCAGGCAGCGACAGGTCGTGGCTGGCAGTCAGGAAAGCAGCGTCACACACCACTTCGAGGCTGGCGGCATGGGTTTGTGCTTGTGCGCACGACTCAATCGGCTGACCTTTAAAATAAAAACCTTTTCGGCGGTTCCCCACTACGCCCCACTCTACCTCGCCGGCGGAGAGGCCGATTTTGATGCCAATCTGGTGCTCGGCCAGTAGCGAGTCTGCGTCGTTTTGGTCCCGCAAAAAACGCTGAACCGTAGCCTGAGCTGTGGGAAGGATATTGTCGCCCGCTCCACCGACCGGGGCGCTGTCAGACCGGACGGGAAAGATGGCCGTAAAACTGTCGCCAGCGAAATACGGGATGATGCCACCGTGCTCATAAACCAGGCTAACGGTCGGTTGGAAAATGTGGTTGAGGATGTACGACAGGTCTTCGGCCCCTTCGGCCCCTTGCTGCATCAGCTTCTCCGTCAGGCGCGTAAAACCGCTCAAATCCACGAACATGACGTAGGCTTGCAAACGGCCTTTCAGCAGGCCGTGGCGGTAGTGCTCTTGGATAAAGTGTGGCAGGAAATGTTTCAAAACAGGCGGCAGATTTTTAGCGCGGCGCAAGGTACGATAAAATGGAAATGCGCCCCGTCGCCATTGAAGGCAGAAAAACAAGTTGCACAGCACCTCACAGAGTTGGAGAGCAACTTGTTTTTTCAACGGTGCCCGATCACATTGCGGGCCGACAGGATCAAAGGCCGCCAATACGCTGATTCAGTCACGTTTTCCCGCACGACGCCCCGGCTGGTGGTGCTGTGTACTACTTCAATGCCCTTGCCTGTTCGCTCTACGACCAGCGCCACATGCTGGATGTTGCTCGGGCTTTTGCCAAAGACGACGATGTCGCCCGGCTGTACAGCGTTTAGGCCAACGGCCTCGCCTTGTTTGGCCTGCGCAGATGACGATGGCGACAGGGTCACCTTGAATTGCTTGAGTACATAGCTCGTAAAGCCCGAACAATCGAAACCCGTGCGCGGCTCGGAACCCGCGTATTTGTACGAGGAACCCACCCATTGTTCGGCGTAACGCACCACTTCACGCCGGAACTGGCGTTCGCTCATGCTCGACGTATCGGCGGGCGGGCGGGTTGTTTTTTTAGTGGTGGAACAGCTGGCCAATAACATGGCAAGGGAAAAAAAAGCAAGGGAAAAAACCGGTAAGGATGTGCGGGTGCGGATCATGTGCGATTATGTTTGATCGCGCCAAAACGCAGCCGTTTCGATTTTCTTGCCTCAAACAAAAACGGCTGCCAGCATCAAGCTGGCAACCGCTTCACTTTTTCGTTTTGCAAAAGTAGCACTGTGTTGTATTGTATCAGATATGGTACGCTTTGGCGCAGTTGGTTTTTGGAAAAAACTCACATCTCCCGGTGCTGGCCCAGCACATCACGAGCAAACAGGATGCGCGGCCGCCAATATTTCGAAGTGCTCACGTTCTCCACTACCACGCCCCGATGGCTGGTGCTGTGTACGCACACGATGCCACCGGGCGTGTTTTCCACCACCATGGCCACGTGCTGGATACGGCTGCGCCCGCGGCGACCAAAAAACACGAGGTCGCCAGGCATAACCTGATCGAGCGGAATCTTGGCACCCTGCAGCGACTGTGTGCTGGAGCTGCTGGATACTGCCGCATCGAATTTTTGCAGCACAAACCGGGTGAAGCCCGAGCAATCAAAACCTGTTTCGGGGCTTCTGCCTGCATAGCGGTAGCGGAGACCAACAAATTCTTGGGCAAATCCAACGATTTCCGAGCGCAGCTGCAGCATTTCCATGCTCATGGAGCGGCTGGGGCTGAAAGCGCTGCCCAAGGTGAGGATCAGGATGGAGAGGGGGAGCAGAACAAAACGGCGCAATTTGGGGAGGCAACTACTGGAAGGGTCGCTCATATAATAGAAACGGCATTTTCACGGGGCATGCGCTGTGTGTTTTTACAAGCGAAGTGATGAAATGCCCCGGTGTGAAAGATTGTTTGGATTAAAAAAACGGGCGAAAACAGCCCGGTTCCGCATCGGGAACGAGGCAAAGGTAACAAAATGTAGAAACTGCGCTATTTTTCGAGAAAAAAGTAACCGGTAAAGCATAACCTTGGTCACTGGCTTGCGAGGGTCTCCGACCCGATGCATTGCATCAGCAAGTCTCTGACTTGCACAGGTTGTCCCAACCCGTTTCGGGTCAAAGGCCCTCACGAGCATACGTGATTGGGGGTAAAAATCAGGCCCTGCGTTTTTTTACGGAAAAGGTAACTATTTAGCAC
>JBEBHD010000412.1:0-1549 GCA_040080915.1 Saprospiraceae bacterium
GCAGGGCGAGGAGAAGAGGTATTTTTTTCATTTTTTTTAAATTTAAAGACCGTGAAAAACGACTCGGCTGTTTGCCGAGGACAAAAGTGGAGGCCTCGCCCGCCGGGGCTTGTGGAGCATCGTCCGAACGGTGTGGAGCAAAATCCGGAGGCTGTGGACTATTGTCCGGAAGATGTGGACTATTGTCCGGGCCGAGATTTAATTTATTGAAAATAAGCGACTTGGGGGCATGAGGCCCTACGTGACGAAGGTAGGCGGAGCCTTCCGCCACTCGCCCGGCGGCATCCCAAATTCATCCGAAAAAACGCGGATGAAGTAGCGGGGGTCATTGAAGCCCACTTCGTAATTCAGCGCATCAAGCAATTGACATTCATCAGCGGCTGAAGCCGATAAGTGCCATTTTCGAAATCCTTTGTGTGTCGGATGCCAAAATTGAGCAGCACATTCGGGCCAATGCGCCAGTCGCCGCCGATGGTGAACATGTAAAGCCGCTGACGAAACCGGGCCTCGGCAAATTGCGGCAGCGGAGCCTCCGAGCTGTCGTAAAAAACTTCGGCAAACAGGTTGTATTGCCGAGTCCCGTAGCGAAGGTTGATGCCTGTCGAAAACACTTCGCCGATGGTGCCAGTGACCTGATTAGGTCGTTTTCCATAACGGGTCATGGCCGAAAGCAGGCAGTTTTTGCCCATGCCGATGCCTGCGGCGAGCCACACGCCAAAACCCTGATTGGCAATCTGGAGCGAGTTGCTTGCGAGGCGGGCGGTATCGGGCCGGCCGGGTTCCTGCGGGTTCGGGAAAATCTGCAAAGTGGTATCGACTCCCTGCTGGTAGGTCAGCAACCGCCCGAAGGCAAGGTCGAGGAAAGAGGCATTCCAGTGTTTTGCCACATATTGGTCGCGCACCTGGGCGAGCCGCTGTTTTTGGGTTTGACGTACTTTTTGCAATTCAAATTCGATGGCCGAAATGCTGTCGAGCAGGGCCGAATTTTTGGAATCAAATTCGGGGTCGGTGTGATTCAGTCGGATTTGTTGAATTTCAAATTCCTTTATTTTCAAATTAAAAGAATCCTTTTGATCCTCGTTGGCAGCATCCAGCAGTTTCAGATATGCGGCATCGCGCAGCGGGTCGTACTGTCGATAAAGGTTGATTTTGGCGGCCCAGGCCAACCAGTTTTGTTCCTGCGAAGCGTTCGTGGCCATACTCAAACTGAGGGTGGAAAGGGCACGTGCCATCGGCGTGGCCTGCCGAAATTTGTCTGCCGGAGCGCGGTCAAAAAAAAGCATCCAGACCGGCTGGACTTCTATGGCGAGGCCAGGGCTAAGCGCATATCCCTGCTGGCCGTTGGTGAGGCTCCAGTCCACTTTCACGTCGCGCAAGGTGGCAGAACGCTCAATGCGGGCGGGCGCATTCTCATTCAGCATGTTGAAAGCCGGCGAACTCGGAATGCCAAATTCAGTGGCCTTGGCCATGCGGCTTTCGGGGCTGCCGGGCTGGCTGGTGCCGTCGGTTTGGGCGGCAGCCCGAAGGCAAAAAAGAAGGATGGAGATGG
>JBEBHD010000062.1:0-21712 GCA_040080915.1 Saprospiraceae bacterium
TGCCTCCACTGCCCACGAGCTGAGTGCCGAGGCCGTGAGTTCGCTCAAAACCGAGCTGCGCATGGGCCTGAAACGAGCCGAAAAAGTCTCGCTCCGGTTGGAGGATTTCGAGGAGGCTGTAGCTGTGGAGGAACTCGAACTGGCTGGCCGCGAAAGCCGCCTGACACTCGAAAACGCCTGCACCGAGTGGAAAAACTTTGCCGAGATGACCCCTTCGCCCACGCTGCGGCAAGCCCTGACCGGGGCTGTCATCCACTTGGAGGGCAAAATCGTGGTAGCCATTGTGGGCCTGACCGTACACCGGGCGCTCATTCAGGAAGAAATCAACCACCTGCTCGACACCCTGCGCACACACCTGCACGACCCCGCGATCAAAATCCGGGTGGAATTGGACGAAGCCAAAGCAGCCGAAATTCAAGCCGCTGGCCAAACCAAACGTCCGCTGACGACAAAAGAAAAGTTGGACAAGATGCGCGAGAACAATCCGCTCGTGATCGAGTTATTGCAACGGTTCGATCTGAAATTAGACGAATAAAACCGCCGTCATGCAAGCCCTCTGGCATCTCGAAAACATTGACCTGACCCACCTCCTGTGCCCGAACAAACTCGGCAACGCCGAGCGCATGGCCCGCCATACCCAGCGCGCGTTCGCCAAGGGCGAGCAATTTTTTGTGCCCGACGACCTGTCCGACCGCATCTTTTTCATCACCGAGGGCCGCGTGAAAATTTCCACCATGAACGACGAGGGTAAGGAAATCACCAAGGCCATCCTCGGCAAAGGCGAGGTGTTTGGCGAACTGGCCATCGTGGGCGAACAGCGCCGGCGCGACTGGGCCGTGGCTGTCGAAAAAACCGAGGCTTGTGTAGTCTCGTTGGACGAGATGCGCGGCCTCATGCGCGAACGCAGCGAGCTCAACCTGTTTTTTATGAAAATATTCGGTGCCCGCCAATTGGAGATGGAGCGCCGTTTGGAATCCTTGGTTTTCCGCGACAGCCGAAGCCGTATTGTAGAGTTTTTGGTCGAGGTAACCCGCAACAAAGGCGAGCGAGTGGGCTACGAATGGGTGATCCGAAAACCCGTCACCCACCAGGAAATCGCCAACATGACGGCCACCAGCCGCCAAACCGTCACCACCACGCTCAACGACCTGCGCTACAAAAAACTGCTGACGTTCAACCGCTCCCGACTCCTCGTGCGCGATCTGGACGGGCTGGCTGCGGAAATTCGTCCTTGAAATTACCCCACCCGCCGCAGCCGGAAATCCTTCACCGGGCGCAACACCAACGGCACCTTTTCGATGACCACCGAGTCGCTGTCGAGGCCAAACCAGTTTTGTGGCGACGCAGTAATGCTTTTCACGGTCAGGTAGGTGCCCATAATAATCTGTTCGGGCACAGGCAGATCGTTTTCGTGGGACAGGAACTCCGACATGATGATAAACTTGAAATCGCCCGTGGGCATATCAGCGCGGCTGACGTGGTAGCGGGACTCGTTGTGCAGCTCGTCATTTTCGAGCAGGTCTTCCACCACTTTGCGCAGGAACAGGTTCATACGCTGTTCCACCCGAAAACCGAGACGGAAGGTGACTTTGTACGCGTCATCGGGGGCCAGAATTTTCACCTTGTACTCCATCGTATACGGTTCGTCGGTCACTTCAATGTGAACAAACCAGTACACGTCGGCGCGTTTCGGCTGGGTTTGCAGGATGGAGTACAGGATTTTTTCCTCTACCTTTTCGGGCGACTTGGCGCTGCTGAGGAACACCAAGTTGGTGGCGTATTTGGGCACGCTTTCATCGTTGCTCAGCATGATGATCTGGTCCATGTAGTCCTTGATCTTCGTGTTTTGAACAAACCGCTTTTTGATCTTTTTGGCGCTTACCCACACATACATGAGCACAAAAAGAAACGACGCGATGACGATGGTGATGAAACCGCCGTCCATGAACTTGAGCAGATTGGCAGAGAAAAACGCCCCCTCGAAACACAGGTACCACACGAGAAACATCCAAATCCACACCGAGCGGACGCGCTGCATGATGAGGAAATTGGACATGAGCATAGTGGACATGAGCATGGTGATCGTCACCGAAAGTCCGTAAGCTGCTTCCATTCGGGCGCTTTCCTGAAAAAATATCGTGACGAACACGCAGCCCGCCCACAGCAGGGCGTTCACGGCGGGCACATATAGTTGGCCTTTTAGGTTGGAAGGGAAAATCACTGTCAGTTTGGGCATCAGGCCCAAGCGGATGGCCTCGCTGACCAAGGTGAACGAACCCGAGATCATGGCCTGGCTGGCGATAATAGCCGCCAATGTAGCGATCACGATGCCAATGGGCAAAAACCACTCCGGCATGATCCCGTAAAACGGGTTGGCCGCCCCTGCTGGCAACGGCGATCCTTCAAACTTGAGGCACCAGGCGGCCTGGCCAAAATAGTTGAGCAGGAGGCAGGTTTTTACAAAAATCCAACTGATGCGAATATTTTGTTTGCCGCAGTGCCCAAGGTCGGCATACAGCGCTTCAGCACCTGTCGTACACAAAAACACCGCCCCCATCAGCACCAAAGCGTTCGGGTGGTGCAGGATCAGGTTGATTGCGTACACAGGGCTTGCCGCCTGCAAAACGGACAGGTGTCCCGCCATTTCAAGTCCGCCCAACAGGCCGAGCATGGAGAACCAGACGAGCATGACCGGCCCAAAAAAACGACCTACCGCAGCGGTGCCGAATTGCTGAAATATGAACAGCAGCGTAATAATTCCGATGGTTATGCCCACAATTGGGATGTGCATCCCGTGCAGCTGCGGGATAGACTCGATACCCTCAATGGCCGAAGAAACCGAGATGGGGGGCGTGATCATGCCTTCCGACAGCACCGCCGCACCGCCGATCATGGCCGGGTACAGCAGCCACTTGCGCCGCCGCCGCACTAATGTGTACATGGAAAAAATGCCGCCCTCGCCCTTGTTGTCAGCCTGAAGGACGAGCATGACGTACTTGAACGTCGTTTGGATGGTCAGCGTCCAAAACACCAGCGAGACCGCGCCGAGAATCGTTTCCCGATTTACAGCTGCTGTGCCCACAATAGCACGCATCACATACAGCGGTGAGGTGCCGATATCGCCGTAAATTATCCCCAGAGTGATGATGAGGCCGGCAAGAGTTAGCCGATGGTGGTCGTTGGTGGAGCCGTTGGAGGACATTGTTTGACAGGTTTCTGGTTGAAGAGGTTAGAGGGTTTAGGGTTTAGGGTTGGTTCCGTAGGGGCCGCCGAGGGTTTCAGAAAAGGCTCAAAGCGCGGCAAATGTAGTATTCAGCAGGTAATGACAAAGGCTCAAAAAAACCTTCCGTACAAATCATTCATCTTTCGTCATTCAAACAAGTGCGTTTTGTTTGAAAGCCCGCATTTGCTCCGGGTTGCCCAGCAGAACGATGTGCCAATCCGGGTGCAGCACGGCCGAAGTGGGCGGGTTGAGTTCGTATTGGCCGTTGGGGCGGCGCAGGGCCACTACCGACACCCGGCCCTTGCGGTCCAAGCCGATGTCGGCGATGGGCCTGCCCTGCATTTCGGGCAAGAGGCGTGCCACTTCGAGTTCCTCGAATACCACGTTGCTTGGCCCCATGTTGGACAAAAGAGTGAAAAATTCCACCAAATCGGGCTTGTTCACCAAGGTAGCCATGTAAAAACCACCGATCTGCTCGGGCACCACCGTGTGGTCGGCACCAGCGCGGCGGATTTTTACTTCGTCCGCCAGGTTGCTGGCCCGCGAGATGATGCGCAGTTTCGAGTTGATCTGCCGCGCCGAGAGCGTGACAAACAGGTTGTCCGCATCGTCGGGCAGGGTCAGCACCAAGGCACGAGCGCGGTCAATACCCACGTCCAGGAGCACCTCATCGTTGGTGGCATCGCCTTCGAAAAACGGGTACTCGGTGTGGCGCAGCGTCTCGATGGTTTCCGGATCGTTTTCGACGATGACGAACGGAATGCCCTGTTTGGACAGCTCCTGTGCCACTTCGATGGCGTGTCGCCCGTACCCGCACACGACCACATGCGCGCTCAGGCCAGCTATTTTTTGATTCATACGAAAATCGTGCAGCAGTTTGGAAAAACCGCCCTCGGCGAAAATGCCGGTGATGGTGGATATGGCGTAGGCAAAAATGCCGACGTTGAACAGGATGTAAAACGACGTGAACAATCGGCCCGCGTCGCTCAACGGATGCACCTCCCCGTAACCCACCGAGGCCAGTGTGATCACGGCCATGTAGTACGCGTCGAACCAACCGTATCCCTCGATGATCACGTACCCCAACATGCCCACCGTGAGCGCAGTAAGCGCCAGCAGGAAAGCGATGCGGATGCGCCGAATGGTTTTGTAAACCCGCCGGAACCGACTTTTGCGGCGTATTTTGGTTTTATTGCCCCCAAAAAACGTCAACACAAAATGAAAGGTGTTGGCGGGAGACATACAGACTTGTTGCAGCCATGAAAAAAATAGTGATTTGTGGCGACAAAGTACGCTTAGACTACGGTTATCTAAAAATAACTGTCGAGGCAGAATTAATTGATAATTGAAACTCATCACGTACATCCTCAACATGAACGAACATTTTCTCCACCGGCTGTGCCGTCAAGTCGGCAAACCCGATCTGGCTGATGCCCTCAGCAATCACTTGTCCGCCCCCGACCTGAGTGCGCTTTTGTTGGAGGTTTATCACCGGAGAACTGAAAAGATTGCCCCGTCTGACGTGTTAGCCGCCTATCGGCAAAATCGGTTCACACGACCTTCGTCAGTGGATACCATCGCCTTTCGGGATCTTGAATTGACCTGGCTGAGGGCTGGAAAAGAAAGCGGTTTTGAACCGCTGGAGCTGTCCCCAGTCGCGCCGTTTGGCGCTTGTTCGGCACTGGGAACAGTTCACCAAAACAAGGTGATGACGGCTTTGCGCGGCACGGAAGTGGTAGCGGACTGCACCAATATTATGGCCCTTGAGTCCAGCGCCAGGCGGCAACGAGTGGGTTTCCCAACAGTATCCGTGAATTTTTGTGCCTCTCACCGGCACTTGCGAACCCAACAAGTGCCTGCTGTACCCGGCTTCACAGCACATTTTGGCTTATTTTGCTTGTCAACCGCTGGCCGCGACCCGGGCAATTTTCTTTTTGAAAAAACCAACGTAGCCCGTCACATCGACTTTTACCTGGATATGCTGCGCAATATTCCGGCAGGCCAGAATTTGACGCTCGTGCTAAAGGCACTCGACCCGGAAACAGGCCCCAATCACCTGTTCGACACCGTCGTGGAGCATATTGCAAAACATACTTCGAATACAAACCTGGAAATCGATCGGGTACCGCAAGCCCGGCAGCAATACTACCGGGCACTCCAGTTCGGCATCGTTTTGGAGCACGGACAAAACCGATACCCGATCATTGATGGCGGGCTTACCGATTGGACGCAGCGCCTCTCAGGCAACCAAAAAGAGCGTTTCGTCGCCAGTGCCGTCGGCTTGGAGTTTCTTTGGAAACTGCTGACGGGAAACATTTGACCCGATACGCCGCGTATTCCCGATAAAAATTCCTTCGTATTGTTTTTCGTTTGTGTGCCGTTCTCAGCAGCGTGCCCGAACTTTGCGCGCCCAATCAATCGAACGCATCAAATCACTCACATGATGATCTTTTTTGACCGAAAAACACTGCTCCAGGCCTGCATCCTTTTGGCCGCAACGGCCACCCTGCCCGCTCAATCTTCCGACCGACAGGTCACGCGCTGCGGTGCGGTGAGCCGTTCGGCTCCCGTGCGAAATATTTTCGTGGACAGCGACAACGTCAAGTGGGTAGCCAGCGGCTCCGGCCTGTACAAAGTGCAAGCCAGCGACTTGTCCACGCCCGTTGAAATAGGTGAGGGCGAGCAGTCGCCCATCCAGTTCCGGGGCGGAAATGCCGATGTGCGCTGGACTCCAGAGGTGCTGCAAATGGTGCTCAACTCCGCCCCGGTGATCACCTCGGCATACTACGACAGCGCCCGCGACTGGCTTTTTCTCGGCACTGAAGAGGATGGGGTTTTGCAGCTCAACACCAAGCCCGCCCTGAAATTGGTGGCCCGCATCAATACCAGCACCTCCAAACTCCAGTCCAACACTGTCAACGCCCTTTTCAAGGACAAAACCGGTCGCTACTGGATCGGCACCGATCAGGGCCTCATCGTCGGCACGCCCGACAAATGGAAGGCCGAACTGGACGGCTACGATGTCCAGCGCATCCGCGAGGTCGGAAACGATATTTATGCTCTGGCCGACGGCGAGTTTTGGCTCGCCCAAGGTGGCCAACGCTGGCAGGCCATCAACATCAAAGAAAAAGCCCTGGAGGGCGAAGCCGAAGATTTTGACCTCGATGCCGAGGGCAACCTTTGGATTCTGTCCCGTATGATAAGCCGCTACAACCTCCTTACCGATGAGTTCGAGTATTTCAGCGGAGCCGAGTATTTCACCAGCGAATACGGCCGCTGTATGGCTGTTGATCAGGACGGGGCCATCTGGGTCGGCACCGATGACAAGGGGCTGTACCTCGTTGACAAGGCTACCACGCTTTTGGTCACCTGCACGGTGGATCGGGAAGTATCGTGTGTAGGTGCGGGCGAGGATGCCGCGCTGCTCGTCAAGGTCAGCGGAGGTAAACCACCCTACACATTTGCCTGGTCAGACACCAAGTTGCAGGGTGACACGCCCAGCGGAATTAGCCAGGGCACCTACACGGTGACCGTGACGGACACGGCAGGGAAAAGCAAATCCGGCAAAGTATCCTTGGTGGACAAGCGCGTGTTCGTGACTGTGGAAACAAAAACGATCGAGAGCGGCCTCGGTGCCAAGGACGGTGTTGCGGAAGTGAAAGTGAAAGGCGGTACTCCCGACTTTTCGTACCGTTGGGACAATGGTGAAACCACCAGCACGGCCTCTAAATTGACAGAAGGCACGCGCAGCGTGACCGTGACCGACAAGCGCGGCTGCACCGCCACAGCCACCCTGATCATGAACCGAAAACTGGGTGCGCTGAGCGCCCTCGTCGAGGAAACCACACCGATCCCCTGCATCGGTGGCAACACCATACTCAAAGTCACCGTAACAGGCGGCAAGGAGCCGTACCAGTACGAGTGGAGCAATCCCAAGTTTGTCGGAACACAACCCACGGGTGTCGGTGCGGGCACCTATACACTCACCGTGGTGGATGCCGTAGGCGGAAAAACCGTCACCAACATCACTGTGCCACAGCCCTCAGCCCTCAGCGTAGTGGCCACAGCGCAGGCTCCGGCAGGAGTAGCCGCGGCCGACGGCAAAGCCACAGCCTCGCCGCGCGGGGGCACCGGCCCGTACTCATTTTTATGGCAAAACGGCGAGACCGCCGAAACGGCTACCCGACTGACCAGCGGCCAACACGGTATCACAGTTACTGATGCCAACGGCTGTACCATTGCGGCAAAAGTGACTATCGGCGAGAACATCCTGCCCTTGGCCGCCGTGATCGAAGAAACAGGGAAAATTGGCTGCCACGGTGACAAAACCAGCCTGAAGGTCACCATCAGCGGGGGCAAAAGTCCGTTCGAGTTTCAGTGGAGCGTGCCGGGGCTTACTGGTTTCCAACCTGAAAACGTGCCAGCGGGCACCTGCGTCGTCACCGTGACCGACGTGGCAGGCGGCAAAACGACGGCCACAATTACCGTCAAACAGCCCGACCCGATCGCCGCCACCACCACACTGGATGCTGCAGCCGCCATTGCCAGCGCCGACGGCAGATCATCCGTAAAAATAACAGGCGGCACCCCTCCTTATCAGATTCGCTGGGACACCGAGGAAACCACCGAACGCGCCAAACGCCTCGCGCCCGGTACGCATACGGTGACCGTTTCGGATGTGAATGCCTGCTCCACCACCGCCACGGTCGAGGTGACCGAAAATATCCTGCCCCTTACGGCCCGTATAGAAGAAACCGGCAAGATCACCTGTGCAGGTGGTACCACCAGCCTCAAGGTGGACGTTCGCGGCGGCAAGCCACCCTTCCAATTCATTTGGACACAGCCTGGGATGCAGGGCCAAACCCCCACCAACGTGGTGGCCGGCATTTACCAATTGGTTGTTGTTGATGCGGGCGGTGGCCGCGCCTCCACGGCGTTCCAGGTGGTAGAACCGGAGCCGGTGAAGGCGACCACGACCGGGCACCGCCCGGCCAAACCTGGCGAATCCGACGGCGGGGCCAAAGCAGTAGTGTCTGGCGGCACGCCACCGTATCAAATTCGTTGGGCGAATGACGAGTTCGGGGAAGATGCTTTTCGGCTCGGTGCTGGTTCGTTCAAGTTCACGGTCACGGATGCGCAAGGCTGTTCGGCGGTGTCGGAGGTAACTATTTCTGAAGCCATTGTACCCCTTTCGGCCAACATTACCGAGCAGGTGCCGATACCATGCAACGGCCAAAAGGCCACGTTGCGGGTACATGCCAGCGGTGGCAAACGCCCTTACAAGTACCAATGGAGCACCGCACTCACCGGCGACCAGCCTACAAACGTGGGCGTGGGCACGCACATCGTCAGCGTGACCGATGCCGCCGGGGCCACGGTTCCTGCGGTTGTCGAGGTCAAACAACCTCCGGCGATTTTGCCGTTTGCCCTGCTCATCAGCCCGACCACCACAGGCAATAACGACGGCAAAGCAAAAGCCGAAGGCCGAGGCGGTACGGGAAAATTGTCCTTCGTTTGGGACAACGGCGAGGCCACTTCAGAAGTCTCCAACCTCAGCCCGGGAAAACACACCGTCACTATTACCGATGAAAAAGGCTGTTCAGCAACGTACCAACTCGACGTGCCAGAAAACATTTTGCCCCTGAGCGTCAATGTGGAAGAAACGGGCACCATACGCTGTGGCGGCCAAACGTCGGGCCTCAAAGTCACGGCCAGTGGCGGCAAGCCGCCCTACCAGTACAAGTGGGACAACCCCGCTTGGAAAGGCACCGAGATAGCCGATGTGCAGCCCGCCACTTATGCCCTATTGGTAACCGACGCTACCGGAGCAACCCAAGCCGCTGTGGTCATCGTCAAAGGGCCGGAGCCGTTGGTGATAGAAATCAATCGGGTAGTAGGAGCCACTACCGAACGCAGTACCGATGGCAAGGCCACCGTGAAAATCAAGGGCGGAACGCAACCGACTACCGTAGCATGGGGCAACGGCGAAACCGGCACCACGGCCTCCAAACTCAAACTCGGTTTGCACAGGGTCACCGTTACCGATGGAAACGGGTGTACCGCCGTTCAGCCTGTGGAGATAAAACAACGCATTCTGCCCGAGCTCAACGCATCCCTATTGCGCAGCGGCCAGACGATCAAAATGGAGCAGTTGCGGTTCGAGGCCGATAGCGCCCGCCTGACCACGGATGCCCTGCCCACGCTGGACGAGCTCTACGATTTTATGGAAGAAAACGGCAACATCGTCATCGAGATCGGCGGCCACACCAATAGCACCCCCACGGACGAGTTTTGTGACCGCCTGTCCACCGCCCGAGCCAAGTCGGCAGCCGAGTATCTGATCAGCAAAGGGGTGGATGTAAAAAGGGTGTCGTACAAAGGATACGGCAAACGAAGCCCCATCGCCAGCAACGCTACGCCCGAAGGCCGTAAACTGAACCAGCGTGTCGAAATCAAAATTTTGGCGCTAAAACGTGAATAGGGTTTCTGGTTAGAGGGTTGGAAGGTTTCTGGTTAGAAGGTTTCTGGTTGTGCTTTGGGTTTGTCATTTTGGAAAAAAAACATCCATGTTTCTATGGTTTTCCCACTGAATAGGCCTGTCGCAGCGAGGGCGAATTTCTCTTAATGGACAAACACGCGTGTCGGCCAGGTTTCCTCGAAATGCCAAACCCCAAGCATTACCAGAAACCTTCCAACCTACTAACCCTTATTCAAACATGATTTACGAATTCAATGGCTACCGCCCCGTGGTACACGAGAGTGCATTTGTGCATCCACAGGCGGCGGTGACGGGCAATGTTGTCATCGGGCGCGACGTGTACATCGGACCGGGCGCCGCCGTTCGTGGCGATTGGGGCCGGATCGTTATCGCCGATGGCTGTAATGTGCAGGAAAACTGCACGATTCACATGTTTCCAGGTGTCACGGTGTGTCTGCACGAATCGGCGCACATTGGTCACGGGGCCATCGTACACGGGGCCACCATTGGCCGCAACTGCCTCATCGGTATGAATGCCGTGTTGATGGACGAGGTGGAAATCGGCGAAGAGTGCATCATCGGAGCACTGTGTTTTTTGAAGGCGGGTGAAAAGATTCCCCGGCGGAGTTTAGTCGTGGGCAATCCCGGCAAAATCATCCGCGAGGTGAGTGACGAAATGATCGCTTGGAAAACCGAGGGCACGCGCCTGTACCAACAGTTGCCCAAACAGTGCTACGATTCGCTTAAGCCCTGCGAGCCGCTACGCGAACTGCCCGAAGACCAGCCTGAGCAAGCATCCGGGTACCGGGTTTGGCGTTCGTAAGTTGCTTGTTTAGTGGCGACTGAGGGGTGGTGTGCTAAGTTGGTCCTTGTTTTTTTATGTAAAATTGAAAATGATCTTTTAGTTTTGCATAAAAAAACAAAACATGATCGCCCGACAGATAGAAGCCGCCATCCGGGAAATGCTGACGAAATTCCCGATTTTGCTGGTCATTGGTCCCCGGCAGGCAGGCAAGACTACCTTGCTGCGCGAAATGTTTGCAGACTACCAGTATGTCAACTTGGAGTTTGCGGCTAACCGCGAGTTTGCGGCGACCGATCCCGTAGGTTTTTTGAGGCAATACCCGGGCAAGATCATTCTCGACGAGGCCCAACGGGTGCCCGAATTGTTTTCTTACCTGCAGGTGCGTGCCGATGAGGACAAGGAAATGGGGAAGTACATCCTGTCGGGGTCGCAAAACTTCCTTTTGGCCGACAATGTGGCGCAGTCCTTGGCGGGCAGGGTGGCCATTTTCAAACTCTTGCCACTGAGCCATCGGGAGATGTACGGGCACACGCCAGATTTGTTGGCGAACAACCCCGAGGCGGCTATTTTCCGAGGCGGGTACCCGGCGCTTTTTGAACGCGACATCCATCCGAGCGCCTATTTCCCATCGTACATCGAAACGTATCTCGAACGCGACGTGCGCAGCGTGACCAACATTTCTGACCTGAACACCTTCCGAAACTTTCTGCGCCTTTGTGCGGGCAGAGTAGGGCAACCGGTGAATTACCAAGCATTGGCCACGGAGGCAGGTATTTCACAGCCCACGCTGAAAAAATGGCTGAACATTCTGGAGGCCGGATTTATCGCGTTCCAATTGCAGCCGTATTTTGAAAATTTCTCCAAGCGGCTCATCAAGTCGCCCAAACTCTACTTCTACGATACGGGCCTGCTCTGCCACTTGCTCGATCTGAACGAATCGGCTCAGATAGACCACTACCACGCCAAGGGCAGCCTTTTTGAAAACATGGTGGCAGCTGAATTGATGAAAAACCGGTACAATGCCTTTCGCCCGGCCTCCATCTATTTTTGGCGGGACTCCAACGGCAACGAAGTGGATTTTCTGGTTCGGGAAGGCGGGGAAGTACACCTTGTGGAAGCCAAGTTCAGTTTCACGCCTATGGCTCAATTTTACAAAGGCATCCAGTTCGTGCGCGAGGCTGCGCCGCAGTTTTCAGGCAGAAACATCGTACTTTTTGCCGGTGATGAAGCTCAAATCCGGAGGGAGGCCGAACTGCTGTCATGGCGGGCGTTGATAGGACTGTGACGGATGTGCCTCATCGACCACACTACTGGACATTTTTGGAATGAGACCTTCCAGATTTGACAAACCTGGAAGGTCTGGGTACACGAAAACATAAAATGTCCAGTAGTGTGGGAAATCACTCCATTACTTCATGCTATACCTCACTGCCGCACAGCCTCTTCCTTCATTCCCAGCACACCCATCATCCACGACAGTTCCAGCGCCCGCTCCTTGAGCCGCTCAAAACGACCCGAGGAGCCGCCGTGCGAGCCGGACATGTTGGTCTTGAAAAGCAGCGGGTTGCTGTCGGTTTTCACGTCACGCAATTTGGCTACCCACTTGGCCGGCTCGAAGTACTGCACCTGTGAGTCGGAAAACGAGGTGAGCACGAGCAGGTGCGGATAGTCCTGTGCCTTCACATTGTCGTAGGGCGAGTACTGCTTCATGTATTCGTACTCTTCCTTTACGGCGGGGTTGCCCCATTCGGTGTACTCGCCCGTGGTGAGCGGAATGCTGGGGTCACTCATGGTGGTGAGCACGTCCACGAACGGCACGCCGGCGATGATGCCGCGGAACTGGTCGGGAGCCATGTTCGCTATGGCCCCCATGAGCAGGCCGCCAGCGGAGCGTCCGCTGGCAAACAGGCGGTCGGCACTGGTGTATTTTTCTGCACAAAGCGCAGCGGCGCAGTCAATGAAATCGGTGAAGGTGTTCATTTTGCGCAGCATCTTGCCGTCGTCGTACCAGCCGTAGCCCATATCGGTACCGCCTCGGATATGCGCAATGGCGTACACAATGCCGCGGTCGAGCATGCTCACGGCATCGCGGTTGAACCCGGGGTCATATGCAAACCCATACGAGCCGTAACCAACCAGGTGGCACGGCGCGCTTCCATCGCGTTTGAGGCCTTTTTTGTACACGAGCGAGATAGGCACCTGTTTGCCGTCGCGGGCCTTGGCCCATACAAACTCGGTGGTATAGTTTTCTGAGTTGAAACCACCGAGCACAGGATCAGTCTTGCGCAAGGTTTTTTGGCGGGTTTCCATGTCGTAATCGAAAACGGAGCCTGGGGTTTTCAACGAAGAAAAGCGATAACGCAAGTTTTTACTGTTGAACTCAGCATTCACGTCCGGGTTAGCAGCGTAAGTCGGCTCGCCAAAATCGAGGTAGTGCTCCTGCCGGTCGTTCCAACGAATGACGCGCAATTGCTTGAGGCCGCCCTTGCGTTCAGCCACCACGAGGTAGTCTTGAAAAACCTCGATGCCGTCAAGCAACACGTCGGGCCCGTGGGGCAAGACTTCGGTCCAATTGTCGCTACCTGGCTTATCGGTGGGCGTTTCCATAAGGCGGAAGTTGCGGGCGTTCCAGTTGGTGCGCACGAGGAACTTGTCGCCCCGGTGCTCCACGTCGTAGAAAAAACCCTTTTCCTTGGGCCGGATCACCTGGAATTCGCCCATTGGGTTGCCTGCGTTCAGGAAATGGGTTTCGAGGTTGTCGGTGTAGCCGTGGTTGACAAAAAGAAACTCTCCGGACTTGGATTTGGTAAGGGACAGGTACAGCGTCTCGTCTTTTTCCTCCAGCACGATGGCATCGCTCTTGCCGTCGCCGCCGATGCGGTGGCGGCGGATTTTATCGTTGCGCAGCGTGACGGGGTCTTTGGTCTCGTAAAATAAGTGCTGGCTGTCTTTGCTCCAGGCAGATGAACCGGCCAATTGGCCGCTGAAGCGGTCGCCGAGCAGTTTGCCGGTGCGCAAGTCGAGGATTTTGCCCTCGAACAGGTTGCGCCCGGTGAAATCCACCTGATAGAAAAGCAGGTTGTTGTCGGGGCTGACATTGAGGCCCACGACGATGCAGTAGGGCTTGCCTGCGGCAATGTCATTCACGTTGACGAGGATTTCTTCGGCGGCTTCAAGGTTGCCTTTTTTACGGCAATGGATCGGGTACTCCTTGCCTGCCTCGAAACGAGCATAATACCAGTAGCCGTTTCTGAGATAGGGCACGGTGTTGTCGTCTTGCTTGATACGGGCTTTCATTTCCTCAAAAATCTTGTCCTTGAGGCCAGCCACAGGCGCGAGCACGGAGTCGGTATAGCGATTTTCGGCCTCGAGATAAGCGGTCACTGCGGGGTTTTCCCGTTCATTGAGCCAGTAGTAGTCATCGGTGCGCACATCACCAAAAGCAGAAGTGAGCTGCTTGGGTTTTTTCTCCGGGTGCGGCGTGGTGTATTGTTCCGGGTTAAATACAGAAGGAGGCAAAGGATCGGGCGTGTTTGCAGGTGAAGAATTGTTCTGGCAGGCAGTTGTCAAAAGACAGAGAAAAACAAGGGCGGCAGTCGTGTGTTTGAGCATCAAGCAATTTTTTTGCGGCCAAAAGTCGGAAAAAAAATGCGGTACCTTTGCACGAGTGCTGCGTCCGGCTAATGTTCCCGGAATCATTGCGGTTGGGATGCGGTCAATTAAGGCGGCAAAAGCCGATTTTATCGAGAATAAATGAGGTTTTTTGCCAACGCAGAGTGACCACAGGCCAGTCCAAAGATTCGGGGAACATTAGCCGGACGCAGCACTATCTTTACCAAAGTGCCCAAATTTGCCTGGCTATGAACCTGCCAATCTCGACGACCTGCCGCCATGCCCACCGCCCTTGTCCCACCACCTTCCGACACCACGCATCTACGCAGCTTATGCGCCGACCTGAGCCAGTGGGCCTTTACCGACTTTGAGCAGGCCCGTACGGCGCTGGCACATTTGGAGAAAAATATTACCCCAAAATCGCCCGCCGACATTCGCCTCGGCTACTACCTGCACCAGGCTTTTCTCGAAAATCAATGGCAACATTTTGACCAGGCACTGGAACTCTATGGCCTCGCTACGACCATTTTGGAAAACCAGGCAAACCCGACCCCGCTGGCCGAAATCTGCCTCGACATGGCGGCAGTACACCTGAACCGCCGCGACTGGCCTGCCGTGCAGCAAAGCCTCGACCGCACCCGCCAGTACCTGGGAAAATCGGAAGTAGCCTACCTGCGCGGCCAATTGGCCTGCCGGGAGGGATTTCTGCACCTGCACCTCGGCAACAACCGCAAAGCACTCGAAAGCCTTCAGGAAGCCGAAAGCATCCTCATCGGGTTGGGCGAGCACGCCTCGCTAAAAGACCGCTACATCCTGACCCTCGTTATCGGCGGCTTGGGCGACCTGTACGAACGGCTCGACGAGAAAGAAAACAGCCTGGATGCCTACCTGCGCGTGATGCCTATCGTGGAAGGAAACCGACTGCGCCCCCGCCTCCCGTGGCATTACCAAAATGCAGGTCGGGCCGCTTTGGCACAAAATGATGCTGAATACGCCAGCGAGTGTTTTGAAAAAGTACTCAAATATGCCGAAAAGGAGGAATTCGAGGCCAAAGCGTACGCACTGGCCAACCTCGGGATCCTGGCTTTTTTAGGGAACGACCCCGTTCGCGCCGCTGCGCTCTTCGATGAGGCCAAGGATCAATTCCCGAATCCATCGAAACCGGCGGACTTCACCAATTTGTCCAAAATACAAGGCTGGCGGGCAGAACTGCTCACGAAACTCGGCAATTTCGAACAAGCAGAACAGCACTTCGAACAGGCGTACAATTTTGGCCTGGAAGGCCACGACCTCAACTACCTCGCACACGTATGCCAATCCCTGGCCCAATTGTGTGAAGCACGGAGCGACTTCCAACAGGCTTACCTGTGGCAACGTCGCACCACCGAAACTGCCGAACGGCATTACCAATATGTGCGCGACCGCGAACGCCAGGAGATCGAGGCCCGGCACAACCTGGAGCGCAGCCGCCAGGAGGCCCAGTTGGCTAAACTGCGGGTGACCAGCCTCCAATTGCGTGCCCTGCATGCCCAAATGAACCCGCACTTCCTGTTCAATGCCATGAACGCCATCCAGGGCCTCATCACGTCGGGCCGCAACGAGGAAGCGGAGACCTCGCTGGCGCGTTTCGCCCGACTCATTCGCAGCACGCTGGAATACTCCCGCAATGAGGAGGTCTCGCTGGACAAAGAAAAAGAGTTTTTGAACCTGTACCTCGAGGTGAACCGCACCCTGCGGTTTCGGGATCGGTTGTATTACAAGGTGGTGCTGCCGCCCGACAGCGATGCGGGTGAGCTGCACATCCCGGCCATGATCATCCAGCCGTTCGTTGAAAATGCTATCGAGCACGGCTTGCGCCCCAAACTGTCGGGACGGCTGACCATTGAATTTATACTATCAGAAGACGAACGCACGGTGCGCTGCGTGATCCGCGACGATGGTGTGGGTTTCAACAAAGGAAAGGAAAAACAAATGGCTCAATCCGAATCGTACCAGACGCACCGGTCGCGTGGTATGGAAATCACGCTCGAACGCCTCACCCTGCTGCACCAACTGCACAAAAATCCGCCGGGTCAGTATATCAAAATCTCGGACATCGGAGAAAAAACCAATGGCCAACACACCGGCACCCAGGTGGACGTGCTCATCCCGGTCATGGACGAGCGGGTGTTTGCCAAGGGTTAGGCACCGGGTAACTCCGGCTTGGCAAAAAGCGCCTCGGCGCTGAGTTGAAAATCAGGCAGTACCGGCGCTGCGGAGCACACGTCCGATCCTTTGCAAATGGCGTTTTTGTCGCCACAGTAAACATGCACCTGTTCCAAACGGGGCGAAACGAGCCAGATGACGGCCACGTTAGCGGCACGGTAATCGCCCAATTTGTCCAGCAGGTTGTCCACGATGTCGTTGTCCGACACGATTTCGATCACAAAATTCGGCACCTGATTTTCGCGGTGAGCCATGCGGGCCGCCTGCTCGTCTGTGAACCAGGCCATATCGGGGCGGCGGTGTGCGTTTTTCAGAAAAAAGGTGTCAATTTCCGTGAGTAAGTGCCCCGAGGCTTTCCCCTCTTGATGCAACTGATTGAACAACTTCTGTAGGTTGATCAGGATGTAGTACTGGTACTGGTTCATATCGCGAGGTGTTTGCACCACTTCACCGCGCACCCATTCATACTTGTAGCCGTCTTCGCGGTGGAGGTATTCTTTTTCAAAAACCTCCCACGTGATGCGTTCCGGCGGTGCGGGTTGCCCGGCAAAGGCAGTGGCGGGGTATAGTTCCGGTTGGGCAGCAGTCATGTTGTAGTAATTTTGGACAAAACTACGGGTTCGCGTTCATTTTTTTCACTCAAATCTTGGCCACCGGGATGGGCAAATAAATCAGCACCCCGGCATTTTTTTCCTGAAACATCTCCCCGGCCACGCGCTGCAAATCTGCCGACGATACGGCCCGATAGGTAGCCGTTTCATCGTTCATCAGTTCGGCGCTTTGCAGGATTTCGTAAAAACCGAGGTTTTGGGCCTTGTTCATCACGCTGGTTTCTGAAAAAACGATGGTGCTCTCGAACCGGTGCAGGATTTTTTCCAATTCACGGGCCTCAACGGGCACGGCCTTCAGGGCATCAAGTTCGGCCCAAATGGCGGCGAGGGCTGTTTCTGGCGACACTCCCTCCGCCGGCTTGCCCTCCACGATCAGCAGGCCTGGGTCAATATTGGCCGTCACATAAGCATCAATGGAGGAAAAAAGGCGCTGTTCCTTCACCAAACGACGGTACAGCCGCGACGACTGCCCCTGTGCCAGCACATCGGTGAGCAGGTCCATCGGGTAAAAATCCGGGTGCAGCCTCGGCGGGGTGCGGAAGGCCAGATACACGGCGGGCATCGGCACGTCAGCATGTACCGTGCGTTGTTGTAGTTCAGTTTGAGGTGGCTCCTCGGGCAGGTTGCGCAGTGGATCCGGGCCGGGCGGGATACTGCCAAACCATTTTTCCGCCAAAGGGAAAGCCTGCTCGGCTGTTATGTTTCCGGCGATGGTCAGCACGGCATTGTTCGGGGTGTACCAGCGGTGAAAAAAGTCGCGCACATCGTCCAGGTTGGCGTTTTCCACGTGTTCGGGTACGAGGCCGATGACCGGCCAACGGTAGGGGTGTACCCGGAACATGAGTTCAGACAGGTGGTGCCAGGCATCGCCATAGGGTTCGTTCAGGCAGGTTTCCTTGAACTCTTCCACCACTACCCGGCGCTGCACGTTGAGGGCGCGTTTGCCCACATTGAGTGCCAGCATGCGGTCGCTTTCGAGGAAAAGCGCCGTTTCGAGGTTTTCGGCGGGCAGTATTTCGTAAAACGTGGTGTAGTCGTTGGTGGTGTAGGCGTTGTTTTCGCCGCCGGCGCGCTGGAGCGGCTCGTCGAAATCGGGCGCGTTGCGGCTGCCCGCGAACATGAGGTGCTCGAACAGGTGGGCGAAACCGGTTTTGTCGGGGCTTTCGTCGCGGGAGCCGACGTGGTAGGTCACGTTGACGGCCACAAGGGGCGTGTTGCGGTCTTCGTGTACGAGTACGCGCAGGCCGTTGGGTAGTATTTTTCTGGAAAAATCAACCATCGTCGGCGGCGGGGCTATTGGTCTTGGGCTTGTTTGATGAGGATGTCGGAATCGCGTACGAGCGTTTCCATTTCGCGCAGGAGCTCGGCCTTGCGGCGTTTTTGTTCGGCTTCTTTGGCGGCGTTGGCGTTGGTGGTGTCGGATCGCAGGCCTTTTTTCTTTGGCGGCGGCGGTGCATCGCGCAGGGTCTGGTCGGCGGCTTCCACCGTTTCCAACTGGTCTTGCAACTGGGCCTTACGGCGCTCCAGTTCTCCGAGGCGGCGGAGCACGTTTTCGTCCACATACTGGGCACTGTTTCGGATAGCCTGGTAGGCACTGCCGAGTTTGTCGAGCGCCTGGTCGTACTTGCCTGCGTCGAATTTTTGTTTTTCGGACTTGAGCAGTCCCCAGGTAGCCCCCAGGGCATCGCCTGCCTTTCCGATGATTTCCTTGGCCTGTTTTTTCTCGGCTGCATCGCCGTAAATGAGGTTGTAGATCAGGATGCCAGCCACGAGAATCAGGCCGTATTTGATGAGTTTGCTGATCATGACGGTGTGGTGTTGTGAATTTTGGCGCAAGTTAGGGTGTCTTGTCCTGAAATCACTTTACACAAATCACAAGTGTAAAGTTATTTCAGGACGAGACACACTGACAACCAGCGATTTTTTTGACACATTCTTTCGCGCACGTTGCATACGTTTGCCTCCAAAATACCACTTCCCGCTATGCGCCGCGTTTTCCTTTCCGCTCTTTTTTGCCTTGGCTTTTTTTCCCAAACCCTTCCGGCGCAAACGCCGCAGGAAGTCAAAGTCGGCATGCACCTGATGAACCTGTACGACCTGAACATGGACGAGTACTCGTTTTACGCCGACTTTTACTTGTGGTTCAAGTGGAAAGGCGATATTGACCCGACGGAGATCGAGTTCGTGAACGCCATCGAAAAATGGAGCATTACCTCCGTGGTGTCGGGCGACGGCAGCGACAGCCTTATGCGGGATAGCACCAACTACCGCGTTTTTCGCGTAGAAGGCCGGTTCTTTCACTCGTTTTCACTTGGCGACTTCCCGCTCGACCGCCACGCGCTCGATATCCAGATCGAAAACCCGGAGCACGATTCCGAAACGCTCGTGTATGTGGCTGATACCGCTGGCGCTTCCATCCGAAAAACGCTGCAATTGGTGGGCTGGGACATTGACGGTTGCGCATTCCAGGCTACTAACCACGACTACGGCACCAACTTCGGAAACCCCGACGAAAACGCCCGCGCCTACAGCAACCTGACCTGCCGCGTGCTGCTGTCCCGTCCGATCAATTATTTTCTCCTGAAAATGCTGCTGCCGCTTTTCATTGTCATGCTGGTCAGCATCGGCTCCATGCTGCTGCACCCGTCGCACATTGATACCCGCTCGTCCCTGCCCATCGGCGGGTTGCTCACAGCCGTTTTTCTCCAGCAGTCGTACAGCAACGCCTTGCCCGACACGGGCTACATGGTGCTGATGGACAAAATCTACCTGCTGGCCTACCTGCTCATTTCGCTCGTGCTGCTGCAGGTCATCCGGTCGGGCAACTGGCTCATGCGCGAGAACCGCCTGCCAGAGGCACGCCTGATCCAGAAGGAACGGTGGCTGGCAGCGATTTACCTCGGGGTATTTGTGGTGGCGGTAGTGGTGATGAGCGTGTGGTGAGTTACAGTTTTTCCTTAAAAAACGACTCCAGGTATTTCACGCACTTGTTCGCAATGCTATCGGAAACAAGTCCTTGGCGACATAGTTGCTCAAACCCTGCCCGGTGGTCGTGCAGGGTTTTGGCGGCGTTTTTTACCGCATCTTCTGTCAGGTTGCCAGCCATGAGGAAACGCTCGCGTACATTGCGGAGACCCGATTCGCTCAACGGGCTGGCGTAGGGCGCGTCCACAAAACCGCAAAAATCAAAGTCGAAGGGAATAGCCACGATCGGGCCGGCGGCGGTTTGCATCAGTCGGATGTTCCGAAACTCGGTCAGGCTCCAGTCCGTGTTGCCGACCATGTACTGAAAAACAGCCATCAGCGCGGCCTGCTCCTGATCCAATTTATCCATGGTCAGGCCAAACTGTTCGAGCAGCGTGCCCTTGGACCGTGCGGCGGTTTCTTCCTCGTCTTCCAACAGGATGGCCTGTACGTTGTATTTTGCCTCGTTTTGGATGCCGGTATTCACCAAGGTCAGGTTGATCAAATGGGCGCGAACATGGTAGGGGGAAACCTGTTCGTACATGCGGTAGGCGAGGTACTCCCGCACTACGCGCTCGTTTCCGGCCTCATCCAAAGAAGTGGGCAGCACCAACTTGACCTCGTTCAGCGTATCGAGGCCCTCGCTTTGCAGCATTTTTTTCTTGAATTTGAGTTTCAACGGCGGAATTTCCGCGATGCGGCGGCGAAACTTGCCGCGCGGCTTCACACTGACCTCGTACTTTTTTCCGTCAGCAGACACCAAACTTGCCGGTTGGTAATCGTCGGTGTTTTTGTTGGTCATCAGCGCCGAGATGTCCGTGCTGAGCGTGAGAGCGGGTTGGTCGCTGGAGGAGAGGCGCTGGTAAATACTCGGTGTTTGAGCGGCCAATGCGAGGTTTCCCGCCAGGGCAAGGCAGAGGAGAAGTTTTGTTTTCATCAATAACCTACTTGTGTGCTGGTGTAAACTGTCCCCATAGACAGCAGGCCTGGTGTTTTGGTGGCACATTGAGCAAAATTTTTCCAAACTTTGGGCGGCAAAAAAGCCTTGTGCCAGAGTTTTTGCTTGCGCATAAATCGCAACGTACTGATTTTCAAAAAACAAAAAAATAACCGTGGAGAAAAAACCTGTACCCAACCGTGTGCCCACTGCCGTGATCACCGGCGCAACCAAGGGCCTTGGCCGCGCCATTGCCGAAATTTTTGCCGCCAATGGCTTCGACCTGTGCGTGTGCGCCCGTACGTCCACCGACTTGGAGGCCATGCAAGGCTACTGGGCTTCGGCGTTTCCGGAGCGCGGGCTGTTCGTACACACAGCCGACCTCGGAAAAAAGGCCGACGTGCAGCGCTTTGGCGATGCTGTGCGCGGGCACTGGCCCCGCTTAGACGTATTAGTGAACAACGCCGGAATATTTCTTCCCGACACCGTTTCGGGCGAGACCGATGAGGCGTTCGAGTTGCTTCTGCGCGTCAACCTGCACAGCGCCTACTACCTCACCCGTGCGCTGCTTCCGCTCATGCGCCCGCACCGACAGGGGCATATTTTCAATATGTGCAGTATCGCCAGCCTGCACGCATACCCCAACGGGGCCTCGTACTCCATCTCCAAGTTTGCCCTGCTGGGGTTTTCCAAAGCACTGCGGGAGGAGATGAAAACGGAAGGTATCCGGGTGACGGCCCTGCTGCCCGGTGCCGCATGGTCCGACTCCTGGCGTGGAGTCAACCTACCTCCCGAACGCCTCATGCAAGCCGACGATGTGGCCAAGACGCTGTGGGCCGCCTACCAACTTTCCGGCTCGGCAGTGGTGGAAGAAGTC